>MNUT01000002.1 GCA_001871165.1 Candidatus Falkowbacteria bacterium CG1_02_37_21 | reverse complement strand
TAATAAATATGGATTGAATCCACGCTATGTTTTTGAAAATTTTATTATTGGTCGTGGCAACGAGCTAGCTAGTGCTGCTTGTCAGGCTGTAGTAGACAATCTGGGTAAGGCTTACAACCCTCTTTTTATCTACGGTGGCGTCGGGCTGGGTAAAACTCATTTGTTACAAGCTATTGGTAATGCGGTAACTAAAAAAACCAATAAAATACTCTATACCACTAGTGAAAAATTCACCAATAATTACATCCAAGCCGTAAAAAGTGGTAAAGCTAAAGAATTTAAAAATTTATATCGCAATGTTGATCTCCTTTTGGTTGATGATGTTCAGTTTATGGGTGGTAAGGACGGAACCCAAGAAGAGTTTTTTCACACCTTTAACGAACTACAACAAAACGACAAACAAATAGTTCTAACCTCTGATCGTCCACCAAAATCTATTCCCGCCATTGAGCATCGTCTTATTTCTCGTTTTGAATCAGGCATGGTAGCTGACGTGGGAAAACCGGACATTGAAACTAAGGTCGCGATTTTAGAAAAAAAGTCCGTTGAAAAAAATTATCCCCTAGACAAAGAGTTACTCCTCTATATAGCTGAACATGTTCAAAATAATATTCGTGAATTAGAGGGGGCTCTCAATAAGGTGATTGTTTTTCACCAATTTAAAGGTTTAACTCCTACCTTAAAAAGTGTTAAAGAAATTCTAAGTGATTACGTATCTAATATTCAAACCCGATCTCTCACCCCCAAGGAAATTATAGAGGCTACCGCAAAATTCTATAATATAACTTATAAAGATTTAATTGGAAAAAGTCGTAAAAAGGAGTTGGTTTGGCCGAGACAAGTAGCCATTTTCTTAATAAGAGAAGATATCGGATCATCTTACCCCTCTATCGGGGCTGAACTTGGTGGACGAGACCATACCACCGCCATGCACTCTTATAATAAAATAGAACACCAAATAAAAGAGCAGGGTAATGAAAAAGTAAAACAAGAACTAGGGTCAATTCGTCAGCTTTTCAGTTCCGTTTATTAAAATTTCTGTTGATAAGTCTGTGACTTAATTGTTAACTCCTTGTTCAAAAATAAAGTTACTTTGTGAACAAGTGCTAAGACTAAAAACTTATTAACACAAACACACAAAAAGTTAACATAATAGTCTGTGATTTATCAACCGATAAATCAACAAAAATCCCAACAAAAAGCTTAAAAATAAGAGATACGACAGTTTATCCACCCCCTTATTACTATTATTAATCAAATACATTAATTAATATAATAATTAGTATGCATCTAATCAGTTTACAAGAAAATTTAAAAAAAGGATTAAACATTGTTGGACATGCTACATCCAAAAATATTAATCTGCCAATTCTTAATAATATTTTAATAAAGGCTGAGGATGGTAATATTGAACTTGTAAGCACTAACTTAGAAATAGGGATAAGTTACAAACTTAGGGGAAAAATAGAGAGTGGTGGGCAGTTTACTGTTGATTCTAAATTAATAACAGAATACGTTAACCTTTTAAGTGGTGGCGAGAAAGTAGATTTAATAGAAGAGAAGGATAATTTATTAGTTGAGTCTGGAAACTATAAGACAAAAATAAAAGGTGAATCAGCAAAAGAGTTTCCCCTTATCCCCGTTATTTCTAAAGATAATCCTTACGTCTGTAAATCTAGTGACTTAAAAAAATCTTTAGAAAATGTAATTTTTGCGGTATCAACTAGTGAGAATAGAGCAGAGTTAAGTGGTGTTTTATTTTCTTTTTATAAAGATCAATTAAATTTGGCGGCTACCGATAGTTATCGTTTAGCAGAAAAAAAATTAAATTTTAGTAAAAAAAATGAAGCAGAAGAATTGAAGGTTATTGTTCCCGCTAAAACCGCACAAGAACTTTTACGTATTTTAAATAATTTTAGTGTTGAGGACGATGAGTCAGATGAAGTAAAAATTTATTTAAGTGAAAATCAAATTTTATTTACAGTTGATTCGGTTGATTTAATATCGCGTTTAATTAACGGTCATTATCCCGATTATAAGCAAATAATCCCCACGCAAAGTAAAACAGAAATTTTAGCGGAACGCTCCGAATTAATTAGAGCAGTAAAAGCGGCCGCCCTTTTTTCTAAAACCGGAATTAACGACGTTACTTTGCATTTTTTGAAAAACAAAATTTCTGTTACCGCCTTCTCCGGTTCAAGTGGAGAGAGTAGGACGGAGCTGACGGCAGAAATTAATGGTAGTGAAAATGAAATAACAGTTAACTATCGTTATCTGGTTGAAGGTTTAAATAACGTTGAAGGACCACGCGTGAAAATTTCTGTTTTAAATAGTGACACCCCCTGTCTTTTAAAACCGGAAAACAGTGAAGATTACCTGTATATAGTAATGCCTATTAGACAGTAGAATTAAAATATAAACCATTAAAAAAACCGTCAAATTAAAGACGGTTTTTTTATTTTACATTAACTTTTATTTCAGCGCTTTTTATAATATCCCCATTCCAGTCTGATAAGATAGCATAAAGAGAATATGAACCTGGTGGTGGAGCGACCTCCCAGAATAAGTTTAAGTTGTTATTTATTTGTGTGTCTTTATTTTTTAAAGTAAGGACTGTGCCAGTTTTATCACTAAGAGCTAAAAGATTAATTTTTGCCACTCTTTCTGGCCGGCCAACCCACATTTCCACTCGCAAGGGGAAATCAATTTTACTGGCACTTACCCCGTTATTAGGACTGTTTATTACTATGGAATTTTTAAGAGTGGAGATGGGATTATTGTTTATTAGGAGATTGAAATTCACTAGTGTACTACCGCAATTTTCCTCTTCGTCGCAAGTCCATACTTTTAAACTATGATAACCATTATTAAGGAAATTTATACTTTTGTTAAAGGCATCCAGAGTACCGTATTTTGTTTCCCAGAGATTATTATTAATATAATATTCACTTCGGCTGATTTTACGATTATCAATAGCCTCAGTTTTTACTAACAACTCTGGACTAGTAATAGTTTGATTGGCAGTTGGACTAATTATTTTTATTTTTGGTCCATTATCCCCGGAGTTGTTATTTGAATTATCAGAAGACTGATAAAAAGGGGAAGAGCTCGCATTTTCTTTTGCCCAGTTTTGAATAGCACTTTCCCATAAATCAAATTGTGAATCGTCGCCAGGATTTTTAGGAACATCTCCGGTTGGATTATCTTTATTTACATAATATAAAATATTATGATATTCCGGTATATTTACTTCGTTTATTAATTCTGGCGGAGTATTGTCGTTGGCCGGTTCTCCTGTACTGACATCTATTTTGATTGATTGAGTAGGAATTTGTCCGTCTAAAATAGCCTTTCCCCTTGTGTAGTCGTCGGGAGCTTTAAAAGTTTCTTTTGGTGTATCGCCCAACACCTTGCTCATGAATTCATGCCAAATCGGAGCCGCTACCACACTGCCATCCGGATGACCCTTCATAGCGTCGTTATTACTGTTACCGACCCAGACGCCAGCCACTAGAGATGGAGTATAACCGATAGTCCAGGCATCGTGGTAGTCATTAGTGGTTCCTGTTTTAGCTCCGACCTGACGATCACCTAAATTTAAATAATTGTTAGTTCCAAAGACATAAGCGCGAGCGTTGTTATCTATTAGAATACTGTTAACCATTCTGACAGCCTGAGAATCTAAAGCTTTTTTTGAGGAGGCTTTATATTCTTCAATTACTTTTCCGTTTTTATCTTCAATTTTTAGAATTCCAACAATTGAATTAATTTCTCCGTCACGAGCAAAGGCACTATAAGCATTAACATGTTCTAATAGTTTTACCTCCGCTCCGCCCAAGACAAAAGACAGACCGAAATTACTCCGTGGATATAAAGTGGAATAACCAAGATTTTCTGCTAAATCAATAACGTTATTAATATTAGCCAGATAAATAGCTTTGACGGCCGGAATGTTAAGCGAGCCGGCTAGAGCTTGGCGAATACTAACCGGACCCCTTTCTTTTAGATCATAATTTTTTGGAGAATAAGGCTCGTTAGGATTGGTAGAGAAATTGGTATTAACGTCGTAGAGAAGAGTGTCGGGAGTATAACCTTTTTCAAAGAGGGCAGTATAAACTAACGGCTTCATAGAGGAGCCCGGTTGACGTGATCGTGTGGCGACATTAACTTGACCGTCAATAGAATCGTCAAAATAATCACGCGATCCAACCATAGATAAAATCTGTCCAGTTTTAGGATCAATAGCGACCAGAGCGGCATTATTGGCGTTATATTTTTCTGGATAATTTTCAGTAATCTTAGTGATAGCTTCTTCGGCCGCCTCCTGTTTATATAGATCTAGAGTTGTGTAAATTTTTAAACCCTCCTGCTCCACCATCTTTTCTCCGTATTTTTCCGTTAGAATACTTTTTATATACATGACAAAATGAGGGGCAGTGATATTTGTCTCTGGACCGTTAAATTCTATCTCTTCTTTCTTAGCATCATCGCGCTCTTGCTCTGAAATATAACCTTGAGCTTCCATTAGGTCTAAGACATAGTCCTTACGACCAAGGAGAAGGTCTTTATTTGGTCCGTAGGGAGAGTAACGGGTAGGAGTTTGAACAATGGCACCCAAAACTGCCGCTTCCGCCAAGGAGACGTCTTTAACACTCTTGCCAAAATATTTTTGACTAGCCGCTTCTATTCCATAAGCATTAGAACCATAAGGGATTTCGTTTAAGTACATCTGTAAAATTTCATCTTTAGAAAACTTTTGCTCTAAACGATAGGACAATACCAGTTCTTTAATTTTTCGGGGAATAGTTTTTTCTGGAGTTAAAACAGCATTTTTTATAAATTGCTGAGTTAAAGTAGAACCGCCGGCACTGCGATTAAAAATGACGTTAGTAATGGCGGTGCGAAACATTGACCAGACACTGAAGGCGCCATGATTATAAAAATTTTTATCTTCAATGGCGATAGTTGCTTTTTTTACCCAATCAGGAATATCTTTAAGCTCCACTAAAGTTCTTTTTTCATCGCCACTTATTTCATAGAGAACATGTTCGCCGGTGCGGTCATAAATTTTAGTGCTTTGTGCTATTTCTCTATTAAGTAATTGGTTTGGGTTAGGTAAATCACGAGAAATCCAGGTCGCATAAACAGACAATATTACTATTCCCGCCACACCAATACCTAATAATAGAAAAATTAATTTTTTTACCGGAAATTTGCTATTTTTGTTTTTAGTCGTTTTTATACCACGAGATACTCGGTAGTTACGCCAAGAGTCGGAAGAACGACGTTTTAGTTGGGGGATAGGCATGTTTTTATTATATCATTATCATTAGCCTTTTGTCAGCTTTTATATTATAATTTCATTACAGTTTTTGTCCAACCTAAACACATTGTTAAGAGTATGAAGAAAATAAATAGTACGGCTAACCCTATTATTAACAATACGGTTCGTCTAAAAAAAGCTGGGGAAAGAAAAAGACAAGGTTTAATTGTGATAGACGGAATTAGAGAGATAGCCTTAGCTCTTAAATCTGGAACTACTGTCACTACTTTATTTTATTGTCCGTCTTTGAATGACGCTGATCCTAAGCGAGTTTTTAGCGTGCCGGAAGAAAATATAATAGAAGTGACAGAAGCTATTTTTAGCAAAATTTCTTATAAAGAAAATCCGGACGGTTTCTTAGCTTTAGCATTACGGCCTAGTTTAAATCTAGATGATATTAAGTTGGACAAGAATCCTTTGATTATTGTTTTAGAAAAAGTAGAAAAACCTGGCAATCTAGGAGCTATTTTGCGAACAGCTTATGCTGTAGGGGCGACAGCTGTTATAATTAATGATAATCAAACTGATATTTATAATCCTAATGTTATTCGCGCTAGCGAGGGCTATGTTTTTTCTGAGTTGGTTGTTAGTTCTTCACTTAAGGATACTGCTGCTTGGTTAAAAAAGAATAAGATTAAAAGTTTTGCCGCCGCTACTAGCGCTAAACAAAATTATACGGCGGTAAACTGGTGTTTAGGGGCGGCTATAGTTTTAGGTTCAGAGGCTGATGGTTTAAGTGATGATTGGTTAAAATCTGCTGATAAGTTAATAAAAATACCGATGATATCTGGTTTAGATTCTTTAAATGTTTCAGTGGCGGCAGCCGTTATTGCCTTTGAAGCATTAAGACAAAGAGAGCTTTAATTTTATGTTGACAGGAGTTAATATTTATTTTAATATAAAACGGTGATTAGGGCTGGTTCTCTAATTTTTTTGCGCCCGTAGTTCAACGGATAGAACGAGAGCCTTCTAAGCTCTAGACGAAGGTTCGATTCCTTCCGGGCGTACGTTTCAAAAGAAACAAATGGTGCCTATGGTGTAGTGGTAACACAGCAGGTTGTGGTCCTGTTATTTCGGGTCCGATTCCCGATAGGCACCCATAATAAAAATAATCCAGAATTTTCTGGATTATTTTTATTATAGCGACGTAGTCGCGGGGAATCGGACAGGTTGGCAGCGAGTCTTGAGCTATTTCGGAAGAAATAGCGAAAAGGAGAGCGTCGGACGATATGCCGGGTGGCATATCGGACGCCAACCCTGGACAAGCGAGACCGCCGCAATTCTGGCGGCGGTTGAGCGCGCTAATTCCCGATAGGCACCCCAAACGGTATCTAATATAACCAAGTTCGGTTGATTGACTTCAATTCTAATCCAAAGCTTAATTAATTTGTTGGGATTTTTGTATTTCTTGGTAAAGACCATGTCCTCGGCCTGCATTAAGCCTCTGATGATCGGTGAAGGAATGATGGTTTGGATAGGCTAATTTGTCCATAAAAATTTCCTCCATTTGAGCTGATATTTATCCTTGTATTCTATTAGGGTTTCTTAATCGTCCATAAGTGCTAATTATTGTTGACTTTCCCGTTCCTGTCCATTATACTACTTGTAGTGGACAAAAACAACTTATTCTGTCCAATACAAGTAAAATAATATGCTTAAAGACATAGTTTCTAACCAAAAACTGCAGAAAGAGCAACTTCTTACTCTTTCGTACATAGGCCGAGCCAAGGAGCCATTTGCTAAAAAATGGCTGGATTCGAATTTGATAAAAGTAATTCTTGGGCCCCGACGTGCTGGGAAATCCGTCTTTTCTTTTATGCTCTTGAAGGATCGGCCGTTCATGTACTTCAATTTTGATGATGAAGTATTATCGAGTGCGGGCGGAATAGCCACTGATGAACTGATGAAAGAACTGCACGCCGCATATGGCCAAGTTAAGACTGTTTTGTTTGATGAAATACAAAACCTCCCCGGATGGGAGTTGTTTGTTAATCGTCTGCACCGGGAGGGATACAATCTTGTGCTTACAGGATCGAATGCCCATCTGCTTTCAAAAGAACTTGCTACGCATTTGACCGGCAGACATATGCCCATAGAAATACTGCCGTTTGATTTTAGTGAATTTCTCCGCGCAAAGAAATTTCAAATAAGCGAGGAATATAGTGCACTACCGCAACAGCGTGGCGAGCTTTTAAACCTCATGGAAAACTATCTTATTAATGGTGGATTTCCTGAGGTTGCGGTCCATAACGTTGATCCCAAGGACTATCTTGATGTGTTATTTGACTCTCTGGTTTTCAAAGACGTGGTTAAAAGGCACAGGGTTAAATTTTCAACTCAAGTAGCAAACTTAGGAGGACATTTAATAAACAACTTTGCAAATTTGTATACGATACGGAAAATTCTTGAAATTCTAAATTTAAAGAGTGCGTCTACTATAGAGAAATATATAAAATATCTGGAAGAAGCATATCTTATATTTTCTCTACTTCGATATTCGCCAAAATCCATACAACGGATTAAGTCTCCCCGAAAAGTGTATGCAGTCGACAATGGTTTTATAACTGCAAAAGCAATTCAGCATTCTCCCGACAAAGGAAAGCTCATGGAGAACCTTGTTTTTACCGAATTGGTGAAGCGTGGAGTCAAACCGAACAGGGATTTATTCTATTACAAGACTCGCAACGATCGTGAGATTGATTTTGTTGTCAAAAATGGGATAGATGTCACTGAACTTATACAAGTCTGCTATGAGTCAATAAATTCTGACGTCGAACAAAGAGAGGTAAAGGCCTTAATAGAGGCAGGCGGTGAATTGAAAGTGAAAAAACTTACGGTTCTGACATGGGATGAAAAACGTGCAGTAGAAAAAGATGGCATGACCATATACTTTAGACCATTATGGGAATGGCTCCTTGAGGATAAAAAAACTGCTTAATTATATGTCAAAGGAAATCGCCAACAAAACCAAAGAAGAAACTTACTACAAATGCACTCATTGTGGTGATGAGATTTTTTGGAATACCAATAAAAAACTTATTGAATGCAAATGCAAAGCCATTTATATTGACGGGTGCGAAGATTACGTTCGGGGTATTTAAAACGGAGTCCACGTTGTTCATTAAAAATGTTATAGCACAATACCAATCTTGGTTAAATTGGGGGTTCTGGGATTATTTTTGGCTAACAATAATATTTGGGACGATAGTTTATGTTCACTATCGCGCTCATAAAAATTCAAAAAAAGTAAATTAAATCGGGAGAAAAAATCATGTTTCTATTTATTTGTTTATTGTTATCGGCCTATTTATTAGGCTCTGTTTCTTCAAGCAATATCATAGCTAAAGCTCATGATATTGATTTGAAAAATGTTGGTAGCGGCAATTTTGGTGCTACCAACACCTTAAGAGCTTTGGGCTGGAAGTTGGGTTTATTGACTTTACTGCTGGATGCTTTTAAAGGTGCTATTCTTGTAATAGTTAGTTGGAATATTTTATCTTTACCATTGTGGCAGGTGGCTATAATTAGTTTAGCTGTTATTATCGGACACGCCTATTCAGTATTTTTGGGGTTTAAAGGCGGGAAAGCTATTGCTACCGGTGGGGGAATATTTTTAGTTCTTAACCCTCTTGCTGCCGTAATAGCCATATTAGTATTTGTTATTATTTATTACTTTACTAAGTATGTGTCGCTTGGTTCTCTGTATGCTGCAACAGCAATACTAGTTTCCCAAGGACTTAAGGGGAGATCTTGTGCTTGGGGAGATAATTTATATATTACTATTTTTTCGGTGTTGGTATTAGTCTTAGTTCTGTATTTACATCGTAGTAATATAGTAAAATTGTGGCACAATACAGAAAACAAAACCTATTTAAAAACGAGGTCAACAGAGGTTAATTAAATTAACCTCTTTTTATTATATTATACTTGATGTGCTATAATAATTTAAGTTAATTTTTAAGATTATGTCTCAAACTCAAATTAAAGAAAATAATGAAATTGTTGCTTATTTCAGTCTAGAGATAGCTGTATCTAACAATCTACCGACTTATGCCGGCGGTTTGGGTGTTTTAGCGGGTGATATTATGCGTTCGGCCGCTGACAATAATTTTCCTTTAGTTGGCATGACCTTACTTAATCGTCGCGGTTATTTTAAACAGACAATTAGTTCCGAGGGTGATCAGATTGCACGGGCAGAGAAAAGTTTTCCTTTAGCGCTTCTAGAAAAAATGAAGCAAGAGGTGACGGTAATGATTGGTCGAGAAAAAGTTACAGTTGGTGCTTGGCGTTTTCTTGTCAAAGGAGCGGTCGGCAATCAGTTCGTCAGACCGGTTTATTTTTTAGATACTAATCTTCCCGGTAATAGCCGGGCTAATCGTCGGCTTACGGATTATTTATACGCCTCTAATCGAGAATATCGACTTAAGCAAGAAATAGTTTTAGGTCGAGGTGGTGTAAAAATGTTAGCTGCTTTAGGATATAAGAAAATTAAAAAATATCACCTTAACGAAGGGCATGGTAGTTTGGCAACCATAGAATTGCTGTTAGAGTCTTCTAAAAAAACTATGACAGCTAAGCTGAAAGAAGTCCGCTCTCTTTGTGTTTTTACTGTTCACTCTCCTTTGCGCTCTACACAAGATGTTTTTTCTGAAGATTTTTTATTAAAATATCAGCCGGATTGGCCTTCTTTACCCGGCTTTCCCGATCAAGATAATAATATAAATTTTACCCAACTTGGTTTATATAATAGTGCTTATGTTAACGCCGTTGCTTGTTTGCACCAGAGCGTGACGCAAAAAATGTTTTCTGACTATAAAATTAAGGCGATAACTAACGGAGTAAATTCTTTTTTCTGGACAACCCCGGAACTACAAAAACGGTATGATAAATATATTCCGACCTGGCGTCGTAACTGTCAGAACTTGGTTAAAGTGGAGACAATTAATTCCTCTGAAATTTGGCAGGCTCATCAAGTGGCTAAAAAAAGATTAGCGGAATGGGTGCGAAAAAAAACAGGTGAAAACCTTGATATAAATACTTTCACCATTGTTTTTGCGCGTCGCTTCACTTCTTATAAACGTCCACAACTTTTATTTGCCAATCTTTATAAATTGTTAGAGGTTCAACGACGAGCCGGAAAAATTCAAATTGTTTTAGCAGGGAAGGCTCATCCGGAAGATGAGGAAGGGAGAAAACTTATTAAATTTATCTGGGATATAAAGAAGAAATTGAGAGGTAAGATAAAAGTTATCTTTTTATCCGGTTATGATTTAAATCAAGCTCAATTATTAAGCGGTGGGGCTGATCTTTGGCTCAATACCCCTACCCCACCCCTGGAAGCTTCCGGCACTAGTGGTATGAAAGCGGCTCATAACGGTATTCCTCAGTTAAGTACTTTTGATGGTTGGTGGCCGGAGGGACATGTTAAAGGAAAAACAGGTTGGATAATTCGAGAAAATAAGACAACTAGAAAAAATAATATTTATGATTTATTGGAGAAAGAAATTTTACCACTCTATTATCAGCGTCCCCAGAAATGGCGAAATTTAATGCGTTCTACGATCGCTATTAATGCTCCAGTTTTTAATACCGAGCGAGTTTTACGTCAATATAATAAGGAGGCTTATAAAATGAAATGGCCTAAGTAAAATTGATGTCTGAAGTATTTTTTAGGTTTGAGTATGCTATAATATAAACTATAATTTAATTATAAATATATGGTTAAAGTAAAAAGTACTAAGACTAAAACTAAGTCTAGTTCAAAATCAAAAGGAACGTCTAACAAAGAACAATTTAAAGTTGCCAGTCATGAGATTTTGAAGAAGGTTAAAGAGCTTATTAAGGAAGGTAATGTTCGTCGGATTATTATCAAGAACGAAAAAGGAAAAACTCTCATGGAAATTCCGGTAACGGTAGCGGTCATTGGCGTAGTGGTTGCCCCTATTTTAGCCGCTGTTGGCGCCTTAGCCGCTTTAGTCAATCAGGGAACGATTGAAGTAGACAGAAAATAAAGTTTTAATAGATTATCAATTTAAAAAGACCCCTAACTTTATAGAGGTCTTTTTTTGTAGAAATAATTGAACCTATTTTAGTAGTTCTAAAACATCATCACGCCGTTTTTCCATAACTTCTTGGCTGATGGCTTCCAGATTTAGGCGCACTAAAGGTTCGGTATTGGAGCCACGGACATTGAACCAGAAATCAGCAAATTTTACCGAGACGCCATCTAAGGTGCTAATTTGGCCGTCCTTATATTTTTCTAAAACTTGGGCAAACACCGCCTCCTTACTGACAACGGAACGATTAATTTCTCCGGAATGAAAATATTTTTTATAGGGATTAGTATAACTGTTGAGGTCTAGTTCATTTGCCGAAAAGACACTGAGTAATTTTAAGATCATTAAGGGTGGATACTCAAAACAGCCTTGAGGATCATTAAAGAAGAAATGTCCGGAAGATTCGCCGGCAAAATAAATGTCTTCTTTTAACATTTGTTCTTTAATTAAAGAATGTCCGACGCGAGTAAGAATGGGAAGACCGCCGCCAGCTTCAATCATATCTACAGTAATTTTCCCTGGTCGAACATCATAACCGATTTTAGCTCCCGGTTTGTCTTTAAGAAAGATTTGAGCGAGTAAACCACGTAGTAAAGCCGGTTCTATTGTTATCCCTTTGTTATCCACAAAGAAAATACGATCACTATCGCCATCGGTGGAGATGCCTAAATCAGCTTTTTGTTTAATTATTTCCTCTCTCAGTTGTGCCAGGTTTTCTTCTTTTAAGGGATCAGCTTCATGGACCGGAAAAGTGCCGTCTAGCTCAGAATTAATAGTAATAAAAGTATGAGGTAATTTTTTAGCGAGAGCTTGAAAGTAGACGATGCCCATGCTGTTAGCGGTATCAACAACTATTTTTAATGCTTTAGTTTGGGAAGTATTAGTAGCGGTTAAAGCATAATTTATTTCATCTTCCAGCACTCCTTCTTTTTTTATAACTTGGCCACTTTTTTCAGCAACTTTAAGTTCCCCGGATATTATTTTTTCTTTGAGAAACTCTATACCACTATCGCCGCTAACCGGTACGGACTTAGAACGTACTAATTTGAAACCGTTCCACTCTTTCGGATTATGTGAGGCGGAAATCATAATACCACCTTGATAGTTATAACGACTCACAGCAAAGTAGAAAGTAGGGGTAGCAACTAAACCAATATCAACCGCCTCGGCCCCGGCTGCCGTTAGACCGCGTAATAAGTTCTCTTTAAGAGAAGGGGAGGATAAACGCATATCAGAGCCCACAGCGATTTGAAGAACTTGCCCTGGCTGATAATCAGCATCGTTTTTTCTCAGTTCCACAAAAGCGAGGCCTAAGAGATAAGCCATTTCATCATCAAAGTCTTGGTTATAAATACCTCTGATGTCGTAGGCTTTAAATATTTTTGTATTGATTGTAAGCATAAGAGTAGATAGCGCCTAGCCCGAGCCAGACAGCGATTAAACAAATGAATGCGCCCAAGATAGGAATAGATGTTAATAAGAAAAGAACTAAGACGCCGATGACTAGAGGCCACATGAGAGATGAACTTTTTTTATCTATTTTAGAGACAATTAATTTTCCAATCCAGAGGGCGGTAATAATTCTGGCTACATATAAAAGTATCATCCATAGCGCCAAGAGTATTACGGCCAGAGGAATACCGATTAGAGTCAACATTAAAATAATAGCGAGCGGTGGGGTAATTAGCATAATGATCAATCCCGGTAGAATTTTTTTGGCGGGAGTTTTTTCCATTCCGTTTAAGATACCGTCAGTAATATTTTTTAAGCCAAAGACTAATACTAAACCGATGAAGAAGGCAGAGAACATCGTAAATAGAGTTTTCCAGGCCCAAGCCATTAGCCAACTATTCTCTTGTATTTTCGGAAATTTTTGTTCGGTAGTACCGTTTATTTTGGCGTCGGTGGCAATATTGGCTGTATTATTAGATGTGTAGTTTAGATTTCCATTGATAACGGCCGTAGAGCTAATCGTTAAAGAAGAAACATCATCACTTTCACCCAGATTAAGATTAATATCTTTTTCAACTGTACCGGTTATTAAGGCCTGGGCGGCGTAACCGTTTAAATTACCGTTAATTATTCCTCTAGCTTCTACGAGAGAACCGACGCTATAAACGTCCCAGCCTATATTAGAGTTTGGCCCTAATATAACATTGGTGCCAAAAGCATTAACATTGCGCGCCACAGAACCATTAATAGTTAAAGAGTTTCCGACGACACGAACATTGCCGCCTATGAAACCGTCAATAGTTATACTTTGTCCGACAGCGATTATGTCCCCCTCTACATCTCCGTTAACTTTAATATTTTGTCCGGCGACTATTAAGTCTCCGCCGATGTTGCCGTCAACTGTGATGTCTTGTCCGGTGGCATAAAAATTACCGCTGATAATCTCACTCTCAGGCACATAGATATTAGCCCCGGCATGATTACCGGCGGCCCGAAGAGCGGATATGGGCAGCAAAATCAGAACGGCTAATATGAGGAATTTTAGGCCTTTATTTTTCATATGTTCTTTAAATTAATTTATTTATTATTTATTAAACTTATATAGTGATTATAACTTAAATTGCTTGACGGAGCAATCAATAAAAATTTGTATTTTGCTGGGATTTAGTGTATAATATTACCATGCTAATCAATAAAAATATTAAAACTTGGTCCGGTTGTAATCCGACCACCAACAGTATGTCATAAGCTGGAGGCGATTTTTTGTTGTTTAGGAACGCCTCTTGGGCGTTTTTTGTTTGTTTAATTTTAATTATTTAGTTTTCATTTCAATGCCAAGTTCAATATCAACAGAAAAAATAAATTTCAGGATTATTATCGCCCTTACGCTCTACTTAGCGTCCTTATTTGCGGCTAACACCTTAGGCTTAAAAATCATGCCTTTTATTTTTGGTACACATTTATCGGTATCAATTATTTTTTTCCCTTTTGTCTTCTTAACTACGGATGTTATTGGTCAAGTTTATGGCCGTCGTATGGCTAAGAATTTTGTGATGGCTGGATTTATCAGTGTCGCGGTATTTATGTTATATTCTCTTATTTCTTTGAGCGCCCCCTGGTCTCAGGGTGGTTTAGCTTTTAAAGATTCATACAATACAATCTTTAGCGTTTCTCTGCGGATGTCCTTAGCCTCTCTTTTAGCTTATGTTATTGGTGAATATCAGGACGTATTGGCTTTCTTTTGGTTTAAGAAGAAATTAAATGATAAAGCTTTTTGGCTACAATCAAACTTATCTAACCTGTGGTCGCAATTTTTAGATACGGGAATATTTATGTTGGTCGCTTTTATTGGAGTGTATCCCTTAAAAACTATAATTTTAATGGGTTTGCCTTGGTGGTTATATAAAGTGGGGATGGGCTTTGTCTATACCCCTTTATCTTATTTAGGGATTCATCTTTTATCTTATGAAAATAAAAGCCAGCAAAACCAGGATATTTAAACCGGGAGAAAATTTATTATTTTTTTTGGAAAAATATTTTTTGTGCCTGGCCGAAGGTGATATTTTAGTGGTGACTTCTAAAATTGTAGCTTTAGCGGAAAACAGGGTAGTGAAGAATGTTAGTGATAAACAGAAAAGAGAAATCATTAATAGCGAGAGTGAATTTCAAATGGAAACAAAATATGTTTACTTAACTATTAAAGAGGGAATAGTGATGGCTAACGCTGGGGTTGATGAGAGTAATGCTAATGGCGATTTAATCCTTTTGCCAAAAGACAGCTTTTTATCGGCGGCTAAGATTCGTAATCATTTTCGTCGCAAATTTTCTCTTAAAAATTTAGGAGTGATTATCACTGATAGTCGAGTAATACCTTTACGCTCTGGGATTACCGGCGTGGCTCTTGGTTATGCCGGTTTTCATGGTCTAAAAGATTATCGTCAGGAAGAAGATATTTTTGGAAGACCTTTTCATTTTTCCAGCGTGGATATGGCTGATAGTTTAGCCACAGCAGCGGTATTATTAATGGGTGAAGGAGCAGAACGACAGCCAGTCGCCGTTATTAGCGGCGCGCCAGTTAGTTATTGTAATAAGGTTAATAAAAACGAGTTAAGAATTGATATAAGAGATGATATGTACGGACCTTTATTTAGAAAATTTAAATAAAATTTTATTTAAAATTATTTTTGACAAAAGATTATCACTCACTTAAGATTAACGATATGAAATATAATAATTTACAAAATGATACGGCTGTTTGGGAAATAGTTCAGAAGGAAGAAAAACGGCAAAATGAGGAAATAGAACTTATTGCTTCAGAGAACTATGTTTCGCCGGCTGTTTTAGAGGCGATGGCCACGGTTTTAACCAATAAATATAGCGAAGGTTACGCCGGTAAGCGTTATTATGGCGGTAATTGTAATATTGATGATATAGAAACTTTGGCAATAGAGCGAGCTAAACAATTATTTCAGGCGGAACATGTAAATGTGCAACCTTTATCCGGATCACCGGCCAACGCCGCTGTTTATATGGCTTTTTTGGAACCAGGCGATAAAGTTTTGGGTTTAAAACTTGACCATGGCGGTCATCTTTCACACGGGCATAGCGTTAATTTCTCCGGTCGTCTTTATAATTTTGTGCAGTATGGCGTGAATGAAAAAAGTGGTTTGATAGATATGGAAGAAGTGCGTCGTATTGCTTTAGCCGAGAAACCAAAAATGATCGTCGCCGGCTTTAGTGCCTATTCTCGTGAGATTGATTGGGAAAAATTTCAAGCCATTGCTGACGAGATAGGGGCTTATACTTTTGCTGACATTGCACATATTGCTGGCTTGATTGCTGCCGGAGAAATAAAAAATCCTGTACCAATTTTTGATGTAGTTTCTACCACCACTCATAAAACTTTACGGGGACCGCGTGGCGCAATAATAATGTGTAAGGAAAAGTTTGCTAAGCAGGTTGATCGCGCTGTTTTTCCCGGTATGCAAGGTGGTCCGCATGATCATATTACCGCCGCTAAGGCCGTGGCCTTTGGCGAAGCTCTTCGTCCGGAATTTAAAGATTATGCCAGACAAATTATTAGCAACGCTCGTACCTTAGCTCAGGAATTTATGACACGCGGTTATCAGATTGTTTCCGGGGGAACTGATAATCATATGATGGTTGTAAATTTAGCTTCTAAAAATTTAGTCGGTAAAGAAGCGGAAAAGATTTTAGAAAAAATTGGTATTTCTACTTCACGCTCTACTATTCCTAATGACCCTAATCCGCCGATGAATCCTTCTGGTTTGCGTTTAGGAACCCCGGCTGTTACTACTCGCGGCATGAAAGAGACGGAAATGAAATTAATCGCCGATTATATGGACATAGCTCTAATGAATGCCGGCGATGAAGAAAAATTATTGGAATTAAAAATAAAAGTTAAGGAACTTTGTGAACGTTTCCCGATACCTACTAAATAATATGATGCAAAAAATAGACGGACAAGCTATTGCCGAAAAAATTAAGAAAAAAATTGCGGCGGAAATTGAAAAGTCAAAAGGACCAAGACCCAACTTGGCTATTATTTTAGTTGGCGATCGTTCGGATTCTCAGCTTTATGTCAGTAAAAAAGAACAGGAAGGCAAGAAGGTGGGTATTGATACTCATTTATATAAAATGGCAGCTGACACTCCAGAGGCAGAATTGTTGTCTGTCATTGATTTTTTAAATAAAGATGAATTGATCGATGGCATTTTAGTTCAACTGCCTCTGCCGAAACAATTCAATACCGATAAAATAATTCAAGCTATTCAACCGGATAAAGATGTGGATGGTTTTCATCCTCATCATCCCGATTATATTGTATCACCGGTTTTGGCAGCCATTAAAGCGTGTTTGGATGATATTAATTTTATGCCGGCCGGTAAAAGTGTTTGCGTCCTGTATAATTCCGAGGTTTTTGGCCAGAGTGTTAAAAAATTTCTGGAACAAGAAGAAATGATTGTCAGTTTGCAAAAGAATCCGGAGCAAGCAGATTTAATAGTGAGTGCTTTAGGCGAACCGGGTAAGATAAAAAAAGAAATGTTAAAAAAGGATGTGGTAATTATTGATATTGGTATTACTAAAGTCGGCGATAAAATTTTAGGTGATGTTGATACTAAGGAAGCTAAAGATATTGCCTCTTTTCTCACGCCGGTGCCGGGTGGTATTGGCCCAATGACTATCGCCTTTTTATTCCAGAACACTTGGGAAATTTTTAAACGACGTCAGTAAGTGTAATTAATAGTTTTAATAAATTATCGTAGACTTTACGACTCCATGATAGCCAAACAAAAACAACAATTAAAAGAACTGCTAAAGATTCATTTTGCTTATGAATCTTTTTTGCCCGGACAAGAGGCGGCTATTGATAGTATTTTGAGCGGTCGTGACACGGTGGTAGTCTTACCGACCGGAGGTGGTAAGTCTTTAATTTTTCAGTTGCCAGCCTTAATTTTAGAGGGCATTACTATTGTTATTTCTCCTTTAATTGCTTTAATGAAAGATCAAGTTGATTCTTTAGAGAGGGTTGGTATTCCGGCAACTTTTATTAATTCTTCTATTTCTTTACAGGAGACTGATCGGCGTTTAGAGGCTCTACGAAACGGCGCTTATAAAATAGTTTATATCGCTCCGGAACGTTTTTATAATCACATTTTTTTGACTGAGTTAAAAAAAATTAAAGTTTCTTTATTCGCGATTGATGAAGCGCATTGTATCAGTCAGTGGGGACATGATTTTCGCCCTAGCTATGTTCGCTTAAAAAGTGCTATAAAGTTTAGCGGTTCGCCTACGGTCGTGGCTTTGACGGCCACGGCGACACCGGAAGTGCGTGATGATATTGTAAAACAATTAGGTTTGCAAGATTCGGAATTAGTGATAACTGGTTTTTCTCGTCCTAATTTACATTTTGCAGTGACCCCAACCGGTAATGGTCAGAAGGTTTCGACGATTGTGAATTTATTGACTGAGAATAAGGATTTGGGAAATGGTATTATTTATGTAGGAACTAGGTCTAAAGCTGATGAAATTCTAGAAGCTTTGATGGACAACGGAGTGAAGGCGGTAGCTTACCACGCCGGCCTAGATGCTTCCAGCCGTGACTGGGTTCAGGGACAATTCATGAGTGGCGCCGCTCAAGTAGTAGTGGCGACTAATGCTTTTGGCCTGGGAATTAATAAAAGGGATATTCGTTTTGTTATTCATCATGATTTACCGGGCACAATAGAAGCTTACTATCAGGAAGCGGGACGAGCTGGCCGTGACGGACAGGATAGTTTTTGTTTATTATTTTATCATCAACAGGATCGTTATTTACGAGAATTTTTTATTAAAGGAGATAATCCTGATCCCAAAATAATTATTGAAATTTATGATTTTTTACAGAATCGGGTAGAAGCGGAAGTAGACCCTAAGGCCTCTGTTATTATAACTTATGCTGAGATTGGACAAAGTTTATCGGACTCTGTCCCGGAAATGGCGATTGGAACGGCTTTAAAAATTTTAGAAAGAGAGGGTTATATTTCACGGCCTAATGAAAAAACTTCTAACTCTTATTTAAAAGCTAAAAAGCCTTGGACTGAAGTTTTGGCAGCTATTAGTCCTCGCGCTAAAAGTCAGCGGGAAATCGCGACAGCTTTGGGCATAAAATATGCTTCAGAATTAATTGCCGGTTGGGATTTTAGTCCGGAAGAAGTGGCAGTAGTATTACATTTTAAAAAAGAGGCCTTGCTGCGGGCCGTAAAAAAATTAGCAGAACAAGATTTAGTAGATTATCATCCGCCTTTCCGCGGTACGGAAATTAAAATTTTGAAACAGGTTAAAGCAGAGGATCTAAATTTAAATTTTGAAGAACTTAAAAATAAGGCGGCGCGCGCTTATGAAAAATTGGATGAGATGGAGAATTACGTTTACCATACCGGCTGTCGACAGCAATACATTTTACGTTATTTTGGCGATCACTCAGCCGCTCCTTGTGGTAAATGTGATAGCTGCTTACAGGGGAAGGGGTCATTAACCGCGTCTAGCAAAAAGGCTCCGGTTAAAGAGTATTTGTCATAAAATTTGTTAGCCCTTGACACCCCATAGGGGTGTACTGTATAATAGAAATATGAAAACTTTAGAACAACGTATCAATAATGTTATTGGTCAATTAACGGGAGCTAAAAAAATGTTGACGAGTGAGCAGCGAGACTGTTTTGCCCTGTTAACCCAGTTAAAAGCGGCGCGATCCGCCCTGTCTTCTTTAATGGAGAAATTGGTAGGAGCGGAACTGGATAATTGTTTGATGAATACTGACGGGAAGGATAAGAATAAAATGGAAAAAATATTTAAAGAAATTATAAAAGTTAAATAAGCAGTTTAATAATTAATAAAAAATTTATGTCTAAAGCTTTAGATGTCAACAAAGACAATTTCGCGGCTGAAGTCTTACAAAGCAAAGAACCGGTGTTGGTAGATTTTTGGGCTCCTTGGTGTGGTCCTTGCCGTATAATGGCTCCGGTGCTTGATGAGCTGGCGGAAGAGATGGCCAGTCAAGTTAAAATCACTAAATTAAATACGGAAGACGGAGCTAATCGTGATTTAGCTGTAGAGTATCAGATTATGAGCATCCCAAATATGAAATTATTTAAGGATGGTCAGGTAATCGGAGAATTTATTGGTTTACGTGATAAAGCAACCTTACAGAGAGAAATAATGTCTTATCTCAATAAATAAAAAGCAATTTAAACCAATGCTAAAGGTGTTAGTTTTTTGCTTATTATATTAATATATATGAATATCTTCGCAGACAATCTTAAGCGTTTAGAGGATGTGGCTAAATTAGATAATATTAAAGAGGAGGAAATAGCTCTCCTGCGAGAGCCGGTAAAAGTTAATTATTCTGAATTAGCTATTGGCGATAAAAAATATCCCGCTTGGAGAATTCTATATAATCGTGCCCTCGGGCCGGGTAAGGGTGGTATTCGTTTTCATCCCGATGTGAGTGAAGACGAGGTACAGTCTTTAGCCTTCTGGATGGTGTTGAAAAATTCTCTAGCTGATATTCCCTATGGTGGCGCTAAGGGTGGCGTTAAATTTAATCCTAAAGAGGCTGATGATAAAGAACTAGAAGCGGTAAGTCGTGCCTATGCTGATGCTTTTTATCAAGAACTTGGTCAAGATAAAGATGTACCAGCTCCCGACGTTTATACTAATGGTCGGATTATGTCTTGGATACTGGATGAGTTTGAGAAGAAGGTAGGACATCATGAGCCCGGCATGATTACTGGCAAGCCTTTAGAGTTAGGAGGAATTGCTTTACGCAGTGATGCCACGGCGGCTGGTGGATATTTAGTCACTAAGGAAGCTATTAAAGAAATTTTGCAGGATAAAAAAGAGGTTAAGATTGTTGTGCAAGGTTTCGGGAATGCCGGTTTGTTTATGACAGAAAAATTAGCCGCTGACGGTTATAAAGTTATTGCTGTTTCTGATAGTCGTGGCGGAATTTATAATGAAGCTGGCCTGGATGTGGCTGCTTTGGTTACCTTTAAAAATAGTGGTAAGGCTGTTAATGAATACTCCGCCGGTCGGGCCATTACTAACGCTGAATTACTAGAATTAGAGACTGATATTCTAGTTTTAGCGGCCCTGGAAAACCAGATTACAGTTGAGAATGCTGACAATATTAAAGCTAAAGTGATTGTAGAATTGGCTAATGGTCCTATTGTTTATGAAGCTGATAAGATTTTATTCAATAAAAAAATAGTGGTCGTTCCTGATATCTTGGCGAACTCCGGTGGAGTTATCGTTAGTTATTTTGAATGGGCTCAGAATAGAACCGGACAAATTTTAGCTGAAGATTATCTAAAAAATCTTTTACATAAAAAGATGATTGTTAATTGGGGGCGAGTCTATGATAAGTATAAGGAGCGGTCAGGTTCTATAACTTTACGTCAGGCCGCTTACAGTATTGCAGTTCAGCGTATTTTAAAAGCGGAAAAATATCGCGGACGAGTGGCTGCTAAGTAAAAATATTGCTATACGAATTTAGTTTCTCGGAATAAAAAAAGACGGACCAATCGGTCCGTCTTTTAGCTTTACTTTATTTTTATTGACACTCAGCGGTTCCAGTTCCGGAAGCCGTAGTTCCTGTCCCAAAACCAGGGGCAGGAGAAGCGGATGATAAAGTTGTACTACATTCTGCTGGGCTATTATTAAAGCCACTGCAGATTGTTGTTAATAGGGAAGCAGCATCACGATTACTGGAAATTTCTTCACCATTAATGATTAAGGTGGGAGAACCAGCTACACTATATTTAACGTTATCGGCTTTTTCTACGTTAAAGCTCGGGTAAGTACCCTGGAACTCTACATTATTTTTAAAGTTTTCGGTGATTTTGTATTGTTTATCAGTGATTGAAACGCAAGAGTCCAGTTTACTCTTGTTAACACCAGTAGAACTGAGACAAGAAGCAGAATCTTCTGAGGCCAAGAAACAATTTAAGTAATCTTGGAATTTAGAATTTTGTTCTTTCTGAATACAGTACTGGGCAAGATTTTCTTGTAATTCTTTTTCACCATGCATAGCATAGTTAACGAATTTAAGTTGAAAATCTATTTTATCGCCTAAAGCCTTAATAACCGGTAAAATACCTTTTTCAATCTGGGTTCCATATGGGCAATAAGACATCACAAAAAGTTCAACGACTGGTTTGTCGTTCTTAGTGCTAACTGTAGCGGCCGGGGCAGTAGCACTGCCAGCGGCGCTACCTTGTTCACCGCTCAACTGATCAATATCTAAAGCTTGAGGAAAGAATAATTTCCCGTCTTTAGACATATAAGACTCCACAACGCTGGTGGTAATATCTATGTTCAATTTGTATAAACCGTAAGCTTCTGTAATATCTTTAATGGTTGCTTTACTGCCGGCTTGCATTAAATTATTGTTTATGAAAGTCTCGGCTTTAGTTTTAGCTTGATCTTCACTCAAATTTGTATTAGCTGGACGAAAAGAAGACCAGCCAATAATCGCTAACACGACGACCAATAAAATCGGCAAAGTAATGCGCACGAAATTGTCGCGGCCGAAAACGGAATGTACGATTTTTTTCATAGTTTTTAAAATTATTTTTTAAGTGGTGCTATGGCACCATGATTATTAAATATTTCTTTATTATAGTAAAAATCTTAAGTAGTGTCAAAGGGGTTTCTCAACTTTTCATTTTTTAGTGACGAGGGAGGAAGCTCTGTAACTCAGCCGGCAAGTCTATTTTAAATTTTTGAATTTTTCCTTGTAAATCTCGAAAATTTAAATGGTCTGCTACCAAGAAGACTCGTCCCAGTTGTAATTTCTTATTTTTAATTTTGGATTTTTTATTTTGGTATAAATCATCACCGACTAGGGGATGTCCATATGCAAAAAAATGAACACGGATTTGATGAGTTCGTCCGGTTTTTATTTTGATGTGTAGGAGCGTGTAATTTACGAAACGTTGAATGACATCAAACTCAGTTAAAGCGGTGCGTGACTTAAACCAGCTAGATATATTCCCTTGGTCACGTCCTTGTGGCTTTGATTTAGTTAATAAATCTTCTGCTCCAGCCGGTACGGCCGCCATTTTATAACCGGCTTGTGAACGGACAATGGGAAAGTCAATAATATCCTCGTCTTTAACTATTTGACCGTGTACCAGGGCGGTATATTCTTTATTAACTTCACGATCTTTAAATTGACTTTTAAGAGCATCAAAGCTGGCCGTCGTTTTAGCGACAACCATTAGTCCGCTGACATCCTTATCTAAACGATGCACTAAACCGGGACGAGTTTGGTCGTCTCCGACAGTTTTAATTTTTGGGTAAGAGAAAACTAACCAGTCGGCCAGAGTCGCTTCTTTTAAATTACCGCCGCCATGGACGGCTAAACCGGCTGGTTTATTAATAACCAAATAATCGTCTGTCTCGCTGATTATTATTGGCTCAACGTTTAAGGGACTAGTGTTTTTTTTAATTTTTTTTAACATAGTTATAAGTTAGTACCACCGTAGGCCTGACCACCACCAGTTTTTGATTTAAATATTATTGATAAGTCAGATTTCTTGATTCCGCCCAGAAAGTATAGGGCGATAAAGTATATTAATGAAGATATAATGATAAGCAAAATTAAGTATAGATAAGTAGTTTGCCAGGTATTGGCAGAAAAGTACAGGAAAATCCCCATAATTAAGCTAGCGGCGATAGAACGGAAGAACATTTTAAAGTTTGGTCGAAACTTACTATATTTAAATACGCATAGCGTAGAAAAAATTGCTATGGCAATTTCGCTGTAAATAGTTACTCCGGCCGCGCCGAAATAAGAAAATTGAGGAATAAAAATTAAATAAGCGGCGAGGGCGCTTAAGCCTGTAAAGATATAAGGGATAATCATTTTCTTTTGTTGGTCTAAAGCAATAACGGCATGAGAAAACATAGTTCCGAAAAAAATTGCCACAACAGAAAAAATTAAAACCTGTAAAATTTGTCCGGCGGGAGCAAAATCGCGTCCGGCGATAAATAGCATTACCGGTTGGCCCAGAAATTGAGTGCCAACAGCCAGAGGGATAGCTATCATGATCATAAAATCAAGAGATTTTTGTAGGACATGATTAAAGTAGTCCGGTTTTTTTTCTAACCAAGCGGCCGTTAAAATCGGCAGGATTAAGCCGGCGAACATAAAGGGAAAAGTGGTGAGAACATCCACTATTTTATAAGTAGCACCATAAAGACCAACTTCAGCTGAGCTCCGCAGTAAAGAGAGAATTAAAGTATCAGCGCGTAGATAAATTAAATTTAAGATAATAGTGATAGTGAGAGGCCAGGAGCGAGTGATTATTTTTCTCCAAATACTCCAGTCAAATTCCGGTTTGATAATAGTAAATTGACAGGCAAAAAGATAATGGGCGATAAAATTTGCCGCCGCTGACAAGACTGTGGCAATTAAGACGCCGTTTAAACCGGCGTTTTTATTGTTAGCCCACACGATGCCGATGACTAATACTATCCGGCTAATAACTTCAGCAATAGCATCGCGATCCATGCTTAACCTTTTTTGAAAAAAACCAACAATGATTTGATTCAAAGCGGGGAAGAAAAAAGCCGCGAGAGAAATAGCCACTCCAATTTTTATGGCCTGACTATAAGGGAGCCAAATTATTATTATTGGCGCCCAGGCTAGAAGTAAAATAATAGAAACTAAACGTAGTCCGAATAAATTATTAAGGATTTTATTTTCATCATTATCGCGACCGGAAACCATTTGTACTGTCACTAAAGTTAGACCCAGGTCAGCGATGACTGCAAAAAAAGAAAGGTAGGTCATTATAGTAGTGTATTCACCAAATCCATCTGGACCGAGCAGACGGGTTATAAGTACTAAAGACCATAAACCCAAAATGACGGAGATAATTTTACCGCCTACTTGAACAATTATATTACGCGCCACCTTTTTTGCTAGACTCATTTCTTGTGTTTTTATGGGGATTTTTATATAATTGAAGCTAAGATTATTATATCATACAATATTAATATGAGCATTACTAAAAAGCGTCTCTTCTCCTTTGTTTTATTGGCTATTTTTTCTCTCGCGACGATAAGTTTTTCTCTGCCAGCTCAGGCTAATCCAGATTTAGTTGATTCTCAAGCCGGTTGGGCTGAAATAGGCCAGATTGCTTTTGGCAGTAGTGATACCCCCGATGACATTCGTTTTACTATGGCGAGAGTTATTAATGTCGCTTTGGGCTTCTTGGGTATTATATTTTTAATTATCGCAGTAGTAGCCGGTTTCCAGTATATGACTTCTAGAGGAAATGAAGAAAAAACTAAAGAAGCTATGTCTATGTTACGTAATGCTATTATTGGTTTGGTAATCGTGTTAGTGGCCTGGATTCTGACACGTTATTCCGTTATTGTGATGAGTCAAACAGTTAACGGAATGCCTGGTTATCAATTTTATCCTAGTTATTAAATCTTTTATCTCTATGGTCTGGCTGTCAGTCAATTTGACAGAAATACCCGGAGTGCTATCATAGTATATAGAAAGCTAGTTGTTAATCACAATTAGCTTTTTGTCTTAAATAGCTAAAAATAGTAAAAATATGTCAGAAATAAGCTCTGCTATCAAGCAGTTATGCGAAGAAAAAAACTTAAGTTATGAGCCGGTAATTGCGGCGGTAGAACTCGCCTTAGCGGCGGCCTATCGTAAAGATTATGGTGAACGAAACCAGAATATCATGGTCAAATTTGATCCAGAAACTGGTTTGTCGCAGATTTTTGATATGAAAACGGTGGTAGATAATCTACCGGAAGAGGAAGAAGCGGAAATGTTACATAATCTTTATAATCCCGATAAAAAAGAATTATCTCGAGAAGATCGAGGTGAGGTTAATGCTCGGATGGCGGCGGCGATGGCGGTAGCGGAAGCCACGAAGAGTGGAACAGAGGGTAATGATACGGAAGAGAAGAAAAAGTTCAACCCTAAAACTGATTTGCAATTAAAGGAGGCTATGATTTTAAAACATGATGCCCAGGTGGGCGAAGAAATTGTTACCGATTTACCTATTCCGGAAAGTTATGGACGTATGGCCGCTCAAACTGCCAAGCAAGTTATTATTCAGAAAATCAGAGAGATGGAGCGTGATATGATCTTCAGTGAATTTAAGGGTAAGGAAAAGGAAGTTGTTTCCGGTATTGTTCAGAGACGGGAAGGACGTTTAGTCTTTGTAGATTTAGGCAAAGCTATTGGCCTTTTGCCTTCGGAAGAACAAATTTATAGCGAACGCTATAATCCGAATGATCGTATTAAAGTATTTATCAAAGAAGTTAGAGAAGGACATAAAGGTCCGGAGATTATCTTATCTCGTCGTAGCGAAGAAATTCTCCGTAAGATTTTTTATCTGGAAATTCCGGAAATCGCTAATGGTTTAGTGGAAATTAAAGCAGTCGCGCGGGAAGCTGGCTCTCGGGCTAAGGTTGCTATTTGGTCTGATGCTGAGAATGTTGATCCGGTCGGTTCTTGCGTCGGTCAGCGCGGTAGCCGTGTTCAGACTATTATTACTGAACTAGGCGGAGAAAAAATTGATATTATTGAATATAGTGAAAATCAAGAAAAGTTTATCGCTAATGCTTTAGCTCCGGCTAAAGTTATGGACATTGAATTAGATAATGTAGAGCATAAGGCGATTGTTAAAGTTAGTTCAGATAAATTATCTCTAGCGATTGGTAAGGCGGGACAGAACGTTCGTCTGGCCGCCCGCTTAACTGGCTGGAAAATAGATATTATTGAGGCGACCCCGGAAGGAGAAAAAAAGGTTATCGGTAGTGATGAGGCGGGAGAAGTTGAGGGGGTAGCGACTGACGGCGAAGAAGTCGTGGTCTCAGCTGATATAGAGCCAGCAGAAAATGTAATAGTAGAAGAAGGGGTTGCTTTGGAAGAAGCCTCGGAAGAAGCTCCAGAAAAAGAAGAGAAGTCAAAAAAAGCTAAAAAATCTAAAAAATAATAATTAAAATAAATTAAAAATATGTATACTAATTTATTTATTTTTGCTAGCGCGCTAGCAGCTCTAGTTTATGGAGTAATAGTTATCACTTCTATTTTGCGTTTACCGGAAGGGAACGACAAGATGAAGGAAATTGCTGCTGCGATTCAGGCGGGAGCGAAAGCTTTTTTAAACAGACAATATAAATCAGTCGCTATTGTGGCCGTTGTTTTGTTTTTAATAATTGCTTTTATTCCATCTCTCGGCTGGTTAACTGCCTTCGCCTTTTTAAGCGGCGCGCTTCTCTCGGCTTTAACCGGTTATATCGGTATGTTTGTCAGTGTCCGTGCTAACGTCAGAACGACGGAAGCGGCTCGAGGCGGTTTAAGTAAGGCTTTGAATGTTGCGGTTAAAGGTGGAAGTGTGACCGGTTTATTGGTAGTCGGTTTAGCTTTACTGGGCACTGCCTCTTTTTATTATATTACTCACGACTTACATGCTTTAATCGGTTTTGCTTTTGGTGGTTCTCTTATTTCTATCTTTGCTCGTTTAGGTGGTGGTATTTATACCAAAGCGGCCGATGTCGGTGCGGATTTAGTTGGTAAGGTTGAAGCTGATATTCCGGAAGATGATCCTCGTAACCCGGCGGTGATTGCCGATAACGTCGGCGATAACGTTGGTGACTGTGCTGGTATGGCGGCTGATTTATTTGAAACTTATGCCGTCACTTCTATTGCCGCCATGGTTCTTGGTAGTTTAGTTTTTGTCGGTAATGAAAACATTGTTTTATATCCTTTGGTTCTGGGAGCGGCTTCTATCATCGCTTCTATAATTGGTATCTTCTTTATTCGTTTGGGTAAAAGTCAGAATATTATGGCCGCGCTTTATAAAGGTTTAATTGCGGCCGGCCTTTTGTCTGCTATCGCTTTTTATCCGATTACGAAGTATATGATTAGCGCCGACATTAGTTTGAAAATTTATTTGGCGAGCTTAATCGGTTTAGCGGTTACCGGACTCCTGGTAATTATTACTGAGTACTACACTTCTACCGCTTATAAGCCGGTCCAAGAAATTGCCGAAGCTTCAACGACCGGACACGGTACTAATGTTATTGCTGGTTTGGCGGTTTCTATGAAATCTACAGCTTGGCCGGTGGTTGTGATTTGTTTAGCTATTTTAGGAGCTTTCTCTTTAGCCGGATTATATGGTATTGCTGTGGCAGCCATGGCCATGTTATCTATGGCGGGTATTATTGTTACTATTGATGCTTATGGTCCGATTACTGATAATGCCGGTGGTATCGCTGAGATGGCGGAACTAGGAGAAGATGTTCGTAATGTCACTGATCCTTTAGACGCGGTTGGTAATACTACTAAAGCGGTTACTAAAGGTTACGCAATTGGTTCGGCGGCTTTAGCGGCTTTAGTACTTTTCGCTGATTTTACTTTTAAGATTAAAGACGGTGGCGGACAGGTTCAGTTCTTAATTGATAATCCTTATGTCTTAGTCGGTCTTTTCTTAGGTGGTTTACTTCCTTATCTATTTGGAGCCATGGCTATGAAAGCGGTAGGACGTACTGCCGGTTCGGTAGTGGAAGATGTGCGTGCTCAGTTTAAAGAAAAACCGGGCATTATGAATAACACAGAAAAACCGGACTATGGTCGTACCGTTGATATCGTCACTAAAGCGGCTATTAAAGAAATGATTATCCCGGCTTTAATTCCAGTTGTTGCTCCGATTATTGTCGGTTTCGGTTTTAATTTGTTTGGCGCTGGTCACGGTTTAGAAGCGCTCGGCGGATTATTGGTTGGTTCTATTGTGACAGGAATTTTTGTCGCTATTTCTATGACTTCCGGCGGTGGGGCTTGGGACAATGCCAAGAAGCACATTGAAGCCGGTAATCACGGCGGTAAGGGTTCAGACGCTCATAAGGCGGCTGTAACCGGAGATACTGTTGGTGATCCTTATAAAGACACAGCCGGCCCGGCGATTAATCCTATGATTAAAGTTCTGAATATCGTCGCCCTTTTAATTGTCGGCTTGTTAATGTAATAAAAATTTATGAAAGTAGATAAAAAAGATTTGCCAAAATCGCAGATAGAATTAAGCGTGGAATTGACTGCGGAAGAATTAGCCCCTTATATTACTAAGGGTGCGGAAGAAGTAGCTAAAACCGTAAAAATTGAAGGTTTTCGCCCAGGTAAAGCGCCGTTTGACGTTTTAAAACAGAAAGTGGGAGAGATGAGTATTCTGGAGGCGGCCGCGAATATTGCGATTAGAAAAACTATTGATGAAGTGATTGAAAAAAATACCATGGGTCGTCAGGCCATTGGTCAGCCTCAAGTTAACATTACCAAGTTAGCTCCGAACAATCCTTTGGAATACAAAGTTATTGTTTCTTTAGTCCCGGAAATTGCTTTAGGAAAATATAAAGATTTAAAATTGAAGACTGAAGAGGCTCAGATTGATGATAAAGAATTGGATAAAGCTGTTGATGAATTAAGAGAGATGCGCGCTACGGAAGCGGTCGTTGATAGAGCGATAGAAAAAGGTGATAAGGTTACCGTTGACGTTCACTTGTTTTTAGACAAGGTCCAAGTGGAAGATGGCCATCATCATGACTTAGCTGTCTTAACCGGTAAAGATTATTTTGTACCCGGTTTTGATGATAAGTTAATGGGTGCCAAGAAAGGCGAAACGAGAGAATTTTCTTTACCATATCCCGATGATCATCATCAAAAAAATTTGGCCGGCAAGATGGTTGATTTTAAAGTAGAGGTTAAAGAAGTATATAGCCGTACTATCCCAAAACTTGATGATACTTTAGCAGCTTTCTTTCAGATGAAAGATTTGGCGGATTTAAAAAAGAATTTGCAGGAGAGCATGTTGAATGAAAAAAGTCGTTCTCTTAACTTGAAGAATGAATCAGAAATGATTGGTAAGATAGTGGAAGATACTAAATTTGGTGACTTGCCGGAGAATTTAATTACCAGCGAAACCAAAAATGTTTTAGCGGAACTGGAACAGAACGTGACCCGTCAGGGAGGGAAGTTTGAAGATTATTTACAACATTTGAAAAAGACTAAGGATCAGTTAATGTTGGAACTTACCCCTAATGCTATTAAGCGTGTGAAGTCCGCTTTAGTTATTAGAGAGATTGCGGTTTTGGAAAAAATAAATCCTAGTGATGATGAAGTAAAACAAAAAGTTGAGGAATTAAAGAAACAGTATGTCGGTAGGGAAGAAATTTTAAAAATGTTTGATGAGCCCGGCTATTTCAGCTACTTGGCCAATATTTTAACCAATGAGCAGGTGATAGCCAAATTAAAAGAATGGAATTATGCCCCAACTGGCGCACAACAGAAAAGCTAATTTTGAGTATGAGCTCTTAGACAGATATGAGGCGGGTTTAGTGTTGTCCGGAAATGAGACTAAAGCGGTTAAAGCCGGTCAGATTAGTCTCAAAGGTAGCTTTATTAGTCCCCGTAACAATAAAGGCAAGGTAGAGTTATATCTCCTTAGCGCCTATATTTCACCTTATAAAAGTGCTGCCTCGCCTAGCGATTGGGAGCCGACACGAGAACGTAAACTGTTATTACACCGTCAGGAGATTAACCGATTAATAGGGAAGAAGCTGGGAGAAGGCTTGACACTGATACCTCTCAAAATATATACTAAGCATAGTTTTCTGAAGCTGGAATTTGCCATTGCTCGCGGCAAAAAGAAGTATGATAAAAGGGAGAGCATTAAGAAAAGAGAGTTAGATAGAAGTCTAAGGTCTTTGACAAAGAGACAGATGAGATAAAGATAGGGGATGTCAGGCGTCGACAGCCGGACCTTTCTCTAAATAAGCAAAACGCGCTTAGCTAACACGTAAAACTGGCTAAAAAACATAAATGCCAAATCGGCTACAGCGTTCACTTGGTTAACTCCGAGCTACGCTCCTGTTGTCGCTTAATATAGCCACAACCATCGACGACGCCCAGGTTTCATAAGCGGCGTTCGGTGTCATAATCATGAGACTAGACTTTAATCGCGCTTTCCGGTTAATCTCGAAACAATAGGAAGATCGCTAGTATCGCTTTTCGTTCGTTTTCCTATGGTACTAGTCAAACAACAAAACGGACTACTTTTGTACACTTATTTACAGAAACCGGTTGGACATGGGTTCAATTCCCATCATCTCCACAAAGTATACTAAGATAAACGGTCCAGTGGTGGAACTGGTATACACGCAACACTTAAAATGTTGTGCCAACAGGCATGTGGGTTCGATTCCCACCTGGACCACCAGGCTAGATTTAAAGCAGAAGAATTGCGGGTATCGTATAGTGGTTATTATGTGAGCTTGCCAAGTTCAAGAGACGGGTTCGATTCCCGTTACCCGCTCACAAAACATTAACAGACAGAGATGTCTGTTTTTGTTTATCTTCGGGGAAAATTTGAGATTTAACCGGAGCTAAATCCGTCTCTTTTAAATTAGTGATTGTGACATTTGTGACATTTTTGTGACATATCTCTAATTCAATGGCTTTTCGATTATCTAAAGTGCGTATAGATTCTCGAAGAGTGATCGGCGACAAATGAGCATAGCGCATTGTCGTGGTAATATCGGAGTGGCCTAAAAGTTCTTGAATAACTTTCATAGAAACTCCGTTGTTTGCTAGGCGTGAAGCAAAAGTATGGCGTAAAACGTGCCAACCTATTTTGCGTATATTTAATTTCTTACAAATGCGAGTCATATTTTTTAAACAATAAATTTGCTTCATTGGTTTATTGTTTCCTAGAGTAAAAATATAATCTTCATTTTTTGATTTATTCCAAAGCATTTCCAATAAAGAATCAGTCATTGGAATATATCTAATCTTGTTACTTTTTGGACTTCCCATTATTCCTCGAACAATGGAATGGCGAACGGTTAGGAGTTTATTTGAGAAATCAATGTCTTCCCAGTTTAAAGCAATTATCTCGCCAAATCTTAATCCGGTCTTAAGAGCTAATAGAATCATATTGTGCCATATGCCTTCGGTGTTTTCTAGTAGAAAGTCTTCTTCTTCTGGTAAAAGATAATCAAATTTTTGAGGTGGTACTTTTAGAAGCTTAATTTTGGGCACAGAAACTAGTAAACCCCACTCCTCTGCCGTATTTAAGGCTTTCCTGAGGGTTGAGAGCATCTTATTGATAGTTTTAGGGGCAAGAGTAGACTGGGTCTTTAATGCCTTAAATTCTTCTATCTTATAAGCTGTAATTTGATCAAGACTTAATTTACCAAAAAATGGTTCAAGGTGGACTTTATAAACGCTTTGTTTATTGCAGTACTCAGAGAACTTATTATTTGATTTAACATAATTGATAAACCATTTTTCGGCGAAAGCTGAAAAAACTGGACAGGGCTCTATTTTGGTAGAAATATTTTCTCCTTTTAATAGGCCTTGTCTTAATAATCCCTCATAAGCTCTAGCACCACTAGCGGAATTTTCCGGACTACAGAAACGATAGCGTTTATTTTGAAAGCTAAAGTCTACCCACCATTTATTTTTTCGTTTATAGATACTCATAAATCATATAATCATGAAATCGGCCTAAGACAATTTTTTTCTAAGTAATCCAAAACATCAGCTTTTTTGAAGCGTATATTGTGGCCGAGTTTGTAGAAAGGAATTAAACGATTTCCAATTAGACGATATATAGAAGTTTTAGAAATATTTAATAGACCTGCTAATTGCTCAGTAGTTAGAAATTCAATTGTAGTTAGGTCAATTGACATATTAAGTTATTAAAGAGCAATACAGGAACGTAAAACGGGATTACGCCAGTCACAGTATTACTCTATTACCAATTTTATTTTTTGTCTAATTTGAAAAGTTGATAATTTATCAAGCCATAATAGCTTTGAAACGTTTTTTCGTAAGTCGGGGTCAAAGAATTAAGCTGTAAAAAATTATCAATTTCATCTCGTGAATAAAAAATCATAGGTTTGTCTAAGTTGCGAGAACAGAAGTATTTTTTGTTATTGAAGTATCGTTCATCCTCTAAATCCTTGCCGATATATTTTGAAACATATAAACCCATATTAATTCCGTCTTTAATATTTTTAATCTTAATAAATCCATGACCCCATAAATCCGCTAATTGTTTTTGGTCGATGTAGTCAAGATTGAGCAAGGCGTGATAATGAACGGCACCACGTTTCTGAAATTCCGGGACGACTAAATATTTCAAATTCTCTTTAATCGTTTTTAATTTTCTAATAAAGGCTTTAAATTTTTCATTACAACTTTTGAGATCCGTCAGATTTTCGGCAAAAGTTAGGGTTAAAAATTTATTCATATCGGGATTAGAATTAATGCGCCATTTAATGGCTCGGCGTGTGCGGTAAACGGAAAATTCGTTTAATTTTTTAGAGATAGTTTTAACTATTTTTTTAATCGTCTTTTTCTTTTTATGTTTGCGTTTGCCAATCCTAATCCCGACTGAATTTTTATAAACTTCAACCTGGTCACCGGTTACTATCCATTTCGTTTTGTATTCCATATTGTTTGGCTAAATCAGCCTCGACTTGTCGGTATGAGGCTAATTTTCTTTTCAAAAGTTCCATGTCATCGGTGCTATCACAGGGCATATTTTCGCTAATAGCCGTCTCTAGATTTTGGATTCGTTCCTTAAGCCAGGAATGATAATCATGGTCTTTGAATATTTGTTTTGGAGTGTAAAACATAGATGTGTTCTTAAGTGTGCATATAATCAAGTTAATAAGCAGGTATGAAGCGTTGCATATCTTGCCGCCTCTGTTTTTCTTTTTCGGCTCCCCCACGGGGTAGCCGCCGAAAAAGAAAAAAACAGAAAGGCGGGCAAAGAATTAAGTAGTCGCTAGACCGTTTGTTTATTGGGAATAATTTTTGACGAAAAAGCATATGAGTAGAATTAAGAATTAGTGAGGAGCTCGACCTTTTTGATTGTCTCCTAACCTATATGGACGAAATTTCTTAGGCAATAAAAAAATCCCCTAACTTTAGGTAAGTTAGAGGATTAAATTGCCAGGGAAATAGCGACGAAATTTCTTTAGTAATCTCCTAGAAAATCCTTTTTGTTATATTCAGATATCTTCTTTTTTTGATCAAGGTAGGAATCTCTAAAATCTGGCGATGGGGTTAATTTTATTCTGATTCGATATCTTTCGCCATCCGGTTCATAGACTATTGGATCGTCTGCTAGCCCGAAATAACGCTTAAGCCTTTTTGATAAGTCTTGCCGGTCTTTTTTAAATAGTTCTTTTTTGTTTTTGTTTCCCGCGAAATCACTCATTTTTATTACTCCATTTCTAATAGAAAATAGCATTAGAATATTCCAACTTTTAACATATACAGCTTTTTTAAATAAATTACGTCTAGTGTCAGCAAATCCTAATTTTTCGTAATCAGAATTTTCCTCTTTGTTGTCTATTACTAATTTTATATTTATATCATCATTAAATATTATTCCCACATCTTCCCATTTATCAGTTAAAGGTTCTTTGGTTATTGTTTCTTCATCATCTATAAATTCAGAAGTCATAATATAGGCATTCACCCAGGAAATAATGCTTTTATGAAAATCTTTAAGAAATTTTTTATATATTTTTGGCCTTAATATAGTATCTAGGTTCAGTTTTATTATTTCTTCTTCCATGTTCTTTATTTCTTCTATTTGTTTTTGCGTATTTTCTAGCATTTTCTTGGCAGAATTAACATCAGCCGTTTTTAATATTTTTTGCATAGATGACGCAAGAACACTTGCTTCTCCTAGCATTGCTTTAAAAAGAGAATAGTAAGCCCAGTTATAAGATTTTGTTTTGTTATTTTTTATTTTATTTAAATTTTCACCGAATAGTGAGCCGTCATGATCATTTGCTTTTACTTCTTGTCTTAGGACTTTCATAAAGCCGTCCAAAATTCTGCTAGATTCAATTTCTCTTATGTATTTTTTAATAATTACAAAAAGCCGAGGAAGCTCATAGGATATAGATAGCTTATTTCCTACTTTCATCTTTTTTGGGGAAAATAAAACCTTATAGTATTCGTCAGTAAATTCATCAATTATGACATCCAGGTTCTTTTTGAGTTGTTTGGCTTTTTCAGTCATGTTAGCATTTTATCACTTTAGTTATCAAAATCTCAACATTAATAATAGCTAGTTGTTTACTTTATTGTATTATAATATTCTTATCTGTTCAATTTAGTTATTAACAAGTTATCAACTATTATTTAAATTAATGCTTATTTTTGTTTAATGTTAGCGACAGTTCATTTTACTTAACCATTTACTATTACTATCTTGACAAAACAATTTCAATTTGCTAAACTTATCTCAGTACCTTACTGGATGTCTATAATTCAATTATTTATATTATTAAGTCAAACTATATGGAAGAAAATAATTACAATTTTGATGAATTTACTGATTATAAGGGCAAGTTTGCCCCACGAATTAGTATTGGGCAAAACGGTGGCTTCGGATTTAGTTCGGGGTTTATGAATAAATATAATCTATCGGATTATCATTTTCTTAAGATATTTTTTGATAGAGAACATTTGGCGATTGGTTTTAAATTTTTTAAAACGTCAGAACCAGCAACTGCAAAACTAAGAAATTCGGGTGTGGGTGGTTATTTTAAGTCTAACTCATTTTGGGGAAAATACAATTTTGATTTTTTGAATTACGTAGGACGGTATACACCTAAAGAAATTGATAATAATGGAGAAAAAATGTACGTTATTGATCTAAAAGAGGTAACTAAATAAAAAAATAGACCTTGCGCCGTGGAAAGCAATAAGGTCTACTTTTCGCCAGAAAGCCAAGAAATCAGGAAAATCCTAATTTTTTATATGGCTTTTTGTTAATTCAATATTAATAGTTTTAATTAATTAAGTCAACATATCAATATGATACTAAAATTCTATGATCAAAAAAACACGTAGCACCAGTTAAGATGACGTGTTTTTCCTAATTTACTTCATTGCAAAAAAAGTATAACAGGTTTTTCAGATCTTAGCAAATTTAATAAATTAATTTAAAAATATATGGCAGATTGCCAAATTACTTGTATTAGAAAACCTGATAGAAACAGTCCACACGAACATATTACTCACGTGGGGAATCCCAGTAATAATTGGATGTGGACTCGTGAAGCCGTAATAAAAAGCATTGACGAAAAAACTAACACTTTTTATGTATTAGACCCAATAAATAATAAAAGGTCTGATGTCGGCGTTGTGCGTCCAAACGATGGAAGATATCCATTTCTTAGAACGTATAGTGATGGTGACTGGAATAATAACTTACTTTCACTAAATCAATGCCCCCTAAATTTGCCCATAACTAAATAGGGTTGGTTTTTGACAGTTCGGTACTAAAGGGGGTTTAATAGCCCCCTTTATTATTTTGACTTTTGGCTAAAAAAATCGTAAAATTAGGCCAGAGAATAGGACTTTATCTTTTCTTCATATCCAATTTGCTATAATATGACTACCTCAAAAAAGGCTATAAAAACTAAGAAAAAAAGCAAAAAAATGTTAGATCCATTTTTTAAAGATAAAGACTTTAAATTGTACCAGGCCAATAGCTTGGAATTTTTAGCTACTTTGCCAGAGAACTCGGTTGATATGATATTCGCTGATCCACCTTATTTATTATCTAATGGTGGTTTTTCCGTTCACGCTGGGCGGATGGTTAGCGTTAATAAAGGCGAATGGGACGTCAGTAATGGTCTAAAGAAAGACTTTGAGTTTCAATTAGCCTGGATTAAGGCTTGCCATAGAGTATTAAAGCCAGGAGGCACAATTTGGATTTCCGGCACCTATCACTCTATCTATCAATGCGGTTTCGCTCTCCAAGTTAGCAAGTTTCACATCTTAAACGATATTGCCTGGTTTAAACCCAATGCTTCACCAAATTTAAGCTGTCGCTTTTTTACGGCCAGTCATGAAACTTTGATCTGGGCGAGAAAAGAATTAGTCCATCCTAAAACCGGAAAACCAATAACCACTAAACATAAGTTTAATTATGACTTAATGAAAAATGGTAATTGGCCAGAAGACTTTTTAAAAAAGCCAAATCTGCAAATGCGCAGTGTTTGGTCTATGGGGACGCCGAAACCTACCGAAAAGAAGTTTGGTAAGCACCCGACACAAAAGCCAATAGATCTATTGGTTCGTATTGTTATGGCTAGTACCAACAAAGGTGATTTAGTCATCGACCCATTTACGGGTTCTTCAACGACTGGTTTAGCCTGCGCTCTTAACGATAGAAAATTTATTGGTATTGATTTAGAAAAAAATTATTTAGAATTGTCAGTTAAGAGATATAAGGATTTAATTAAGTAAATTTATGAAATTTCTTAAATTTTATAATGAAGTTTTGGGATGTAAAAACGAGGACGAGGTATTCGATTATTTTTTAAATAATCTCAAGCCAAGCAATATGCTTTGGTCTTATTTCGTAAATTGGGAAAAAGTTTTTACAAACACCAGAAAAATAGAAATTGCTTTAAATAATCTTAATTATTTAATTGGCAAAGATGATTTTGATAAAGAATTTAAGTTTTTAGTTAAACAAAATCCAGAAATTATCAAAGTTATTCCGGCTTTAGTCGTTCGTGATGGTGGTAATACAAATCAATTTAAAATTCTAGTTGATTATAAAAAGAAAAAGCTAGTTTATGAGGATTATGATTTTTCTAAAGAGGCGGTAACCGATAAAGATATTGATAAGTATTTATTATTTGTAAAAGAAACTGGCCTTAAAGATTTAATCATTTCCCAAAAAATTAAAAATCTGGTTGATTATATGATTGGCGTAGAGGCCGGTCTTGATAGCAACGGCCGTAAAAATAGAGGTGGCCATTCCATGGAAGATATTGTCGGCTTTTTTATAGCCGATATTTGTAAAACTAAAGGTTTTAAATATTTGAAAGAAGCAACTTCGGAAAAAATAAAAAGTGAATGGGGTTTTGATGTGCCGGTTGATAAATCTTCTAGACGTTATGATTATGTTATAAACACCGGTAAAGATATAGTAATTTTTGAAACAAATTTTTATGGTGGTGGCGGTTCAAAGTTAAAATCAACGGCCGGTGAATACAGGGATTTATTTAATGTTTTAAATGGCCAATATAAATTTGTTTGGATTACTGATGGTAACGGATGGAAATCAACGTCGAGGCCGTTAAGAGAGGCCTTTAATCATAATGATTATATTTTTAGTTTAGAAATGATTGAAAAGGGAATATTAAATTATATTATTTAAACTATGAGTTTAGGAATGACTACTACCACCCTTCCTATATTGTCGCCTCACAAATAAAGTGTGACGCTATTGTGACGTAAAGGTGGTAAATAGCCATTATTTCAGATAAAAACTGATAACTTAGAAAATGTGAAAAAATTTCTAACATTAAAGAAATTTATCTACTATTTAATAAATTATAAAAATAGTTCCTATCCTTTCGATTCCCGTTACCCGCTCCAAATAAAAACACAGGATTTTATCCTGTGTTTTTATTTTTGCTGTGTTAGTTTACGGGAATCGAACAGGTCAGAAGCGAGACGCGAGGGAACGGCGGAAGCCGGAACGAGCGGGCGAGCGTCGCTAAGCATCCGGGGGATGCTTAGCGCTGACCCAGGACAAGTGAGCCGGCCGCAATTCCGGCGGCCGGCGAGGGCGAAATTCCCGTTACCCGCTCCGTATAGGGTATTTATAAATTTATAACTCCCAGTGTTTACAAGAGCCTTTCCATTTTGGGAGGGCTTTTGTATTTGATATTGACAATTATATCCAATAGGGTATAATGAGATAGTGATCAATCTAATCATGTGTATATGGAAATAGTTTATTTTTATGATATAGTTTCAAAAATCTGTCCAGTAAAAAAATATTTAAAACAATATTTAACAAACCAAGAAGATAAATAGACTGTTACTAAGAGAAAATAGAAAATATTGGCCGATATAGATGCTAAGATACAGCACGTTACATGTAATGAAGGCAGACCGACTCCCCCGATTTCAAAACCACTACATGGTTACAGTTGTTTTGAAATATTAAATCCGAAAGATGCAAACACAGTAATTAGAATTCTTTATTTTCGACATCAGCAAAAAATAGTTCTTCTTCATGCTTTTGAAAAGCCTGCTAGTTACACCACGGATAGAGAAAAGAAAATGGTAGAGAAACAAAATAAGATTGGCGAAAAATATTTAAATATTTTTAAATTAAATCCGCAAAACTATGAAAAATATTAATAACAAAAAAGTGCAAATTGACCCAATCGCTGAGGCCAGAAAAGGCAAATATTTTGAGCAATACTCAAAAGAGGCCAAAGAAAGGATTAAATTAGGAGTTGAAATTTATAACGCTAGAGAAATTTTAAGCATGAGCCAGCAAAAATTAGCTAAAGAAGCCCAAACTACCCAAAAGGTTATTTCAAAAGTTGAAAATGGAGATGTTAATATTGGCTTCGCATTGCTTAATCGAATAGCGAGTGTTTTAAATTTTAGTTATAAAAATTGGAGTAGTATTTTAGATTTTAATATCCCATATAACATTGTATTTGTAGGCAGCGAGACGACAAGTAACACTGTTGATAGGGTGAAGGATAATGTTTTATTACATGAAGCTTATAATATATCCACTAAATAAATAATAAAAATATGAAAAACATTTGGTCAATAATTTGTGAAAAATCATCGATAGATGCTCAAACGAATCTCCTCAGCTTGTTTAATTGTGTTGAAGAAATACAATTAACGATTGATAAAGACAAAATGCCTAAAAGTGACAAATTAGTTATTCCCTTTAACCTCCAAATCATTAGTTTCTGGATTATAAAGGATAGTTCAAAAGATAATTTAACTGAAATAAAAATAGACCTTGTTGATCCTAAAGGAAAAATTTTAAATGAATTTCTCGTTACTTTAAAAGCGGGAAAGGGCGAAAAGAGGCTAAGAAGTATAACGAACATACAAGGTATACAGATAACTGAAGGAGGAAGATATTATTATAAAGTATTGCAAAAAAAAGGTGCTAAATTTGAAGTTGCCTCAGAGACGCCCCTGGATATTAATTTATCTTATAAAATATTAGATAATAATCAAAGTAGTAAATAATTGGTGATTTTTTAGAAGTTAATGCAGATAAAGGAATAGTTAATGTTTTAAAGAAATCTTAAATTTATGGCCAAACTGCAAAAGGAGCTCCAACCAAAAACAGCCGTCCCAGGCTGTTTTTTAACATCAAAAAATTATTAATATTTAACCAAAGCTAAATCCGCCCCTTGCAACTCAGCCCCTCACACCTACCTCCCCCCTCAACTTCTCTCATTATCATTTTCATCTTCTATCTCTCCCACTATCTCCTCTAAAATGTCTTCTAGCGTTATCAGGCCGACGAGCTTGTCCTTATCACGATAGATAGCGGCCACATGTGTCCGCTTTTTTATCATCTTTTTAAAGACACTATAAATTTTTATATTCTCATCAACTTTAATGATGGGGCTAATATATTTAGCTAATTCGTCTTGTCTGTTATCACTATTAAGTACTTTCATGACATCTATAAGATGTATGTAGCCAATAATGTTGTCTTCCTGGTTTTTATAGACCGGATAACGACTATAACCCTCCTTAGCCATGAAATAGGCAATCTGATCTATCTCCGCTTCACCGTTAACGATAGATAGTTTATAGCGCGGTGTCATAATTGTTTTAGCCGGAGTATCACCGAATTCCAAAATATTCATAATCATCTCGTGTTCGTTAAAATCCAGAACGCCGTGCTCCACAGCGATTCTACTTAAAGCGCGAAATTCCTGCTCGGAAACTAGAGCTCGCTTTTTATTACCCGTCATTAAAATCAATAATTTTTCTAAAGGAAAAACTATGGGGTATAGAATTATTTCTAAAAATCTAATTATTGGCACAAACAACAAAGCCATCTTTTCTGCTCGCGCCTGACAGAAGGCTTTGGGAAACATTTCGCCAAATATTAAAATCAACATGGTAACTGCTCCGGTCGCTATACCTAAGGCGCCATTAGAAAATCTCTCATTCACCCATAAGCTAGTCATAGAAGCAATCAGAACGTTAACGACATTATTGCCGAGCAAGAGAATTACTAGCAGTCGCTTTTTGTGGCTCAAAACCTGCTGCACGATCTTGGCATTAACTTTCTTGGCTATAACCAGAGATTTTACGCTGCCTGGAGTCAAGGAAAACAGAGCAATCTCCATGCCGGAAAACCAGCCGGAAGCAATAATGAGCAACAGAATATAGACGAAAAACATAGCACTTATAATTATGAATATTATTAATACTTTAACTCTTTATCAGGTTAAATAGCAATATCGTTTAACCATGGTAATTTTATATTATCACAGTTGAGCCTTATTTTATAAAAATAAAAGCACTCAATGTTTTGAGTGCCTTGAACGAACTTTTTTGTCGTCGGCTTGCCTTAGGCAAGTTTTCCAACCAGAAAAATCCAAAAGCTACTAAACTAATTAAGCCACTTAAAGTCTAAGCCCCGACTTGTATGGGGCTTTTTTATACGACTAAAACCTAGTCACGCAACCCATAGAGACAACCCATAGAGTCATTGACAAATAATAGTGCTTACAATAATATCTAATTATTCGTGATGGAAAGCTGACCGATTCTGTCACCCCTTGGAGTTGTGAATGTGTTAGTTAGGGAAGTGAATTAAGGTTGCCATTAACTTATAGATTTGTTTTTAGTAGCGACAAGCGAAAAAAACACTAAAAGTGGGTTGAAATAAATCCTCGCAGACAATGCACTTTTAAATTCTATGAGTTAGTGGTTTTTTTTATGCTATGATTTAGATGTTGTTAAGAACTTGGAGTGCTTAATATTTATGGAGTCAGAATTAAAAATTCAAGGGAGAACAATAAAATATATTTTTAACAGACATAGACGTTTCAGGCGTTTACGTTTGACTATTCGTCGTGACACCACAGTTAGGGTGAGTGCTCCTCTATATATTAGTCAGAAAATGGTGCTGCATTTTATTAATGAACATGCCGATTGGATTTTGAAGAAACAGGATTATTTTAAAAATTTGCCGGCTCCAGTTTTAGATGATGGTTCGGAATATAAACAATATAAAGCTCAAGCCGAGGAACTAGTTAGAAATAGAATAGCAGTTTTAAATAAAAATTATGCTTTTAAATTCCGGCGTTTTAGTATTAGAAATCAATCAACTCGCTGGGGCAGTTGTTCTCGTTTAAAAAATCTTAATTTTAATTATCGTTTGATTTTTTTACCACCGGAGTTAAGTGATTATATAATTGTGCATGAGCTTTGTCACCTGGGTGAGATGAATCATTCTGCTAAATTTTGGCAGTTAGTGGCTAAAGAAAAACCGGGCTATCTGGCATTGAGAAGGGAATTAAAGAAAATAAACTTGAGTATTATTTAAAAAAAGACCCGTTCAAAATTAATGAACGGGTGCAGGGTTATGGCTTAAAAATTGTTTTTATTTCTTTGACGATTTTTTCGTCAACCTTCTTTTTAATATTCACATGATTTTTTTTGCGATGAAAAACATTTTTACGAAGGATTCATGAAAGCCTTCGAAAAATAGAGCTTGAACAATTTGTAGTGTTCTTTCCACCCTAGGATTACCTATTTGTTTAGGCAAAAGAACTTCTTTTAACTCTCGCAAATAACTTTCTAAACTATAATTTTTCGGCATCGCCGCCGACAACTTTACATCACCAAAATAACTGTTTGGCGTTTTTTTTAGCTCATGCAAGCAGTAATAATGAGCAGCGATTGTTTTATTAATATGCCCCTTTTTCGCTGTGTAGTAAACAGCACTTGTGTCATGAGTTGCTAAGCAACCATGGCATAATGGACATACAATCCTGGGAGGAGGCACAACAGCAAGAGTAATTTTTGAAAAATCTTCATTTGGATTTGGTCTAGTTTTTTTCATAGATCTTTCCTTGTTTGGTTGATGAATTGTGAATGAACGACTAGTTAGTTCAAATTATTTTTACACATAAATTTGCTCTTGTCAAGTTGAGTTTGAAGAGATATAGCTTTACTTTGTTAGGTTTTTATTCTATAAAAGAGCTAGTCTGTTGTCAGTTTCACTTTTAGCTTGGTAGCCTTTCATAAAAATGATAAAATAGTATTATGTCCAAACTTCTGAAGCCACAAAGTAGTTTTCGCCGGATTTGGCGACGTCGCCGACTTATTGCCGGCTTTATTTTGGCTATTGCGGTGTACCTCTGGGCGACCGGTTTTATGTTATGGGCCGGCTTGTTAGGTTTTTTAACTCTGCCATTTTTTAAAAGAAATAAAATATTAGTCGCTGGGGCTAAAGGAGAAAATGCTGTCAGTAAATTGTTGTTGAAAGAATTGGATAATTCTTGGTACTTAATTAATGACTGTATAGTTAACAAAGCTCAGATAGATCATATCTTAATTGGGCCAAAAGGAATCTTTGTTATTGAAACGAAAAACTATAAGGGAATCGTTTATGGTAATAGAGAGGACAAGAAATGGACTAAGACTAGAAACAGTCGTTTTAAAACATTCTATAACCCCATTAAACAGTCTAAAACTCATTCTTTTAAAGTAGCCGATTTACTTCGGGAAGGGCACTATGATTATTTTGCTTTTGCTTTGGTAGTTTTTGCTGGGCAACCTCTGGAATTGAATATCACAGTGGGAGATTTTCCGGTTTTGCGTATTGATCAGTTGAAAGATTACATATTAAGTCAGCCGGATAAGATGTTAAAAGTTCGAGCTAAAGAAGTAGCGGGGTATCTTATTAAAAGAATTAGGAGCTAAAGATATTTGGCATCATTACAATGTGGCGCAAAAAAAGAGACTAGAGTTATATCTAGTCTCCTTTATTTTTATTTGTAGTTTTCTCTTTTATTGAATTTCGTATTGCATTGTTACTGTTACCGTCACTTCTTGTGAACCGGGTTGAATACTTGGAGCGGCGGCACCACCGCCTACACCGTTAGAGTCCATTTCCATTGTAGCCATTGCTTTGTAATAAATTGGAGAATTAGAGCCTTCCTGAATACCTAGTAGTCGTCCAACTTTAAATTTACCTTCTTTAGCAATAGACTCAGCGTTAGTCGTGGCCTTGGCAATAGCCTCAGCGCGAGCCTGGTCATGAGCCTGATCGGAATCATCAACAGTAAATGACAGTGAACCAACTTGATTAGCGCCATTAGTTACTACCCCTCCCATAATATCACCGATTTTACTAAAGTCTCTTATTTTTACGCTAACTGACTGACTAACAGTGTAACCGACGATTGAAGGTGGCGGGCAGACATCTGCTTTAGCAACACCATCATTACTAAACATAGGTGTCACACAACGATAACTTGTATAACGAGGATTAACATTATAATACTGAGTTTTTATATCTTTTTCATCAACTCCCTGGTCTTTGATAAAAGCTATGACCTTGTTAGTGTCATTGGTATTTTTAGTTTGCAGGGTAGTCACATCTCTGTCTCCTTCAGTAATTACCTGGAAGTCAAAAGTTGCGATATCAGGTACGGTTGTAATTTTTCCTTCACCGGTGACGGAAAAACTCCGGAAGGAAGAAGGTTCTATTACTTTACTATAAGCACTAACATAACTTAACGAAGCATAGCCAATAGCCAGTACCGCTACAGCAATCGCTCCAGCTAAGATATTTTTAATAGTTTGTGTCATAAATTATATTTTTTTAATTTTATTAAATTGTAAATAGATTATATCATAATAATGGTATTTGTTATAGGGCTATTTTTATCTTTTGTTGGGTTGACATATCCCAGATTTTTCCTTATAATACTATTATTCAATTTAATATACACCTCTAAGAATACCGGCGGATTATAATGCTCAATGTTAAGCAGGAGGTGGCCGTCGGGCTCGATAATCAATAAAATCGGGTTTAAATAGCTTTTTTTATTGCTCGGAGCGATTTTTCTGTCGCTGGATGCGTAGTATAAAAAGATATATATAATATGGGAAACAATAATAAAGAGGAAGAAAACAAAACAAACGATGTCGCTGCTAGCGATGAGTTTGAAAAATTATTAGCCAAAGATGATATTAAAATCCCTCAGGTCGGAGAGATTGTTAAGGGTGTAATTGTGACCGCTTCTAAGTCAGAAGTGAAGATGGATATCAATGGTGTTTTAATGGGTATTATTCGTGGCCCGGAACTTTATAATGAAGTAGAAGAATTTGCCAATTTAAAGTCAGGTGATGAAATTGAGGCAGCAGTTATTGATGCGGAAAATGAAAATGGTGAATTAGAATTGTCTTTTCGTTTGGTTGGTCAGGAAAAAGCTTGGGAAAAACTACATGCAGCGCTTAAAGATAAAACTACTATTAAGGTTAAGATTGTTGATGCTAATAAGGGTGGACTTTTGAGCCGTTACGGACAAATTGACGGTTTCTTGCCGGTTTCACAATTAGCGCCAGATAATTATCCCCGTATTGCCGGTGGTGATAAGAGTAGAATTTTAGAAAAATTAAAATCTTTTGTTGGTCAAGAATTTGAAGTGGCTGTTATTACTCTGAACGAAGAAGAAAATAAAATTATTTTCAGCGAAAAAGATGTTTGGAATAAAAAACAACGACCAGCTTTGGATAAATATCGCGTCGGTATGCCGGTTGATGGCAAGATTACGGCGATTACCAATTTTGGAGTTTTTGTTTCCTTCGGTGAAAATATTGAAGGTCTAATTCATATTTCGGAATTAGCTTGGCAGAGAATTGATTCTCCTAATGATATGTATCAGGTTGGTGATGATATTTCTGTAGAGATTATTTCCATTGATGGCGCCAAAGTTTTCTTGAGTGCTAAGAGATTATTAAAGGATCCTTGGTTAGAGGCGAGTGCCAAATATCAGATTGGACAGGTTGTTTCCGGAGAAATTTTAAAGATTAATCCTTTTGGACTTTTTGTTAAGCTGGATGAAGAAATTCATGGTTTGGCGCATGTTAGTCAATTAAATTTGGGTGCTAAAGATAAGTTGAGTGAATTATATCAGTCTGGTGAAATTAAGAATTTTGAAGTAGTTAGCATTTCTCCGAGTGAACATCGTTTGGGTTTGAAGTTAGCTTCAGACGGAGCTAAAGTTTCTAAGTCCGCTAAATCTTCTAAAGAAAAAAATACAAAGAGTGATGAGTCTGATAAAGAAGATAAGGAGAAAGTAAAGGTTGAGAAGAAGACCAAGGTTGATAAGTCGGAGAAGGCTACCAAGAAAGATAAATAAAAAAATAAAAATACCCAAAATTGGGTATTTTTATAATTGCCAAAAGAGATTTTTGTGTCTATAATTAAGATTATGAAGAAATTAATTAAAAATTTTTTTATATTTTTCGTAGTTTTTCTGCTACTGGCGGCTCTTTTTAGTTCTTTTTCCGGATCGGATGAAAAAATCGCGACGGTTGGTATTGAAAACATGATCAGTACTCTCAACGACGGGCAAGTTTCAAGCATTGTCGTCCGAGGAGATACTTTAGAGGTAACATTAAAAGATGATACTAGGGAAAATGTACGTAAGGAAACGGGAGAGTCATTATCTTCTTTACTAGCTAATTTTAATGTCGCTTCAGATAAGTTAGCGGATGTTAAGATTTCTGTTGCGGATGAAAGTGGCTGGGATTATTGGCTAACCACTATTGTACCTTTTGTTTTGCCGGTGGTCTTAATCGGTGTTTTTTTATTTTTTATGATGCGCGGTTTACAGAATGCTAATTCTCGCGCTATGAGTTTTGGCCAGTCTACTGCTAAAGATTTTCGTCCTGACGCTAAAAATCGGACAACCTTTAAAGATGTCGCCGGTTCTAAAGAAGCTAAAGAAGAATTGCAAGAGATTGTGGAATTTTTACGTTTTCCTAAAAAATTTCATGAGCTAGGTGCCAAAATTCCTCGTGGCGTTTTATTGTTAGGAGCGCCTGGTACCGGTAAAACTTTGCTGGCTCGTTCTGTGGCCGGAGAAGCGCAAGTGCCATTTTTCCATATGTCCGGTTCGGAATTCGTAGAAATGTTTGTCGGTGTGGGCGCTAGTCGCGTGCGTTCTTTATTTGATAAGGCTAAACATAATGCTCCTTGTATTTTGTTTATTGATGAAATTGATGCGGTTGGTCGTAAGCGTGGCGCTGGTTTAGGTGGTAGTCACGATGAACGTGAACAGACCTTAAATCAAATTTTGGTGGAGATGGATGGCTTTGAACCGACGCAAAATATTATAGTTATTGCTGCCACTAATCGCCCGGATGTTCTAGATCCAGCCTTGCTTCGTCCCGGCCGTTTTGATAGACGAGTAACGATTGATTTACCAGATTTAAATGACAGAGAAGCAATTCTAAAAGTTCATGTTCAGAAAAAACCTTTAGCTAAAGATGCTAATTTGCGCACTATTGCGGAACGGACGGCGGGATTTTCTGGTGCTGATTTAGCGAATCTGCTTAATGAGGCGGCTATTTTAGCAGCCCGAAATAGTAAGAAAGAAATAGTTAATGAAGATATGTTTGAAGCGATTGAAAAAGTTATGATTGGTCCGGAACGCCGTAGCCGAGTTATTACTGATAAAGAAAAACAAATTACCGCCTATCATGAAGCGGGGCATGCTTTAGTGGCGCATTATTTACCTAACGCTGATCCGGTTCACAAAATTTCCATTATTTCTCGCGGTAGCGCCGGGGGCTATACTTTGAAAGTCCCCGCGGAAGATCGTCACATGCATGCTAAGTCAGAATTTATTGATGAAATTGCCGTACTGCTCGCTGGTCACTTAGTAGAAAGAAAAATATATGGTGAAGTTACGACCGGAGCTACTTCTGATTTACGTCGGGCGACCGAAATAGCACGTCGCCTAGTAACTGATTATGGTATGAGTGATAATTTAGGTTCCCGTACTTACGGCGAAAAAGAAGAAATGATTTTCCTCGGTCGTGAAATTCATGAACAAAGAAATTACAGCGAAAAAGTAGCGGAAAGAATTGATGAAGAAATTTCTGGTTTTATTATGCAAGGAGAAGTAAAGGCAGTAGCAATCATTAACGAACAAAAAAATGCTCTAGAAAAAATTGTAGCAGTGTTATTAGACAAGGAAACTATTGAGCGTGAAGAGTTTGAGAAGATTGTTGGCGCTAAACCAGGGGCAAATCCCGACCCGGTATCCGCCGTTTAAGCAATTGACTAATAACAGCATTAAGTTATACTAAAATTAAATAATAAAAGATTTAAATTAATAATATGGCTAATCCTAAGAAACAGAAAACTCATGCCGCTACTCATCGCGGTCGTTCTCATTTAGCTTTGAAGAAGATAGTTTTAAATAAGTGCCCAAAATGCGGTAAAGCTCTTAAGCCGCACAATGCATGCCCAGCTTGTGGTTATTATAATGGCCATGAAGTCATTAAGATGAAGACTCGCGTCGCTAAGAAAAAATAATTTTAAAAATTTAAACTATGTCTAATCGGCATTTAGCGCGAACCATCGCTCTCCAGACTTTATTTGCTTGGGATTTTAACGGTCGGAAGGATGGTGATATTGAAAATTTAATTGCCGATAATTTTGCTAATTTTGCTCCAAATTTTGATGATGGGGGCTTTGTCAGGGCTTTAGTAATTGGTGTTAAGAATAATTTAGACGTAATCAATAAGCATATTATTAAATATGCGACGGAATGGCCTCTTGATCAAATTACAGCCGTTGATAGAAATATTTTGCGCCTAGGTATTTATGAGTTGTTGCATACGGCTATTCCGCCCCGTGTCGCTATTAATGAAGCCATTGAAGTCGCCAAAAGTTTTGGCGGTGATGCTTCTGGTAAATTTGTGAATGGTGTATTAGGTGCCCTCTACAATGACGAACCGGAAATTCAGAAGAGAGATAACAAAGAAGAAGCGGAGGCTCTCGCTCAAGCGAAGGTAACGGAAGGAGCTGCGGTTGCCTCCGCAGATGAAGATATTATAAAAGATAAAACTGGAGACGGTGTTCAGTAAAGCGCCGTCTTTTTATATTTTACATAATCAGTTATGACTAATAATACTTTTCTGAAGTTACAAAAAAATTTGGGTGTAACTTTTAAGAATGAAGATTTATTGCGCCAAGCTTTAGTACACCGTTCATATTTAAATGAACATCCCGATTTTCGTATTGGTCATAATGAGAGATTAGAATTCTTAGGTGATGCAGTTTTAGAAATTATCGTGACGGAATTTTTATATCTTAATTTTACCAGTACACCGGAAGGGGATTTAACTAATTGGCGCGCCTCTTTAGTTAATGCTCATTTGCTTTACGAGGTAGCTGACCAATTGGATGTGGAAGATTCTTTATATTTATCGCGCGGGGAAGCTCGTGATAAAAATAAAAAGTCTCGTCAGTTTATTTTGGCTAATGCCATGGAGGCAATTATCGGGGCCATTTATTTGGACCAGGGAATGGCAGTTGCTAAAAAGTTTGTCCTTAAAAATATTGTTTCTCGTTTAGATGATATTTTACGGGATCAGTCTTATTTAGATCCGAAGTCCTTGTTTCAAGAAAAGTCTCAGGAAAAAAAGGGTTTAACGCCACATTATAAAATTTTAGATGAGAAAGGCCCTGATCACGCCAAGTTATTTACAGTCGGACTTTATATTGGCGAAGAAAAAATAGCCGATGGTGATGGTTCTTCTAAACAGGAGGCGCAGGTTGATGCTGCCGCCAAAGGTTTGAAGAAAATGGGTTGGTAAAAGCTAGTTAGCAGAATATTTTAAAATTTCAATAAAATATTTATGGATATAAATAATCTTTTACAATTAGCGGCCGAGAAGAAGGCTTCTGATCTCCATCTTTTAGTTGGCCAGCAGCCTATTTTGAGAATAGACGGAGTATTGTCGGAAGCGGAGGGCTTACCCGTTTTGACTGCTCCTGATTTGCAATCTTTTGTGGAGGTTCTTTTAAATAAAGAACAAGCGGCGACATTTTTAAATAAACGTGATTTTGACCTTGGATATCAGGTGGGGGATTATCGTTATCGTATCAATTTTTCTTATGCTCAAAATAATATTGTGATTGTGGCCCGTGTGATCAGTAATTTATCTCCGACTTTAGAGGATCTAGGTATGCCGTCAGTAATACAGAAATTACTGGATTTACCTCAAGGTTTTATTTTGATTACTGGCCCGACTGGTTGCGGTAAGTCTACTACCTTGGCGGCCATGATAAATTATATTAATAAAACCCGTCGTTCTAATATTGTTACCTTAGAAGATCCAATTGAATATGTTTTTACTCCGGAGAAAAGTGTGGTTGTTCAGCGTCAACTCGGCACGGACATGATTAGTTTCGCGGCCGGGCTTAAACATATTTTACGTCAGGATCCTAATGTGATTATGTTAGGGGAAATGCGTGACTTAGAAAGTATCGCCGCCGCCGTCACTTTAGCGGAAACCGGTCATCTTGTGTTGGCGACTCTTCATACTTATAGTGCCGCGCAAACTATTGATCGTATTATAGATATTTTTCCGCCGTATCAACAGGGTCAAATTAAATCGCAATTGTCCAATGTTTTATCCGGTATTATTTCTCAGCGCTTATTGCCGCGTCTTAGTGGCGGACGCATTGCCGCTCGGGGTGTTTTAATTAATAATGCGGCGGTCGCTAACTTAATCAGAGAAGGAAAAATTGCTCAGATTAGTACGGCGATTGAGACCGGCTCTAATGTTGGGATGATTACTTTGGATAAGCATATTAAAGAATTATATCAGACCGGAGAGATTGATCGGGAAGTAGCACTTAATAACATGACTGATACTAATATGTTGGATGCTTAGTTGTAATATCTTACCTTGAGCTAAAATACCCAAAAACCTTAATAAAAATGGCCTAAAATAGGCCATTTTTTGCACATATTATCCCCCTTGACATAATTTTTAAAACAGCTATAATAAGTATCAGTTTTATTAGGGCTGTAGAAGCCGCAAAAATATGAAAAAAGAAGTAAGAAACCATATTAAAAAGCGATTCTAGTTAATCAGCCATTTTGCGATTACTTAGAACCGCTCAGCAGCGGTTTTTTTGTGCCCTAAGAAAAAGTCCCTTAACAATCAATGTTAGAGTAAAGAAAATAAAAATATAATTTAAGTTGGATGTCTTATCCTAATATCTCAATTTTTCGTCTGGGGTAGAGGGGCTGTAATAAGATATCAAAAACACGTTTTTAATTAAAAATAAAAGCGTGGGAAAATCTCAGTAAGAGTATATGGTGAATGCCTTGACATAAGAAGACGATGAAGGACGTAGCAGCCTGCGATAAGCCGCGGTGAGGTGGCAAGCAACCTTTGACCCGCGGATCTCCGAATGGGGAAACCCCTTCCGTTGAAGACGGAGGACGCCCAATCTTTAAGATAGGGCGGGAAGACCCGGTGAACTGAAACATCTTATTAGCCGGAGGAAAAGAAAATAATAATTATTCCCCAAGTAGTGGCGAGCGAAAGGGGAGAAGTCTAAACCCAAATAACTGAGAAATTAGTCCGGTTCGCCGGATTTATTTCAGAAGGTTCTGGAACCACATGTTTTTTCGGTGTTGCAAGACCTAAGACCTGTTGCCAGATCAACAGGACGAAGTAAAAAAAGATTACTCTTAGCAGAACGAGTTGGAAAGCTCGGCCAGAGACGGTGATAGCCCGGTACGCGAAAAGAGAAGTCACTTCGTTTTAGTGTTCTTAAGTAGGGCGGGACTCGTGAAATCCCGTTTGAAGCCAGGCCGACTATGGCCTAAGACTAAATACTTCTTATGATCGATAGTGAACTAGTACCATGAGGGAAAGGTGAAAAGCATCCCGATGAGGGAGGTGAAATAGTACCTGAAACCATATACTTACAAAGAGTCGGAGCCCCGCAAGGGGTGACGGCGTGCCTATTGAAGAATGAGCCAACGAGTTTGTTCTACGTGGCTAACATAATCTCCTTTGGAGAGCATGTATAGTGAAAGCGAGGGTTAATAGCCCGTTTGTGTATCGCTTTCGTGAGCACTAATTTATTAGTGCCCCGGGAGTGATACATTCGTCGCGTGGACAAGACCCGAAGCCGGGTGATCTAACCATGAGCAGGCTGAACTCCATCGAAAGATGGAAGGAGGGCCGAACCCATTAGCCGTGCAACACTATGGGATGACTTGTGGTTAGCGCAGAAATTGTAATCGAACTCGGCAATAGCTGGTTCTCCTCGAAATAGCTTTT
>MNUT01000017.1 GCA_001871165.1 Candidatus Falkowbacteria bacterium CG1_02_37_21 | reverse complement strand
TCGTCTCTAGTTGATTTGGGCATAGTTTTTGACATATGCTCCTAGATTACCACTAAAAGTGCAATATGTGTGTGCACATTACCATTTTCCCTTGACAAATCTATTAATATATTATATTATCTTATGAACACTAAAAGTTATGAAAATAGCATTAATCGGACAAAAAGGCGCTCCGACTAGAAATGGTGGAGTGGAAAGATATGCGGAAAACTTGGCCGCTCATTTAGCGAGCGCTGGCCATGAAGTTTTTTTATATTCCCGTAAATATTATAGCCAAGGCTTAAAAGAATATCGCGGTTTTAAAATAATTTCCGTTCCCAGTATTAATACTCGCAGTTTAGAGGCGATAACTAATACTTTTTTTGCTATTGTAGATGTAATTTTCAGAAAAGTTGATGTTATAAATCTACAATCTATTGGCCCGGCTTCTTTAATTTGGTTATTAAAAATTTTTAAGCCAGGAACCCCTATTACATTTACTTTCCATTGTCAGGATTATTATCATGCCAAGTGGGGAAGACTGGCTCGCGCTTGGCTACATATCGGAGAATATCTTGGCTGTCACTTAGCGAATGAAGTAATTGTTATTTCTCGTGATCTTGTTCAATATGTAGAAAAGAAATATGGTTTCACTCCGACTTATATTCCTTTAGGAACTGATGTGATGACAAAAGTCCCTGTTAAAAATATTACACGTTGGGGCTTAGAGCAGGGAAATTATATTGTTTTCGTTGGTCGTTTAGTGCGTCACAAAGGTGTTCATCACTTGATTAATGCTTTTAAAAAGACAGATACTACTAAAAAATTAGTTATTGTCGGTGGCTCAGCTCATACTGATAAATATGTTCAAGAGTTGCAAAAATTAGCATGTGATGACGATAGAATTATTTTGACCGGTAATCAAGACGGTGAAACGTTACAGGAATTATTCTCTAACGCCTATTTGTTTGTGCAACCTTCGGAATATGAAGGCTTGTCTTTAGCGCTACTGGAAGCGATGAGCTGGGGTTTAGCTTGTTTAGTGAGCGACATCCCACAGAATTTAGAAGGCATTGCTGATACCGGTTTAACTTTTAGAGTTAATGATAGTGTTGATTTGCAAAAAAAGCTTCAATATTTATTAGCGAACCCGGAGCAAACGGAAAAGTTTGGTCGTTCGGCGGCAATCAGAGTAAATAAGGAATATAATTGGGATGATATAACTAAAAATGTTGTTAATTTATTAACAACTAGTACCAAGTAAATTATTAGCCGAATTTTGCAGTTCGGCAATTTACGAATGTTTCGGTTTTAAACAGAAATATTCGTAAATAATTTCTTTAATAAATAACTCATGGAGTTCATAATGAAAAGGCTAATGCTTCTTTCGATAATCTCAGTTATTTTTGCGCTGAGCACTACTGTTATCCAGGCTCAATACCTGGAAAAAATAAATATCTCAGCTTTTAGCAGCTGGGAAAATAATGCAATCCATAATAGCAATTATTATGGGATGTATGCCAATTATTTTCTGTACAAGTCTGGCAGTTTTATGTTTGGACCTTACATAACCGGAAGTATATCCGATAATAGCAATGTTAATGGCTATAATGGAAATGCCAAGGAAATTGGGGCAGGTGTTTTGCTGGGCTGGTTTTCTTACAGCTTACTAGGTAGCCAAGATTTTGATACTTGGCTAAGTCCTAATATTGGTGTCAAATATAATATGGACCAGGGGCAAGTTTCTCTATATAGTGGGAAACAAACGGACTGGCTATTACAAGTCGGTTTGGATCTAAACATCTGGCAAAGAGATTTGCTGGGCTTGTTTCCAAAAATTCAGATTAACGCTGGCATGCAAATACCGCTATCTGGAGAAAAAACGTCTTTTTGGGATAATACCCGAATAGATGATGCTGTCTGGGACAGAGGATTTGCATCCATCATGGGCAAATTAACAATATTAAATATTGGCGTAGGATCTTTATATTTAAGTCCTAAGTTAATAGGACTGTATAATTTCAGTCGAGGAGATAAACAAACTACGCTTGGTCCAGGGTTTGAACTTTCACTTCATAAGCCCCATACAGACGATTTTATTTCTGCTTACTGCTTATATAAATTTAGCAGTATTGATAATGACAATCGTTGGACGGGCGGAGTGATGATTAGTTTTACTGCACTTTAACCAAACATTTAACAACAATAAGTCCCCATTCTTTTATTAGAATGGGGTTTTTTATTACAAGATTTATGGCACTGCCTTAACTTTGACGAAAGACTCTTTTTATAATAAGATTAAGCTATATACTTTAGAACTTATGGCTAATATTTTAGGAATAAATCTGGGTGAATACTCGCCGACTGAAGTTCTGGAAAAATCTATAGAATTTCTTAAAGACGGCGAACAACATTATATTGTCACACCTAATCCGGAGATTATATTAACTTCGCATCAAGATGAGGAATTATTTTATATTCTCAACCGCGCTGATTTATCTTTAGCCGATGGCTTTGGTTTAAAGATTGCTGCTTGGCTTTTCGGCGAGCAGATATTTCGTCAAACTGGAGCTGATCTAACAAAAGAAATTTTGGAAGTAGCTAGTCAGAAAAATATTAAGATCGTAATTCTTAATTGGAAAAACGGTTTATCGTCCGCTCAAAATATAAAAGACTCTCTTAACAAGCAATATCCCGCTTTAAACGTATTAGTAATAGACGCCGAAAGAGATAAAGCTTTATCAGCTGAAATAAATATACAAATTAATAACTTTTCTCCAACTATACTTTTTAATACTTTCGGTTGTCCTTATCAAGAAAAAAATATTTATCATGGTTTAAAAAATTGGCCGTCGGTTAAATTAGCTTTAGCAGTCGGTGGTAGTTTTGACTACATTACGGGACGAGCTAAGCGAGCCCCTAAAATATTTCGTCAGTTAGGCATAGAATGGCTTTGGCGTTTAATTCGTCAACCCCGACGCCTAAAAAGAATATACAACGCCACTTGTATTTTTTTGACTAAAGTCATGATATCCCGCTTTGTTAATCCTCACCTATATCGCCCCAATGTGGCTTGCATGTTATATAAAAAAGAGAAGGGAATTAACAAAATTTTGGTAGTAGAGCGTAACGGTGAGCCTAATCATTGGCAAATACCGCAAGGCGGACTGGACGGAGAAACGCCGGAGATTGCCGGCGCTAGGGAGATAGAAGAAGAAACGCATGCCGTGGACTTTGTTGTTAAAGGCGTCTTTAAAAATTTAATACGCTATGAATTTTCCGGAAAAGGACGTGATTATCGTCCAGATATTCAACGCCCTGTTTATGAGGGTAAAAAATATAAATTTGACTATAAAGGGCAAAAACAAAGTCTATATATTGCAGAGTTTACCGGACAAGATGATGAGATAAAAATAAATTTTTGGGATCATTCAAATTGGCAATGGGTAGATGAAGATAAGTTAGTAGAGACTGTACACACGGATCGTCAGGCTAATACTAAAATCTTTTTAGAAAAATTTAAATCTTTAAATTTATAAATATGCGAATTTTTGGTTATCAATTAGGCGGCAATAAAATTCGTTTTCGTTTTGCCCCCTCTCCCACCGGTTTACTTCATATCGGAAATCTCCGAACTGCTTTATTTGGTTATCTCTTAGCTAAAAGCTTAGGTGGAAAATTTATTTTACGCTTAGAAGATACCGATCAAAAAAGGGAAGTAGCGGGAGCGGGAGATAGTTTAATAAAAATTTTACAGTGGGTGGGCATAAAATTTGATGAGGGTTATGGTGTCGGCGGTAAATATGGTCCTTACCTACAAACGGAACGCCTAAATATTTATGATAAGTTAAGCACGGAATTATTAGCGAAGGGAGGCGCTTATCACTGTTTTTGTACGGAAGATAGACTAACGGCAATGCGCGCTGAGCAAGAGAAAAATAAACAGGCGCCACGTTATGATCGTCTTTGTCGCTCTTTAAGCCCGGAAGAAGTTAAGAAACGAGTTGCTCGGGGAGAAAAGTTTGTCATTAGACAAGCTATGCCTTTAAGTGGTGAAGTATTAGTTCACGATGAGCTACGAGATGATATAAAATTTAGGGCGGAAGATTTAGATGATCAGGTCTTAATTAAATCCAATGGCATTCCTACTTACCAATTCGCGAATATAGTTGATGATCATTTAATGGAAATTTCTCATGTCACTCGGGGTGATGAATGGCTGTCATCTTTTCCTAAAAATATTTTATTATATCAAGCCTTTGGCTGGACGCCACCAAAATTTATTCATCTGCCATTAATCATGAATAAAGGGGGCGGTAAGTTAAGTAAACGCCAGGGCGATGTTTATGTAGAAAATTATCGCGACCAGGGTTATCTCCCGGAAGCTATTATTAATTTCTGCGCTCTTTTAGGTTGGCACTCTAAAGATGATAAAGAAATATGGACATTAACAGAATTAGCAAAGTCTTTTTCTGTCTCCGGGATGGGGGTGAGTCCGGCTATTTTTGATTTAGAAAAATTAGATTACTATAACGGTTATTATTTAAGAAAAAAACCTTTATCTGAATTAGCAGATTTATGTCGCCCTTATCTAGAAGTGGTCGGTAGAAAATTTAATACTCAAGCGCAACTTTTAAAATTTGTTGCTCTGGCTAGTGATCGTTTGAAAAAAATAGGTGATATAGTCCCTTTAACTGATTTTCTGTTTGAATTACCAAAGTACGAGCCGGAATTGTTGTGTTGGAAAAAAATTAGTTTAAAACAAACTCGCTTAAATATGAAAGAGCTGGAAGAGGAGTTGAAAAAAATCAAAGTTAATGATTGGACTAAAGAATATTTAGAAAAAACTTTATTGACCTGGATAAAAGACCATAATTATAAAAATGGTGAATATTTAGGACCACTACGAGTCGCTCTAACCGGTTTAAAAAACAGTCCGGGGCCATTTGAGGTGGCTGAGGCCTTAGGGCAGGAAGAAAGCTTACGAAGAATAGCCTTGTCTTTAGAGTAAAATAATATTAAATAAATAATTAAATTTACAGAAATTGAAAAATGTGCTATAATGTATAGATTTAAAAACTATAAAATAATATCAGTGAAAATTCTTAAAATTATTACTTTAGTAGTTGTTCTAGGCGGCCTTATGATAGGCGGTAATTTTGTTTTTAGTCAAAGTGTCAGTAGTGATTATGAAATTAATCAATTAAATTTAAAAATTCAAGAACAAAAAAAACAATTGCAGGATTTACAAAGCCAACAACAGCAATACGAGGCACAGATTGCTGCCAAGCGAAAAGATAAGGTTAGTTTGAGTAATCAATTATCTATATTAGACGATCGCTTAGCGCAAGCTCAACTCGATATTGACGCGGCTAATTTAGAAATAAATAAAACTAATCTTGAATTACAGAAAATACAAATTGACAGTGATAATTTAGATAAATCTATTGAAACCAGAAAACAACATATTGCCAACTTATTAAGTTCTATGTATGAACAGGATCAGGTTTCCACTTTAGAAGTTTTACTTTTAAATAATTCCTTAACCGAATTTTTGAATCAAGCTAAATATTTATCCGATACTAATAATGAAATAACCGGTAGCGTGGGCAGACTTAGACTGGATAAAGATAAACTAGATCAAAATAAAATAGATTTAGATCAAAAAAATAAAGATCTCAATGGTTTAAAAGATAAATTACAGCAAAAAAAAGACGACTTATCTTACGATCAAGCTAATAAAAGTAATTTATTGCTTACCACTAAATCCTCCGAGGAACGTTATCAGTCTCTTTTACAACAGGCGAAAAGGGAACAGCAACAAGCAGAAACTGATATTGCTAATACCGCTCGAATTTTAAGCCAGAAGATGTCGCAAAAAGATAAAAATTTTTTAGACAATGGTAATAATACCATTGCTTGGCCAGTTCCTCAGAATGTTATTACCACCGCGTTTCATGATTCCGGCTATCCTTATCGTAATATAATTGGCGAACATCCCGCTATAGATATTAGAGCTAAGCAGGGAACTACAGTCACTGCCGCCGCTGATGGTTATGTGGCTAAGGTAAAATTTGATGGTAGTACACGCTATTCTTATATCATGCTAATTCACGGTGACGGCCTTTCTACGGTTTACGGTCACGTTTCCGCCGTGTACATCTTAGCGGACCAGTATGTTACTCAAGGACAAGCTATAGGCCGTAGCGGCGGTATGCCGGGCGGTATTGGTTCTGGCCCATTTACTACTGGACCGCATTTACACTTTGAAGTTCGTTTGAATGGCTTACCAGTTAATCCGGAGCTCTATCTTCCTTAATTATATATTACAATTATATACATTATAAAAATGATGGCCAATATTAGCCATTTTTTTGTTTGAGCAAATATTGACAGATTTAAACTTATGTAGTATAATTTAAGGTTATTATAAATAATAATTTGTATTTTAACAATAAAAAAGGAGATAAAAATGAAAAAATTTCATTTCTTTGTAGCGGCTCTAATCTTTCTTTTAACTTCAATAATATTTTCGCAAAATGAAAATAATATAGAGCCGAATGCTTTCGGCGGCAACGGTTATGTAAGGGGAGAAGGGGGTGACGGTGTTTATCAGTATCTACAAGGAGGGCTAATGTTTAAATCAGATAATGATTTAATAGGGCCATTCCTATTGGGGGTAAATGTGAACATGAATTTTGACGGTTATCATTACACGGCCAAAGAAATAGCTTTAGGTGGAACATATTCCGCTTGGGGAAAAATCTCTGACAACTATGACGGGTATTATTGGTTGAGCCCATCTCTTAAATATTTTTCTGATTATGGTTACGGCGGTCCAAAAACCGATGTCTGGCAAAAGGATCTAGGATTCTATGGTGTCTTTGGGGCTAACGCTACCAGTAAAAGTGACGGCTGGTTCAATAGTTATAAAATAATTCTTAGCTATCAGCAAACTTTTTTGTCTGAAAAAACTGGTCTAGTGGAAAATGGGAATATAGCCGAGAAAATAGATTTTAAGGCTACCAATAAGTCTTACGTAAAATTGCAGTTTGAGTCAGCAGTTAAAAGATTGCCAGTTGGCTCAAAGGCTCGTTTTGAACCTAAAGCGGTTGTCGGTTATTTATATGATGCCGGCAGCGCCAAAAGTTATTTGGAATTTGGCTTCGGAATTGCCGTTGCCTTTACCAAAGAAGCTCGTTATTATGAAGCTTTTGCTCTGCAATATAGAGCAAGGTTTGATTCTCAGTTTACTACATCCAGACTCGATGTTATAGAAGTTAATCTGGATTTTGTAAATCTGTGGAAGTTATTAGAGTAATCAGGGAAATAAAAAATAATAGGGCGTCAATTTTATAGTTGACGCCTTTTTTAAAACTCTCGCCCCTCATGTACTTTACGATGGATATCACGAAGTTGTTTATTGGTGACGTGAGTATAAATTTGAGTAGTGGCAATATTGCTGTGGCCCAAGAATTCTTGTACCGTTCTTAAATCTACGCCTTGATTAAGTAGGTCAGTAGCAAAAGAATGACGTAAAGTATGAGGCGTGGCCATTACCGGTAAGCCGGCAATAAGAACATACTTTTTTACAATATCTTCAATGCTTTTAACGCTTAAACGTCGCTCTAGACCGTTCTTGGTGGCACCACGGCGATAATTAATGAATAAAGCGTCGTCCATATCCTTGCGTTCGTTTAAATAGATGCGCAAAGCTTTAACCGCCCGCCCGGAAAAATAGACTGTACGAATTTTAGAACCTTTTCCGACTACTGATATCTCTAAATCTTTAGTTTCATCTTTAATACGTAATTGGTCGCGGTCTAAGGCGGCTAACTCTGCGACACGCAAACCGGTAGAAAAAAGAGTTTCCAGTAGTGATCTGTCTCTTAGCCCAATAACTGTTTTATCACTAGGTGAAGATAAAAGTCGCGATAGCTGTTCTAGTTTTAAAAACTTAATTTCCTTATCACCTTTATCTTTAGCTAACTTTATTTTTGAGGGCGGCAGGGAAGTAATGTCTTTTTCCACAAAAAAGGATAAAAGTGAACGTAAAGCGATTAAATAATAGTTTTGGGTAGTTTTTTTAAGGGTTTTACGGCTTCTAGGGTCAATATGACGTGATAAGTACACTTTATACTGCCAAACAGTCTCAGGCGTCAGGGAAGCGGGTTTTAAGCCCTCTTGTTTAGTCTCTCTTAGCCAGTTAAAAAATTTCCGCAAGAAACGGGTATAGTTTTCCTGGGTCTTAGATGACAAACCTTTTTCAATTTCACAGTAGTCTAAGAAATCAATTAAGTATTTTATAATTGTTTTATTTTTATCCATAACTTAATTATAGCATAAAGGGTTGGAGAGTAGCTTTATAGGCTATTTAGCTTAGAAGCTGGGCTTAACGATACTTCGCATAATGTATATTAATACACCTATAACTAGAGAAAATAAAGAAGCTTATTAAAGCCCCTTTATTAGCAATCAAGAGTTCAACTGATAATTAACCCCATAATGTGTACTTGGGGTTGGAATAATAAAAATATTTTAACAATTAATAAAAATATTCCGATGCTTGTAATAGAAAAAACTAGTATTGCTAAAAAAAATAAAAATTTAAAAAATCCTTCCATATGTTTACTTTTTAATTACTAAATTCCGGATTAATGAATATTTTATCGCCGTAGCGCAAATCAATATAATTAGTCTTACTAAAATTATCCTTTATTTTGGCGTTTTTGACAAGTAGGAAATTGGTTAGCTGATCAGTAGACATTGTTCTGGTATTAAAATAAACCACTGGACCGTTTAAAAATTTAACTTGTAAAGTATTAAATTCACTATCAATTATAAATTTTTCTACTTCAAGCTCCGGGTGTTCGTTTAGTTCATTATTTAATCCCAGAAAAAAACCTAAAAAATCATCTTGTAGATTAATTTTATCTCTACTACCAATAAGAGCTTGTCCGGTCTTATTTTCTAAAATAGGGTATTTTTTTTGATCTTCGTCGCTAACTGTTGGTCCTTTAATGGCATAGGCGTCACTCGAAGCATAAAACAAATCACTTCCCTCTTGCCAAATAAAAGAATAAGGGCGTTCACTGATTTTTACGGTAATAGTACGGGGCCAAGTTTTTTTTATGTCTAAGCCAGCAAAATTATAATTATCAGTAATTTTTTTTATTACACTTTTATCGTCAAAAATAAAAATATTACTCTGCTTAAAAAATAACCAACGAGACTCACTTCCCTGTTCTAAGACTATTTTTTCTATTTCTGCGGCTGGCAAGCAAGTTAAACCTTCAATAGTAACCTTGTCCCAGTTCCAAAAAAATGAAAAAAATAAAAACCAAAATAGCAAAATAAAAGCTAAAATTCCACCTGTCACATAAAGCTTTGTGATATATTTTGGTTTATCAGATTTAGGTCTTCGAAAAAAAGGATTTTTTAGATTTTTATGCTGGTAATCTTTTTTTATTTTTTTATAACAAGCGTTCTTAAACATGTTCATTAAAATTATTGAGCTAATACCTTACCCCGACCTGAATTAAAATGGTCATCACTCAAATTAGTTGTTAGAGGCCCTAAAGTGCCGGTAATAATTTCTTCAGTCGCAGTATCTTGGGCGGAATATCTAAAATCATTAATTAAATTAAGTATTTTATCTGTCTGTGCAACAGTAGGAATAAGTTGTACTTCAAAACCCAAACGATAATTGTCATCTTGTCCTTTTAGTACTGGTATTTTCCATATTAATTGTCTGGCGTCAGCATTATAATTAAAATCTCCAGCTAAAAGTGATTGCCGCTGGCTAAGTTCTACTCCTTGCGGTAGACGAGCGCTTAAAACTAAATTACTAAAATCATCCGTACTACGTGCTTCCCAAAAAATCCAATAATTGGTCGGCAAACCAACGATTGGCGGTATCGGGCCAGTACCTAGTTGGTCACCCTGAGGACTAGTGTAATAAGCATAACTTTGGACATGCAGATCAGCGGCTACTATTACTAAAGGTAGACTGTAAGTTGCCGTTAAAATTTGTCCCGCCAGACTATAAGAACTATTAGTGCGCCAGGTTAACTGACGTAACCCCTTATTTTTACTGTTAAAACTGATTTTAATATCTACTTCCCCGCTAGCACCGGCCGGAATTTGATTTATTATTAAAGTTTGCCCCTGGATAACGGCTGCAGATTCGGACTCGGTTTCTACTTTCGCTACATAAAAATTATCATCAAGCGGAGTGAAATCAATTTCAAGATTTTTGACAGCAATTGTCGCCTTGTTGTTATAAATTATTTTAAGATCAATCCCTTCATTAGTCCGAAAAGATTTTGCTTCAGATTTAAATTGTAGATCCAGGGGTGGATTATTTAAGTTAACGCTATGAGGATAGTAGGTACCAAGACCGGGTAAATTTGGTTTATAAAAATATAAACTTACTAAACTAGCAACCAGAACTACAATCAGCGACAATAAGGTAAAATCTAAAATAAAATGCCAATGACTTTTAAAATAATATCTTTCCCAGCGGCCCCGCAGATAACGATGAATAATTTTAATCATATATTAATAATTAATTTATTAATAAAAATTCTTCAAACCGACTAAAATAGCAGCTTGACCGGAATCGTCAGCTACTGTTACTTTTAAGCCACCATGATAATTTTTATCATAAGCAAAAAATCCTCCTAAAACACGACCACTCTCAGAAAAAATTCTAACTTGAGGACCACCCGCGCTAGCCGGAGCAGTAATAATTTCGGAAATACCATCACCACTTAAATCACCGGCCGTAACGTTAATGCCACCCCGCATTTTAACGTCATAAGCTAAAAAACTACTTTTTAGCTGACCATTTAGAGAAAAAACTTTAACTTGAGGTTCTGTACCGGGCCCCGGACCAGTAATTATTTCCATTTGTCCGTCACCATCTAAATCAGCTAGGGCGACATTAACACCGCAACGTAAGTTTTTATCATAAGCGAAAAAGCTGCCGACTAATTTTCCTTGATTATTAAAAATTTGCACTTGTGGACCGCCACCCGGACCAGCGCCGGTAATAATGATGGGGAAATTTCCTCCGTCAACTTTCGCCGCCAAACTCAATTTCTTTTTATAATTTTTAGTAAAAGGCCAGGCTGTCCAAATTTTAGTTCCATTCTGACTTAAGCTTAGTTGACCACTGTCGGCGTTTAAAATTTTGTTGCCGGGATTAGCTACAATTACTTCTGATTCACCGGATAAAGATTTAATAAAAGGAAAAAATCCGTTACGAATTTGTTCGCCCTGACCATTAAAATAACGAAAAAAATAACCGTTAGTGAAGGCACTGTTTTCTATCGTGGTATTAGTTTTTAATAAAATTACCCCATCTTGCGGCTGCAATTGGATATAATTTATTTTTTGTCCATTGTTGACCGTTATATCTTGAGTGCCTTTAATTTTTTCCACGTCTTCTTGAGAAAATATATAAGTTTGCTTACTGTCGGTGGAATTAATTATAGCTAAGCCATTAGCAAAGTCACGACGCCATAAACCCGGCTCAATCCTGATATTATCGGCGGCGGCTGTTGTGGGGGCTAATAGATTATAAGGACTAGACTTAGCATTACCTAATTGCCAATTATATTCATCATACCACCAAGTTTGCCCGTGATCAGTTATATCATAATCAAAACTATAAAAACCATCACCTAGTAAGGCACTGGTGAGGCCAAAACGAAAATGACGATAGTTAGTTTGATCTTTATCAGTCACATTCAAAATTGGTAAAGATGGAGCCAAATGTAAAGACGATAAACTAGAGTAAACTTTAATAGAGCCTTTCCAGGTACCGCCATTATCCCAAGGCGCGGGAAATCTTTCTAACATTAAACCATTAAAATGTGAAAAAAAGTCAGCATAGGCCTGACCATTAGCTAGGACAATAAAATTTGGGCCAACTTTTTCTCTTGTCTTATCAAATATTTTTTTCATACCTTTCGACCAGGCATCATTCATGAATGAAGCGTTGTCGCGTTGTCCATCATTATTAATATCAATATTTCCTCCATTAAGCCAACTAATGTCCCCCCAAACATTGTCATAAAATACTCCGTCCCATAAATTACTACTTTTAATTTCATTAACCACAAAATCCACTAAATAATCATTCCAGTGTTGACCATTATTATTAATACCAGTCTGATCAGAAATATTTAACATATAAGTTCCTGGCCAATTAGAAATTTTATTTCCTTGTTCATCTCTCAGCCACCAAGAATCGTTTAGGCTGGCCCCTAAAAGAGCACGTAAGCCTCCAATAAAAGCCGGATTAGAAACAATCTCTTGAGAACCTATATAAGCGACCATTATTATTTTAGAATTAAGAGAACGAATCTTTAAAATCTGCTCAGGACTGCTTTCTTGCGTTTCCATGTTTAAAATTAATAAATCCCATTTTGCTAAATCGGTTGCTTCTTGGTCACTAATTTCCGTTTTTAGAAAATAATTAGCTAGACGCGGATAAGTATCATTCAACTCTAGCGCCTGAACCAGATTAGGAAAAAAGAAAATTAGAATTAAAATTAGTAAGAGTAATTTTTTCATGTTTTACTACAAATATTAATAACTAACTGAGCGCTTTAATAAGCTTCAAGCCTCGCGGCAAATATTTTAGTAAAACTTTAGGAATTTTAACAGAACCGTCTTTTTGTTGATTTTGTTCTAAAATTGCCGGTAAAATACGACTGGTGGCCAAGCCGGAAGCATTTAAAGTATGAACAAATTCCATTTTACCGCTAGCTTGATTTTTATAACGGGTCTGTCCGCGTCGAGCCTGATAATCTAAAGCATTGGAAGCGCTACTAACCTCTTTATAAATTTCCATACTAGGAATAAATACTTCTACGTCATAGGTTTTAGCCATGGCGGCACTACAATCTTCAGCGGCTAATTTAGATATTTGAAAATGTAAATCTAAACCCTCCATTAATTTTTTAGAGTGGGATACTAACTCGGCAAACATTTCCCAAGATTTTTCTGCGGGCGAAAAAATAAACATTTCAACTTTGTTAAATTGATGACCACGAATCATACCCCGTTCTTCTTGACGATAGCTGCCAGCTTCACGACGGAAACAAGGCGAATAAGCAAAATATTTTAAAGGCAAATCTTCCGCTGCCAAAATTTCTTCGCGATGATAATTACCTAACATCATTTCGCTAGTAGCATTTAGACACAAACCATCTTGTGTCCAAAATAAATCATCTCGAAATTTAGGCAAATGACCGGAGATATAAGCACATTTTTCCGTCAACATGAAGGGTGGAATTAAAAACTGATAGCCATTTTTTGTGTGATATTCAATAAAATATGATAGTAAAGCCCATTCTAAAAGAGCTCCTACTCCTTTGTAGCACCAAAATCCGTTACCAGCGATTTTTACCCCTCGTTCGTAGTCAATAATATCTAAAGACGTCGCTAAATCTACGTGATTTTTAGGAGCAAAATCAAATTTAGGTTTTTTGCCATAAGTAAATATGACTTCATTATTTTCTTTGCCGCCAGCGACCACATCCACGGCCGGTATATTAGGTAACTCGGATAAGCGGGTATTTAAGTCCGTTTCAACCTCGGCTAATTTATTTTGTAAATCTTTAAGCTCGGTCCCCAATGTTTTCATAGCCAATATAACCTCAGGTGTCGGTTTGGTTTTAGAGGCTTGATTACGTTTATTTTGGGACGCCTCTACTTGACCAATTAAAACACGTCGTTCGTCGTCCAAACGAATAATACTTTCTAAATCTAATTTATCCGCCGCCATTCTTTTCAAGAGGCCAGTCTTTACTTCTGCCAGATTGTCACGTATTAGTTTAATGTCTAACATAGAATTATTAATTAATAATTTCACCACCAAAAGTTTTTAAAATATTACCCAAGGATCCACCGCTTTTTTTCGTGATTAACTCTGCCTGAACCGCAGCAGGGCTTTGTCTATCTTCATCTTTAATCGCAGCGGAAACCTCTGCTACATTTATATCATTATCAACACTATCTGTTAATTTTTTTCTCTTCTCCTCTTTATTAATTTCTAAATTCTCGTCTAAAATAGCATTAATTTTTAAAGCTAAACCAAAAACTTCCGCTGCGGCCTGAACCACTAAAATCTTTATGTTAGGATCGTTAACTCTGTCTAAATGAAATTTATATTTAAAAGTTAAACTCAATTCCCCGTTAGCTATGGCACAAGGCTGACAACTTTGTAATACAAAAGATAAAGAATGATTATTTTTTCTAATTTTTATCAAGAACTCCGGCCATTTTTCCATTACTTCCGATAAACTCAAGTTAAAAGATTCTCCGGACGGAAAAATTTTTTCTTTTTTAGTGGCCGCAGATATAATCTCAGACTTATTCTTATTTTCTTTATTTATTGGCTGACTTAACTTAGACGCATCAGTTCGACTAAAAATATTATTACTTTTTGTGGTTGGGGTCGGTGGCAATTGCTTAGGAGAAGAACTAGTGACGATAGTGGTCTTAGAGCCTAAACAAAGCTCTGCTACCGCTAATTCTAAGGGCAGTTGCGGTATCAAGGGGCTTTTATTATCACTAGCGGCTTCTAAGAAACGACGAGTGAACAAAAAAATATCTAACCAATCTAAATCAACCGCGACTTGTCCCAAACGTTTTTCTAGCTCATCATCCAGTCCTAAGCCTAAGGTTGTTTCTAACTCCGGATTTACTTTTCCCAACATAACTTTACGAAGCAAAGCAATTATTTCATTAATAAATACTTTCACGTTAACCCCGCTATCAACCAAAGTATTTATTAAAGATAAAGCCTTAGCCGCATCATGCTTATTTAAATAATCTAAAAGACTAACTGCCTCCAAACTATTATAATGAGGAATAACTAATTCCGCCTGTTCACTAGTTACTTCTTTATCGCCTAAAGAAAAAACTTGGCCCAGTAAACTTTCCGCGTCACGCAAATGTCCACCCGATAAACGAGCAATATCAGTCAGAACCGAGGGGGCTATTTTAATTTTTTCCGCCGTAGCAATGATGGATAATTTTTTTACTATTTCTTTAGAGCTGATACGCTTAAAATCAAAACGTTCACAACGTGAAATAATAGTAGTGGGAACTTTTTGAATCTCCGTCGTACACAGGATGAAGATTACGTAAGCTGGTGGTTCCTCAATAGTTTTTAATAAAGCATTAAAGGCAGAAGTAGACAGCATATGCACTTCATCAATAATAAAAACCTTAAATTTTTCTCCGGCCGGGGCTAAACGAGCGAAGGAAATAATATTTTCCCTAACATTATCAACACCAGTATTGGAGGCCGCATCAATTTCCACCACGTCTAAATTTTGTCCACTGGTTATACTACGACAACTCGGACAATTATTACAAGGTTCTATGTCTCCCTTTTTTCGTTTTTCGCAATTTAATGACTTAGATAAAACTCGCGCCAAAGTAGTTTTTCCTACCGCGCGCGGACCACAAAAGAGATAAGACGAAGCCGGGCGACCAGCAGATATCTCATTTTGTAAAGTTATTTTAACATGGTTTTGTCCCAACACTTCAGCAAAAGTTTGAGGACGATAATCACGATATAAAGTAGGCATAATTTAAAGTTTAAGGGCGGCGCGGCGACTAATCTCCGCTTCTACTAAACGAACATTTTGGCCATATTTTAAACGACTTAAGGAACGAACTCTGGCAGCTAAACCTTCCTGTTTAACTCCCAGTAAAGGCCAAATTGTTTGCAAGGAAAATGGTCGTAAAGTGCTGTTATCTACTAGTAATTTAATATAGGCCGTTCCTTTATCAACATTAATTAAATCATATTCACTGAAAACCGGTTCAAATTCTTTAATTAAAAATTCCGCATCTTCCGCTCCTACCTTAAAATTCACAAAAGTTCCGACGTTGCCAAATACCGCATCCTTTATTTCCGTATTTTGTCCTTTACTTAATTGTCCGATGTACTGATGAGCAATAATTAAATTCAGAGCATATTTACGTGCTTCTGATAAAACCTGACAGATAGAATTGGTGGTAAAATTTTGAAATTCATCAATATACAAATAAAAATCTTTACGTGATTCGGCGGGAGCATCCGCGCGCGATAAAGCCGCCATCAAGATTTTACCGACTAAAATCATGCCCAGCAAATAAGCATTCATTTCTCCGACTAAGCCTTTTGGTAAGTCTACCAATAAAATTTTTTGTTTGTCCATTACTTCTCGTAAATTGAAAGCACTTTTTTGCTGACCAATTATTGGACGCATCATGTCGTTAGAAATAAAGGAGGTAAGTTTGGAGGTAATATAAGGGACAATATTGGCTAAAGCGGCTTCCCCGCCCGCCTTTTCCGCTTCTTTACGCCAAAAGTCCACTACGGTCTGGTTGTGACAACGACTAAGTTTAAAGCGACGAAAATCTTCATCGGCTAAAACTTTAGGAATTTCCATTAAAGTAGAACCGGATTCTGGGTCATCCATGATTAACAACATGGCATTACGCATGTATTGCTCAAACATCGGCCCACCAGTAGCTTTCAAATCATACAATTTATCAAAGATACCAATCATCTCATTAATGACAAAACTTTTTTGTTCCGGATAACGCGGATCGTAATCTAATAGGTTTAAAGCTAAAGGTCGCTCCAAGTCGGCCGGAGAAAATATTATCACATCATCCAATCTCTCTGTCGGTAAACGATCAAGAATATCACCAATCAAATCACCGTGCGGATCAATAACACAAACACCTTCACCGTTTTGAATATCTTGAATAGCCATGTTAGCTAACAAAACAGATTTACCGGTACCAGATTTACCAATAATATAACTATGACGTCTCCGGTCGGCACGTTTCATCCGAATTTCTTTGTGAACACCACGATAAGTATTCTTACCCAAAGATATTCCTTCGTCTGGCACTTCAGCTGGCGCCGGCGCGGTTTTAGCCGTTAACCATAAAATATTAGGCGTTTCCGTGGTTCGCAAAGGAAAATGAAATAGACTGGCTAATTCTTCACTATTTAACAAAAAAGAAGCACTAGCGCGAAAACGGCGATAAATAAAATCATGTATAGTCCGTTCCATATTAGAAAACTTAACGCGGGAAAATACGTTGCCGTAACTATAATTATTATACTCGGTATAAACACTTCCAATATTCTCTAAATAAGCTTTAGCTCTTTCCTTGGTTTTAGCACAAGAAATAATTCTGATATTAACATCTAATCCGGCCTTCAAATTCTTTTCCTCAATTGACTTCAAAATTTCTTCCTCCACTGCCGATAGTTTTTTATTAGCTCTCTCTTGAACGAAGTCTCGATTATTTTCTGAACGACTTTTTTCCGGCTGTAAACCATGAAAAAAATCCAAAAAAATTCCTAAAGTACTAGCCGAGCGCAAACCCTCTTTTACCGAATTTTTTTGATTTATTTTATTAACAATACGACGACTGCGGCTATGCCAAGAACCACGAGCGCTTCGGACCGTGTACTGAACCGCTAAACTCTCTTCTTTTTCTAATTTTGATAAAACATTAATTAAAGAATTCATGGGATCAACCGCCATCTTCTGATAAGTTTTAATCGGAAAAACAGAATTTTTGATAGTTTTTAAAGAAGCCGCGGCAATTTGTCCCTCACGACTAAAGGCATTATAATCACTTACTTCCTCAATTAAAGCTTCTGGGTAATAAGCGTTAATCTGTTGTTCTAGATAACGAGCGCTGTTAGGTGGGGCTACAACATAAAAAGCAATGCGATTAGCACTAGCTACTATTTCAAAAGAAAATTGATCGCGACGTCCAAAGAACCAAGCTCGCCAGCCCTTTTCTGCCGGCAAACCTCCTACGGCCGCAAACAGCGTTTCCCCTTTAGCGATTTCTTCTTTTAACAATTGCTCACCAAATTCTTTCTTTTCATCGTCTGATTTCTCTTTAGGTAAACGTACTAGAAACACTTGGTGACTATCATAAGAACGACGAGATAAAAACCAACGGAAAAAAGTTAAAAATGCCACCACCAAAAAAAAGGCGATGATTATTATTATTAAATAAATCAACAATTCCGAAAAATTAGAAAAAATTGCTGTCATATTAAAATTTGTTTTTGATTTTTATAATTTTATCCGCCTTAATTTTGGTTTCTTGTTCTAAGAAAAATTTATTGATACCGGGGATTAATTTTAACCAATCTCTAATAAGAGCAATAATTTTATTTACTTTTACTTTAGTATGACTTAATAACTCATTAATTTTAGTAACCGTTTCCTCCCCTTTTAATTTAAAAGCTTTCTGTTCGCTGGCATTCATTTTTAAAAAAATATCATTCAAGCCTTCTGCTAAAATATTATCTATAACCACTGCTCTTTTTTCCTGCCAAGAATTGGCAGCCGAGCTACGCGTTGGCTTAGAAGAAGTCTTAGTAATCGGCTTAATAATTTCTCGCAATTTTTCCGCTGGATGAGTGGAAATTTTTTCTATTTTTTGTTCCGCTCCTTTTAACTGTTCTACCTGAGAAGCTGACCCTGGTGTTTCCGGATGAACAGATTCAATTATTTTTTCTACTGGCATATTTATTATTTAAGAATGATAGCTTCGGCTGGACAAGATTGGGCAGCGCTCTTTACTTCTTCGTTATCTCCACTTAACTCATTACCAAAAACTTCCGCCTGACCGGAACTATTTAAACGAAAAACTGTAGGACAAAGGTCAACACAAAGACCGCAGCCGATACATTTACTGGCATTAATTTTTAACATAGGTTTTTATAATTTCCCCCTATAATTAAATAAAAATTCTATAATGTTATTATAACATATTTTGTAAAAATTAAAATCCCTAAAAAGATAAATAAACCAATAAATAAGGGGCATTTGACAATTATTAGGTCTTTTGTTATATTATGTAGGTATTAAAGAGTCTAAACAGTAATTTTTTACTGTTTATCAGTAAAAATTAAGAAAAAAAATATGGCACATAAGAAAGCGGCCGGGTCAACCTCCTTAGGCCGTGACTCAGAAAGTAAACGTTTAGGAGTAAAACTTTCCGATGGCTCTTGGGCTAAAATCGGTTCTATTATTATCCGTCAACGTGGTACAAAATATCAACCGGGCAAAAACGTAAAGAAAGGTAAAGATGATACCTTATTTGCGATGAAGGCTGGTTTCGTTAAATTTAGTACCAGAAAAATGAGAAAATATGATAATTCTCTCAAAACTTGTAAAATGGTAAATATTTTATTACCGGAAGCGGTTAAACCCGTAACGGCTACCGTAACTAAAAAATAAACCTAAATATACCAACAAAAAATCCGCATTGAGCGGATTTTTTAGTACTTAATTATTGTGAAATAAGGTTTAATGGTCAAAAATAGTTGGTGAAAAGTGAGTTCTATGCTTTAATAATGGTATTAATATTAATTAAGATTTTTACAAACCTTAATAAATTCCACAAACAGTGGATGAGGGGCTAAGGGACGAGAAATATACTCAGGATGAAATTGAACACCAATAAAAAATGGATGATTAGTAATTTCAATCGCTTCAACGATTTCTCCGTCCGGAGAAGTACCAGCGACAGTTAACCCTAATTCAGCAAATTTGTCTCTATAAATATTATTAAACTCATAACGATGACGATGACGCTCGGAAATAGTCTTCTTAGATGTAAATTTTTCGTAAGCCTTGGCTAAATGAGTCTGAGGCGTAATACGACAAGGCCAGCCACCCAAACGAATCGTTCCCCCGTAACCCTTTTCTTTAATAAGTTGCGCTTGTCCCGGCATAATATGAATTACCGGATTAGTGGTTTTAGGGTCAACTTCCGCGGAATTAGCGTCTTTCAGGCCGGCGACATTACGAGCAAATTCAATTGCAGCCATTTGCATGCCATAACATAAACCGAAGTAAGGCACCTTATTTTCCCGACAGTATTTAATAGTTTTAATCTTTCCTTCCGCGCCACGTTCACCCCAACCTTGCGGGACAATAATGCCATCCATATTTTTCAAAACTACAGTTCCCCGTTTTTCAACATCTTCCGCGCTCAACCAGTGAATTTTAGCCTTACACTTTACAGTAGCAGTAGCGTGTTTAATGGCTTCAATTACTGAAATATAGGAATCACCAAAAGAAAAATCACCACTAGCAAAGTATTTACCGACAATACCAATATTGATAATCGGTTTTTTTGTCTTGCTGGCCGCAACCATTTTTCTCCAAGCACCATTATCACTTCTGCGACGTAAAGGTAGGCCAAATTTTTCCAAAATACGGGAACTTAAATGATCTTTTTCAAAATTGAGAGGAATATCATAAATAGAGTCAGCGTCAGGAGCGGAAATAACATTTTCTGCGGGAATATTACAATTAATAGACAACTTTTCTTTACGAGCCTGATCTACCGGTCGTTCGCTGCGAGCAATGAGAAAATCCGGTTGAATACCGGCGCTCTGGAGATTACGCACGGCATGCTGAGTTGGTTTAGTCTTCATTTCTCCGATTATGCTAGGAATAGGCAGATAAGAAACCATCACAAACAAAACATCTTTAGGATTATACAATTTCATGACCCTCGCCGCTTCTAAAAACAACAAATTTTCATATTCACCCACCGTACCGCCCACTTCAATAATCATTATTTCCGCGCCAGTTTTAGAGACCGCTCCTTCAATCCTATCTCTAATTTCTTGAGGAATATGAGGTACCACCTGAACGCATTTACCTTTATAGCCGAGATTACGTTCCCGATTAATAACGGTCTGATAAACACGACCGGTCGTCATGTAGTTCTCTCTATAAATATTTTTGTTTAAGAATCTTTCATAGTTACCAATATCCTGATCAGTTTCATCGGCATCTTCCGTGACAAAAACCTCCCCGTGCTCTATGGGATTCATAGTGCCGGCATCAACGTTAATATAAGGATCCATTTTTATGGCGCTGACATTATAACCGCGTGCTTGCAGAATTTGTCCGATTGACGCCGTAGTTACACCTTTACCGACGCCGGACATCACTCCGCCTACCACGAAGATATATTTAATGGAAGCTGCATTTTTCTTTTTTTCTTTCGTTATTTTAGTACGGGCCATAATTTATATTTTATTTATAAATTTTTTATTTCTGTGCTTTTAATAATTCCAAAGCTTTTTTCATTTGTGGGTCTAAATCATTATCAATATCATCTGAGGTCATTTTAATTTCAATATCAGGTTCTAAACCTTTTTCATTAATAAAGTCACCGGCCGGAGTCAACCATTTGGCTACAGTGATCTTTAAGCTAGCTCCACCATCCAAATTTCGTAAAGTCTGCACCGAACCCTTACCATAAGTAATTTCTCCAATTAAAGTCCCTTTCTTATAATCTCGCAAGGCACCGGCTAAAATTTCTGAAGCAGAAGCGCTACCGCCATTAACTAAGACCATAGTGGGGAAATTTTGTAAGCGAGCATTACCGTTAGAAAAATATTCTTGTCGTTTATTACCACCAAATTGTTCGGCCACAACCGGACCTTCTTTCACCCATTCACTGGCCATATTAACCGCCGTCTCTAGATAACCACCAGGATTATTACGTAAATCAAGAATAATTCCCTTCGGATTTTTAGTTAAAGCAGTATTAATAGCCTTCTCAAAAAGCCCTTCAGTGTCATCATTAAAATTGGTAACTTTAATAATAAAAATACCATCACTACGCAATTCCGTCTTAACACTTTTTACAATAATGACCGAACGGGTAATTTCTATTTCTCTGGGTTTTTCCTCATCGCGAATAATTGTTAAAACCACTACGCTATCTTTTGGACCGCGTATTTTTTTAACGACGGCGTTTAAGCTCAAGCCAATAGTGGGAGTGCCGTCTACAGCATAAATTTTGTCTCCCGCTCGTAAACCCGCCTTTTGTGCCGGCATACCGTCTAAGGGGGCAACAACCGTAATCATTTCATTACGAATACCGACCTCCGCGCCAATACCTTCAAAAGTGCCGGCTAAATCATCAGAAAACTCTTTAGCTTCGCTAGGATCCATAAAAATCGTATAAGGGTCACCGGTAGCCTCTGCTAGGCCTTTCAAAGAGCCGTAGAATAAAGACTGATCATCAATTTTATTCTTATCGACGTAATTACTTTTTAAAGTGTCCCAAACCTGCCAATATAGATTAAAGTCAAGATTGCTGCCGGTTTCTCCCGTGGCTACTGCGGCATCTTCCGAATAAGCTAAAGGTCTGTTAAAGGCAGAGAGTAAAGCATTATTTTTTTGTCCAAAATAAAAACCGCCGCCAAAAATTCCACCTAATAATAACAAAGACAAAATTCCTAAGCTAACTTTTTTTAAAATATTTTTAGCTAAAATCATACAATATTATAAATCTATATTAAACTTGCTTTCTAAAAAATTATTTTCTTAAAACTATGACTGAGCCTGGTATTCGCAAGTCAATCAATTGTGAAGGCTTGTCCCCTAAATTAAGACCGGCATCAATTATTAAATCCGGTTGCCTATCTTTATCAGGCCAAAATCGCGCTACATCTTTTAAATTTTTTATAGGCTCTTCTCCGCTGATATTAAGACTAGTGGAAATGAGAGGTTCTTTAATAGTCTTTATTATTTTAATTAAAAATTGACTTTTAGGCAACCGTAAAGCCAGACCATCACTATTAGCGTTTAAAGAAGCCGGCAAAAGACCGCGATGGCGTAAAATTATCGTAGTGGGACGCTGACCGCTTTGCCAATATTTTTTTATTAAAGCTAATTGTGGTCTAGACAAAAAAACATATTTTTTCAACATGCTTAAACTAGATACTAAAATTAAAAAAGGTTTTTTGACTGTTCTTTTTTTCAAAGCTTGAATACGTTTAATAGCTTTTTGGCTCGTCACACGCGCACTTAAGCCATAAACTGTATCCGTCGGTAAAACTACTATGCCATCAGATAGCAAAGTTTTTACCGCTAACTTAACAACGGCCTTAACGGCCGTTGGAGATTTTAAGCTATGATATTCCATGATATAAAAACTAAATAATTGACTGTAAAGCTTTTAGAGCTTCCGGTAACAGGGGTTGAACTAAAGTAGCGACATCCAAAAGAAGTGGAGCAATCAAAGAGGCGGTTAATTGTTCGCCAAAAAAATTTCCAATTAGAACATAGCGAGAAGCAACGTAAATAAATAAGCCTAAAATTAACGCTCCTTCTAAAAATCCCAGCGCTGCTCCCAGTAAATTATTAAGATATCTGCTGCCGGGAATAATAGCGATAATCTTGAAAGCTTTTTCAAACAGGACAAAAGCTAAGTCAGTTAACTTAGCAATCAACACAAACACAATAATAAAAGCTAAGACCTTAGCAATACCCTCGTGACCAACCGCCCAAGACTTAAACCAGTCAAAAACAAATAAATAATAATGGCTAGCCACATAAGCGCCAACCACTAATCCAGCCAGTTGCCCTACCATCCGAATTATTCCCTTAAAAAGTCCGCTTAAAACGAAACCACCAAGAATAATTAATAAACTGATATCAAAAATTGACATATATTATATTATAACACACGCGGAAACAGATTGTCTCCTTTCTTTATCTGAGGGCTTAAAAATTGTTGTTGTATTTTTTGAGATGCTAGCGGTAGAAATGGTTCTAATAAATAAGCCAAATTAACTAGAGTTTGTGCTAAAGGTTGTAAAACTTGAGCTTTATCAACCACCTTATCCATTTTCCAGGGTGCGGCTTTAGTTAAAATTTCATCACTCTCTCTCACCTTATCCCACAAAACCTGCAAAGCTTCATTAAAATGATAAGCGCTCATCTTAAGATTAAACTCCTCTTGAGTAGTCTTAATTCCCTCGTCTTCCAAATTAATTTTCAGTTCAGTCAAAATGGCATTTTGCTCTAAAAGATTAGAGACTCTAGCCACTAAATTACCCAAACCATTAGCCAGGTCAGCATTAAAACGTTCTCTAAACTTTGCTTCCGAATAGTCACCGTCGGCAAATGGTGGTATCTCCGCTAAAATATAATAACGGACAGCATCAGAACCATATTTATCCGCCAGTTCATAAGGATCTACCGTATTACCCGAACTTTTACTAATTTTCTCGCCATTTACAGTCAAAAACCCAAAAACTAATATCTGCAAAGAATTAGGCAAACCCGCTGACATTAACATCGCCTGCCACATCGCCGCTTGCGGTCGTAAATTATCTTTACCGCAAACCTGTAAACCCGGCCAATACTTATTAAAATTATTTAAATCTTTAGGCCAAGCTAAAGTGGAAATATAGTTTACCAAAGCATCAAACCAGACATACATTACCTGACTATCATCACCGGGAACAGCAACGCCATGTGGCATCTTGGACTTTAAACGAGAAATACTGAAATCTTGCAGTCCCGCTTCCACAAAATTATAAATTTCCGTTTGACGGCCAGACGGTAAAACAAAATTTGGATTTTCCTTATAAAGTTGGAGTAATCGTTCTTGATATTTAGAAAAGCGAAAAAAATAATTCTCTTCTTCAATTATTTCTAGTTCCCTATCGGGATGTAAGGGACAATGATCGTTCACTAAGTCAGAATCAGTTTTTTCTAATTCACAACCAACACAATATCGCACCTTATATAACTTTTTATAAATATCTCCCGCCTCTTCGCAGCGACGCCAAAACTCTTGCGCGGCGGCTTCATGATCAGGGTCGGTCGTTCTTATAAAATGATCATAAGATAAATTTAATTTTTCTTTCAGGGGACGGAATTTAGCCGAATATTGGTCACAAAACTCTTGAACAGCTAGGCCATTTTCCTGCGCTTTTTGATAAATTTTCAAACCATGTTCATCCGTACCAGTATTAAAAAATACTTCAAGACCTCGCTGACGTTTATAACGAGCGATAACATCGGCCTTAATAATCTCCGCCGCAAAACCAATATGCGGTTCGGAGTTAATATAAGGTAAAGTGGTGGTAATATAAAAATCTTTATTTCCCCTTGTCATAATTATCTCAATTTATTTTTCTAATTAAAACCACAAATTCACCTTTCAAATTATTGGCGTCACTTTGCAATTGTTCCAAAATTTCTTCCGGAGCACCGCGATAAAAACTCTCATACATTTTGGTTAATTCGCGTGCCACGCTAACCTCTAGCGGTAATGACAGTTCTCCGCTCATTTTTGTTAATTCCTCCAACAATTTAACAATGCGATGTTTTGATTCATAAATAGCCACCGGATGCTCACTGGCAAAAATTTCTTTTAAAACGCCTTGTCTCCCTTTTTTATGGGGTAAAAAACCTAAAAATAAAAAACGATCAAAACCAATTCCCGCTAGTGATAAGGCTGAGGTTAAAGCAGAGGCACCCGGTACACTAACTATTGAAATATCCTCATCCGCTAGTTGCTGTCTAATGGCCGTTAGCAAAAAAGCCCCCGGATCAGAAATACCCGGCGTACCGGCGTCAGTCACTAAGGCTAAATTTTTTCCCGCTTTAAGAAATTCTAAAATTTTATCTACTTTCGGGGCACCGGAATGCTGATGATAAGAGATGGTCGCCGTTTTAATTTCATAATTATTCAACAATTTTCTGGTCACCCTAGTGTCTTCGCACAAAACAAAATCTACCTCCTCTAGAATTCTGAGTGCTCGCTTCGTAATATCTTCTAAATTACCAATTGGCGTCGCGACAATATATAAAACACTCATAAACAATTAGAATCTTATTCCAGGTTTTCCCGACGTTCTTTAACGTATTTAGTCCAATCTTCCGCCACTTCCACTAACACCTTGAAGGGTGCTTCAACAATAAAGTCAAAAAAGAAAATAAAGACATTAATTTTAGAAAAGTTAGTGGACAACCAGCGACCGGCCATAATAATAGGCATATAAAATAAGTCTAGGAAGAAGGTCACAATATTTTCTTTCTTTTCCACCACTATCAAATCCTTAACACCACGGGTAGTAAGAATGCTGAAGAAACTGACAAAAGCCAAAAAGAACAGGAAAATAATAATACTGACCCAGGTAAAATCAATGGCGGTAAGGACTTTTACAATATAATAAACTGATACGTAAAAAGCAGCTACATAAATCAGATTAAAAATTAAACTTTTTAACCAATTACGTCGTTTGGGGCGACGTAACATAATTGATTTAGTGCGCTCGCTACCCTTAAAAGTAATTTCCTTAATTCCCTCCACGATTTTATCAGTATTATTCTCTTTCGGCTTACGAGTCAGAATGACTATGAGAAATAATAAGACAGCGGGAAAAGAGGCATTAATAGCTAAAGATAAATAATTAAGCGGTTCACCTAACCAATGAATAGCCGGCACTTCAACAATGAAGACAAAAACAGATTTAGTTAAGAAAATATAAATTATACTACGTACCGCCGCTCGCCACAAACGACGTTTAGCCTTATTATACTTTTGGTTACAAACCTTACGAATCAAAGCAATAAAACTTTTATCGCCGGTTTGTAACTCACGATAAATCTTAGCAGGATCATTTTCCAGGGCTTCCGCTAAAATAGAAAAATATAAAGAATAAGCACGAACTATTTTATCTAATTGCTTGGTCAGCTCATGGTTAAGTTGATCGTCAACCTGATTTTTTAAATCATTAAAATTAGAAGCGATCTCTTTAATCTGTTCCAATCCGGCGGCAATTTTGTTACTAGTAGTCGGATCACCGGAAACATTCAAATCTAACCAAGCATCATTATAATATTTAAACAAAATAAAACTTAACATGTCGGAGTCAAACTTAAGGAAAGTTCGGCTAATGCTTAAGTATATTTGAATTTCTCGATCTTCGGAGTAAGGTAACTCCGGCGGTAACTTAATAAGCTTGGATAAAATAGAAAAAAGATTGTCAACAATTCTTTGTTTAACCGGATTAGGTGCCAAATGCTCCTCTATTTCACAAGCGGCTAGTGTTAAGAGCCAATGGACTAAATCATTTTTCTTGGTAACTAAGGCCTTAGCCTTATCAGCTTCAGTCTTTAATCCTAAATCGGCATTAATAGCGGAGGCAATTTGATTCTTTAAATAAATATACTTTTCCAAGCGAACTGCCACTTCCCCCACCAAACTTTCCGGCAAAGCATTATTAGGTAGATAACCGCCACGAATTAATTCAGTTAAAAGATGCGAGGCAATACCGCTACTGTCAGCCTCTCTAATTACGCTTTCAATAACAACCTGCCGACGTAAAATACGCAAAATAGCATTTTTACGTAATAAATGATCTTCATCGTAATCTATGGCATTACGAACTTTTTCATAAACAAAAGCTAAACGAGAAATCAATGTTGAAACTCGCAAATATGGAACATCTTCATCTCTGACGTCTGACTTAAGCTTTTCGCTATGGATAACTTGAAACAATTTTTTCGCGTCATCATTAAGCTCAACAGGATTAATCTCCCCAGCTCTTTTAGTTAAATTTGGGCTAACCATATAAGAAATAAAGCTATTTAACAGCTTGTTTAATATTGTATAATGTTTATTATCAAAAAGCAACTAGGAATTAGTCAAAAACCCCTTTCAACCCTTGACAGACAAACTATAATTTTGTATTATTTGATTGTGATAAAAAAGTGGCCCTGGAGGGCTATTTTTAAATAGGCTTTTTCAATAATATGAACAAACTAAAGAACTATCTGCAGGAATCTTTGACTGAGATGAAAAAGGTCACTTGGCCATCAAAGAAAGAAACTTACAACTACACAGTCTTAGTTATTGCCATCAGTATTGGTGTCGCTATTTTTTTGGGTATTTTAGATTATATTTTTAGCACCGGTTTTCAATTTCTAATCAATAAATATTAAAATTAGTCGTTCTTATAATTATATTGACTGACGAGCGATAAAATAAAGATTATTTTAACGCGCCGGCAGCCACTATTACATTGATATGGCCAAGCAACTTTTAAATCAGGGTCGACGTTGGTATGTTATTCATACTTATTCCGGCTATGAAGAAAACGTCACGGAAAATTTAAAGCAAAGGGTTGAGTCTTTAGATATGGAGGATAAGATTTTTAATATCCTAATTCCCACTGAAAAGAAAATTAAAATTAAGAACGGTAAAAGAAAAGTTGTGGAAGAAAAGATTTTTCCTGGCTATATTTTAGTAGAAATGGAAGTTACCGATGAATCTTGGTACATTGTCAGAAATACTCCGAATGTAACTGGCTTTATCGGCACTGGTACTATTCCTACCCCTATTAGTGAAACCGAGGTAAAATCCCTCCAGAAAAGAATGGGCGTCGAAGATCCTAAATTCCAAATTAACGTTGGCACTGGCGACACGGTTCGCATTAATGAGGGTCCGTTTAAGAATATGGAAGGAAAGGTGACAGTAGTAGACGAAGCTAAGGGTAAAATCAAAGTTTCCGTTTCCATGTTTGGTCGCGAAACTCCGGTGGAATTAGACTTTTTACAAATTAAAAAAATATAATTAAACTGCTAAGCGGTGCTTCTACGCTGAACTGTTAAACAATAATATGGCTAAAAAAATAAAAACTAAAATTAAATTACAAATTCCTGGCGGAGCTGCTAACCCCGCCCCTCCAGTCGGACCGGCTTTAGGACAACACGGTCTTAATATCGCTGAATTTTGTAAAGCTTTTAACGATAAGTCCAAAGAAATGGCCGGCGATATTGTCCCGGTTGAAATAACCGTTTACGAGGATCGTAGTTATGACTTCATCCTTAAGACCCCTCCTGCCGCGGAACTTATTAAAAAGGCGGCCGGTATTGCTAAGGGCTCCGGCAAACCTTTGACCGAAAAAATTGGTAAAATTTCTAATACCCAGCTAGAAGAAATTGCTAAGCGTAAGATGCCCGATCTTAATGCTCATGATTTAGAGGCAGCTAAAAAAATTATTGCCGGTACTGCTCGTCAAATGGGAGTAGAAATTAAATAATAACTAATTGTGGGAGTCGTTTGTTTTTAAAAACAGAGACGTTAAACCACGAAAATTATATGACAAAAAAAACTACTAAGACCAAAGAGGTTATTAAGATTGAAGAGGCGGAAGCAAGCCCAGAAGTTGCGAAGGTGAATAAGAAGGCTGACTACAGCGCAATATACGATCAAAATAAAACTTACGATGCCATAGAAGCAATCGCTATTGTTCGTAAATTAACTAAAACAAAATTTGACTCTTCTCTAGAAGTTCATTTGCGTTTAGGTATAAATACTAAAAAAAGCGAACAACAGGTTCGTGGTACTATCAGCTTACCTAATGGTACTGGTAAGACTGTAAAAGTCGCCGCCTTTGTATCCCCGGAAAATGAAGCAGCTGTTAAAGCGGCTGGAGCTGATTTTGTCGGTGGTGAGGAGTTGGTAAACGAAATTAAAAAAAGTGAAAAAACAGATTTTCAAGTAGCCATTGCCGAACCCGCTTTAATGAAAAATTTGGGAGTAATTGCTAAGATTCTTGGTACTCGAGGTTTAATGCCTTCCCCTAAAAATGACACCGTCACTACTAACCCGGCTAAAACCGTAGAAGAATTAAAGAAGGGTAAAATTAGCTTTAAAAATGACGATACTGGTAACATTCATGCGGTCATTGGAAAGATGAGTTTTTCTGACGATAAATTACAAACAAACTACAGTGCCTTTTTAGACTCAGTGAGAAAAGCCAAACCAGCCGCCGCTAAAGGTAACTTCTTAAAGAATATCAGCATCTCTTCTTCCATGAGTCCTGGCGTTAGAGTTATTATTTCCTAGTTTGACGCAAAACATCAAATTAGCTATACTAAAAATTGGTAAGCAAGCTTAAAAGAAAGCGGTCTATCCGCTTTTTTTAAAAAAGGTCGTCTTACATTTAATGAGTCTTAGATTTAATAAAATTTAGATAAAAACAATGAAAAAATTATTTATCGGTGGCTTGAATTTCAAGACAACCGAAGAAGCTTTGTCTGAAGCTTTTGCCAAGGCCGGTAAAGTAGCCTCAGCCGTGATTATCATGGACAGAATGACTAACCGTTCAAAAGGTTTTGGTTTTGTAGAAATGGAAAATGACGATGAAGCTGAGGCCGCTATTGCTATGTATAATGATCAAGAACTGGATGGACGTAAAGTTATTGTCAATGTTGCTCGCCCCCTGGAAAAGAGATTTTAATATCTTAATCAATTTAAAACACCTGCCTAATGGCAGGTGTTTTTTGTTATAGACAATTTAATAGAAAATAATTATTTTACTAACTCTATACTATTAATAGAGATATCCGTTGCCGGTCGATCATTCGGGCCGGTTGTGACTGTCTCAATTTTTTTAACAATATCCATACCGGAGACTACTTCACCAAAATTAGTGTGATGACCATCTAACCAAGGAGTAGATTCGGCGGTAACAATAAAGAACTGAGAACCGTTAGTCGCTGGTCCGGAATTAGCCATCGCCAAACTTCCTACCACTAACTTATGAGCATTAAATTCATCTTTAAATTGATAACCCGGTCCGCCTGTTCCCCACAGACTAGTATTATTTTCTTTACTTAAAGGATCTCCAGCCTGAATCATAAAATCTTTAATAACCCTATGAAATCTGGTGTCATCGTAAAAACCCTCTTTAGCTAAATTTAAGAAATTATTAACAGTAACAGGCGAATCACTAGCGTAAAATTTAACGGTAATATCACCGAGACTGGTTTTAATAACAGCCTGAGAATACTGTTTTAATAAATCTTCTTGTTGATCTGGTGTTTTCATAGTTATGTTGCTTATTGAATTAGAAATTTGTTTGATTGGCATGATGGCGCTATTTAAGTTTGCTGCATCATCACTTAACGCGTTATCCGCGTTATTTTGATTGGTACAGGCTGATAGCGTTAAAACCAAGCCCCCAATCAATAAAAAAAATATTAGTTTTTTCATATTTTTATATTTAAATTTTAAATTGTCTTTTAATTTTTTCATCATCTAGAGCGCGTTGATCGTCAATTACTAATTTTGCTTTCTCTCGTAATTCCTTTAAATTCAATCCTTCCAACTGTTTTGCCCTAAGTTCAAGCTTCTTAGAATCATTTAGTTCCGTTTCTTCAATTACTTCAGCCAGTAATACCTCTAAAATAGCGCCAATCTTCGGGCCAGGTGATATTTTAAGCTCTTTCATTAAGTCATTACCATTAATTTTCAACATTTTAACCGATATTGGGTCATTTTGTACTGTCTCCAGCATATACTGCAAATGCCTCAATTTATAAGGCATAGCTTTCGGAGTACCGGAACCAAGACGATCGGCGACACGTAAATGAATTAAATCTTGTAAATTTTCTTTACCGACTTTAACAAGTAAACGACGCACCGAAGCGGCTGTAACTTCCCCTACATTATAATAAAACATGTGATTCTTGACCAGTCTCACAACGCGACTCGTATCAGCCACGGAGAACTTTAAACGAGTCATGATTTTTTCTGTTAGTCTAGCACCCACATATTCATGATTATAAAACGTAGCAATACCACCGATTATTTTTCTGGTTTTTGGTTTACCGATATCATGCAAGAGAGCGGCTAAACGCACTTGCCATTCCTTACTGGGACAATACTGTAAAGATAGAATATTATGCTTAAAGACCGTGTAAATATGGTGACGATCTTGTTTAACATCAACTCCCTGCTCCAGTTCCGGTAATATATACTGCAATAACTTACAGTCATGAAGTAACATCATTCCGGCGGCTGGTCGATCCGAAGCTAAAATTTTAATAATCTCATCTCTAATTCTCTCCTTAGAAATAAACTTTAAACTACCGGCTAATTTTACAATAGCCCGTTGAGTTTTCGGTTCTAAAGTAAAATCTAACTGTGCGCTAAAACGAACCGCGCGTAACATACGTAAAGCATCTTCCTTAAAACGATCCGAGGGTTCACCGACTGCTCTAATAATTTTAAGTTTAATGTCTTTCTCACCGCCAAACAAATCAATAATTTTTTGATTATCGTGAGGATTAAGGGCTAAAGCATTCACCGTAAAATCACGACGCTCCAAGTCTTTAAATAATTCCGTCTCAAAATTAACAATATCGGGATGACGACGATCGGAATAATTTTGTTCACTGCGATAAGTGGTAATTTCTACCACATCCTCCAACCTCCCCTTTGGCTCTCCCGGTCCCACCGCCGCTCTAATCGGTAATAAAACCGTACCAAAATTATTTTCATAACGAGCTTCGGAAAAAATTTTTATAACTTCTTCCGGCTTGGCATTAGTAGTAATATCCCAATCTTTTGGGACTTTTCTCATTAAAATATCACGTACGCAACCACCAACAATATAGGCCTCATAACCAGAGGCCTGTATATCTTGTAAAATTTTGAGAATATGGTCAGGAATCGTCATTAAAATATCAATTTAGATTAAAATGGTCTATAAATAGTATTAGATAAATTTCTTAACATAATCTACCAGCTCAGCTAAACGATTAGAATATCCCCATTCGTTATCATACCAAGATACAATCTTCAAAAGATCACCATCCACAATTCTGGTATTTTTCATATCAACTATAGCACTATGAGAATTACCAATAATATCACTGGACACCAATTCCTCTTTTGAGGTCTCGATAATACCATGCATTTTAGCCTTAGCCGCCTGAGATAAGGCTTTATTAACTGCTTCCACAGTGGTTTTTTTACTAAGAAGATAGACAGCATCACATAAAGAGCCGACTGGAGTTGGTACTCGCACCGCCATACCATCAAATTTATTTTTCAAAGACGGAATAGTCTCGGTTGTAGCAATAGCTGCTCCGGTTGTCGTCGGAATAATATTAATAGCGGCCGCTCGAGCGCGACGCAAATCTTTATGAGGACCGTCCACCAAGTTCTGATCAGCGGTATAAGAATGAATGGTGGTCATGAGCGCCTTTTTAATACCAAATTTATCTTTGATAATTTTAGTTACCGGCGCTAAACAATTAGTGGTGCAAGAAGCGCAGGAAAGAATATCATCCGTCTTTTTAATCTTATCTAGATTAACTCCCGGGACAATTATTTTTACTCCCCCCTGCTTTACGGGAGCAGATAAAATAGCTTTTTTAGCTCCCGCCTGTAAATGCAATTTCAAATCATCTTTCTTAGTGAAGCGTCCAGTACATTCAATCACAACATCTACTTTCAAAGCCTTCCAAGGAAGTTGAGCTGGGTCTTTAATAGCTAAAACCGGTATTGTCTGACCATCAATAATTATAGAATCTTTAGTAGATTTAATTTCATGCTGAGTCGTGCCATACGAAGAGTCATACTTTAAAAGATGTGCTAAAGTTGCCGGATCAGTTAAATCGTTTAAAGCCACTATATTTAAATTAGGAAAACGCATCCAAATTACCTTCAAAACCGCCCGACCAATACGGCCGAAACCATTAATAGCAACATTGATTTTTTTCATATGATATAAAGCCATATTAAATTATAATTAAGTATATTATAACACAATGGCTATAAAAATAAAAAGCGCCAAAATTATGAGCTTTAGCGCTTTAAATAAAACCGCCCCCGTAAAGGAGCGGTTTAATTTTAGAGAGAATAACGAACAAACTTGAGAACCTTAATTGACCCGAGCAGGTCTTTAATTTTCTTTTTATCGTCCTTAATATATTCTTGTTCCATCAAACAGACCTCGGAATAATATTTACCCATCTTGCCTTCCACAATCTTATCAACCATTTCAGCTGGCTTGCCCTCCTTAAGAAGCTGTTCTTTATAAATATCTTTTTCTTTTTCCATCTCAGCTGGGTCAACTTCAGACGGTAAAATGTATTTAGGATTAGCGGCCGCCACTTGCATGGCAACATCCATAGCTAAGTCCGCTTTATCTGCCTGATCTAAGGCCACTAAGACGCCCATACGACCGCCTAAATGAGAATAAGCAGCTACGGTAGCTCCGGAAATAGTAGTAAAATTCTTAATATCCATTTTTTCACCAATAGTACCACTGAGAGTAGCGATGGTGTCTTTGACGGTCACACCTTCCATGGACATGGCTAACAACTCTTCTACGTTGGCCGGCTTATTAATCTTTACTAAATTTAAAATAGCTTCCGCCAAAGCTTGAAATTTTTCGTTACGAGAAACGAAATCAGTTTCTGAATTTAACTCAAAAGCATAAGCTTCGGTCTGGTCATCACTAACCGCTACTTTAATAATACCTTCATTGGCATCTCTGTCTAAACGCTTAGCCGCTTTAGAGATTCCCTTCTTACGTAAAATTTCTACAGCTTTATTAATATCATTGCCGGCCTCATCCAAAGCTTTTTTACAATCAACTATACCAGCGCCGGTCATTTCTCTTAATTGTTTAATGAGTTCCATAATTTTATTGCTTAATATTTTTTTTAGCTTCCAAAATAGCTTCTTTAACAGATTCCAAAATTAATTCAATAGTTTTGGTGGAATCGTCATTAGCCGGAATCGGATAAGTTACTTCTTCAGGATTGACATTAGTATCACAAATAGCGATAATCGGAATATTTTTCTGTTGCGCTTCTTTAATGGCGGTTTCTTCCTCTCGAATATCCCAGACAAACAAAGCGTCCGGTAATTTATTTAAGGTAGAAACTCCACCCACGCGTTCTTCCAATTTTTTAATTTCTCTATCAAAATCTAAACGTTCTTTCTTGGTATATTTTTCTAATTTACCAGCCTCACGTTTTTCTGTTAAATCTAAATATTTCTTAACCGACTTTTTAACCATGGCAAAGTTGGTCAAATAACCGCCCAACCATTTACCGACGATATAGGACTGCCCAGTTTCTTTAGCCATTTTCTTCAAAGGTTCTGATACCTGACTTTTAGTACCGAGGAATAAAATATTTTTTCCTTCTGATACTAATTTGGCCATAAATTCTAAAGCCTCTCGTAATTTTTTTTGCGATTTACGCAAGTCAATTATATAAATTCCGTTCTTGGAAGTAAAAATGAATTGCTTCATTTTTGGGTGCCAGCGATTAGTGCGATGGCCGAAGTGCATACCGGCTTTCAACATGTCTTCTAGCTTTGGTACATTTATCATATTTTTCTTTTTAGAGCCATAGCTCATTACATCTGCCTCCATGCCTCCGCTTTAGGCGAAGGAAGAAAATAATGGTCATTACAGACCAATGGAAGCATGATAATTAATTAAATTCTATTAAAAAAGATATCCATTTAAGGACGAATCTTTATTTAAATATATAGTAAATATGGGAAGTTGTCAACATTTTGGCCCTAACATTTTGACCCTAACAACGACCCTTAGCATTTTAAACTAATTTACTTCTGATAAAACATTGTTAAAGCCTGATTAAATTCCGCCACTAAAACGTTATAACTGGCAATTTTTTCCTTATAAATAACTAGATTGGCATTATACTGATTAACGGCCATATTGTAAGATGGCACTAAGTTATTATATTGGGTAATCTGACCACTATTATAATAGGAATCTAATTGATCCTTCAGGGTCTTTAAATTACTTTCTTCCTGTTTCATATTAATTTCCGAAGAATTAACCTCTGTTTCTTGCGCACTTAAAGTAGCTTTTAAGTCCTGTAAATTCTGCGCCTGCTGACGATTAGCACTTATCCCTTGGTAAATCTTACCGACGCTTAGCTGATACATTTCTACCCTCCCCAGAGAAGATGTATTAAATAAAGACGTAAAATCACCATTAACCATATCGGCTTGACCAGCGCTGATACTCTGTGGAAGAGCCCCTAAAGGAAAATAATTAGTCGTTTCCACATAACAATAACCGGAACCATTTAGAGAATCGGCCACCGGACAAGCAATACCGGCCGCACTATGATTCTCCTCGGGAAAATCTAAAATAGCCGCTCCATAACCTAGCGCTCTTAGCAAGTCAACCGCTAAGAATGTCTTGTCCGAGCAAACTCCTCGATTCAAATATAAAGTTTCGTAAGGATAGTAAGGATTATTGTTACGGTCATTATCCTGGGCTAACTTGGCATGATCATAAGGAATATATTGAACTAGAGCCATGGCAAACTCAGCTAATTGATCTTCCGTCCAATTATTATTAAGCGCTACTGTTTTTAATTTTATGACCAAATTATCTAAAGTATTGTCTCCCGGCTGAACATCTAAAAACATGCCATAAAAAGCTTCCCGCGCACCGGTCGCGCTCAAAGCAGCGGAATAACTGTAAACTTTCGATAAATTTTGATAAGTCTGATACCAAATGGGAGATAAATCTTGAGTAATTTCGTAACTATTATTTTGATATTTTAAACTAAAGTGTCCCGGAGAAACAGCAGTATCAACAGGAGCAAAAATAACTATCTTAGATAAATCACTATTGGTAATACCAAGACCTTTTTCACGCATCAAATTAAAAGCATCGGCCGGTCGCCCTAGATAATATAATTTAAGATCTAGGGGACTAACATAGTAAGCTTGACCCTTATCCTGAACCTGTAATAAAATTCGACCGGATAAACGTAAAGGTGCTTTAGTCTGAAAAGCAGTAATATCAGAATTACTAACCCCTAAACCCAAAGAACGCATAATCTGAAAAGCATCATCGGGACGACCAAGATAATAACGCTGGCTATCAAGTGGATTAACATACCAAGCCTGCCCCTTATCCTCCACTTGCAAAAGAATGCGACCATTTAAATTAGTATTAGCCGTTACCGGCCTCATTAGAGATTGCCAAAAAAAACCAAAACCAAGCAATAAGATACCGAGGAACAAGAGCTTAATGGTTTTTTTAAAATATAAAGACATAAAAAAAATACGTCTAATCGATCATAGAAAGAAACAAGTCCTCTTCCGGCTGATGAGGCAAATGACTGACATCATTAATCCTGGTAACTTTAATATATCCAGAGCGATCAATAACTAATTGACTAATGGAAGACTGAAAAATTTCTAAAGACAAGAAGCCAATGACATCGGCGTTAAGTATGCTGGTAATTGCTGCTTTAATAAAATTACCATGAGAAAAAACTAGAATTTTTTTACCGCGATTAGTACGAAATAAATCAGATAAAGCGCACCTTGCCTCTGTCTGTATACGATCTAAACGCTTATCCAATTGTTTATAACTAACAAGTCTTTTTTCCCGCGCTTCCTCTGACATGTTAAAATATTTGATACGATGCCAATATTTCCAATTGATTTCATCCAAACGTTCATCTATTATTAAAGTCTTTTTGGTTTTTGCTATAAATTCCGCTGCTGTTTCCTGAGCTCGACATAAACCACTAGCATACACGGAGTCAATGTCCATCTTGAGTAATTTTTTAGTTAAATATTTTCGTTGCTGTTCACCCGTTTTGGAGAGCGGCATATTATACTCGCCTAATTTTTTTTCCAAACGGTAATCAGGATGACAATGACGAACCAAATAAATTTCCGTATACGGTTTTTGAGTCACTGGTTTAAGTTTGACGTAAGGATTTTTATACATAAATAACTTTATAGATTCTGATGAATATAATCCCAATTAATGAGATTAGCTAATACAGCATCCACAAAATCAGCGCGTTTATTTTGATAATCCAAATAATAAGAATGTTCCCAAATATCTAAGGCAAAAAGTGGTTTTAAGTTATGAGTTAAGGGATTGTCGCCATTAGCGGTTTTCATAACCTGCAACTTACTACCGTCTGTTACCAACCAAGCCCAACCACTACCAAATTGTTTGAGAGCAACTTTTTTCAATTCAACGAAAAACTCATCCAGAGAACCAAAAGAAGTATTAATCATTTCTAAGACTTCCGCTGACGGGGTCATTGGTGTTACTGTCGGCTTCAAGCAAGACCAAAAAATATTATGATTAAATGTCTGAGCGGCGTTATTAAAAATGGCGGCCTGCTCCGGCTTCCCTGCCGTTTTCGTAATAATATTTTCTAAGGTTTCGGTTTCTAATTCAGTGCCAGCTACTAACTTATTAAGATTATCCACATAAGCCTGATGATGCTTGCCATAATGAAACTCTATAGTTCTAGAAGAAATATGAGGTTCCAAGGCAGTCTGATCAAAAGGCAAAGACATTAAAGTAAACATAAATTTATAGTTAGGTTAATTATAATTATTAATACGCCTATTATAACAAAAATTATCACGAACGACTAATTGACAAAATTTGGGGAAAACAAAACACCCACCGTGAGGTGGGTGTTCTTCAACTTTGAAAGGTATTAAGCGCGTTTAACATTAACCGCGTTAGGTCCCTTCGGAGATTCCTCCATGTCAAAGGTAACGGCATCGCCTTCGCGAAGTTCGTTGAATTGGACATCAACCAAAGCCTTGCTGTGGAAAAATAAGTCCTTTTCCTGACCTTCAACGGCAATGAAGCCGAAACCTCTGTCAGTTAAAGTTTTGATAGTACCGGTCATGGTATTATTGAAAACTTAGTTTATAAGACGGCAAATTTTTTATGACTAAGTTAAAGTCGACTTGCTTTTTTAATCACTCTTTGCACGAGAATAACTATATCATATAAATAAAAAGAAGTCAAGCGATAAAAAACGACTGTAAAAAACGACTGTAAAAACCATTAAATATAATATTATAATACCAGATTTAAACCCTTGACGATATTTTCAAAATTTGTTATATTATAATGTTCTTTACAAATGGAATAACCGACCTCAAAACGCTCCAGTTATTAATAATAACTAGAAGCTCAAGATTAGTCCCTTGAGCAATAATTACTTTAAACATATGTTTAAAGGGTTAAGCGGATTTATAGCGATTATCGTTATAATTCTAATAATGAAGTCGGCTGTTCCTCAAGAAGCAGTTGCTTTAGCTAACGAAATTTTAATTAAGATTTTATCTTTGATTAAAGATTTGTTAACTCAAATCAATCTGCCCCAATAAATTTAAAGGCATCATTTTTATGATGCCTTTTTCCTTGTCCTTTAATTATTCATAAATTGCTTTCGCTACTGCCGGTGCCACATCCCTATTTAAAGGATTGGGTAAAATCATATCAACTGTCGGCTCCAGGACTAAGGCCGCTAAATTTTCCGCCGCTCTAATTAACATCCCATCGGTAATTTGTTTTACTTCCCTATCTAAAGCGCCGCGAAAGACTCCCGGGAAAATTAAAACATTATTAATTTGATTTGGAAAATCACTGCGTCCACTCGCCACAATAAAAGCACCGGCCTCTTTAGCTAGATCAGGCATAATTTCCGGCACAGGATTAGATAAAGCAAAAATCATCGGCCTATCATTCATAGTTTTTATCATTTCTGGACTTACAATATTTGGCGCACTCACACCGATAAAAATATCTGCACCCTGTAAAGCTACCGCTAAATCTCCGCTTAATTTCTGTTTATTGGTAATGATCGCTAATTCTTGCTTAACCGGATTTAAACCTTCACGACCCTCATAAATAATTCCCACACTATCACAGACAATCACACTTACAAAACCATAACTTAATAATAATTTAGTAACGGCAACGCCAGCCGCACCAGCACCACTAATAATAATTTTAACTTCTTCTTTTTGAGAGCCTCTAACTTTCAGAGCATTAATCAAAGCCGCTAAAACTACGGTCGCTGTACCATGTTGATCATCATGCATAACCGGAATATCTAATTCCGCTCGTAAGCGCTCTTCAATTTTAAAGCAACGCGGCGCAGAAATATCTTCCAAATTAATACCACCAAAAACTGGCGCTAATTGTTTAACCGCTTTAATAATTTCTTCTTCATCTTGAGTGTCTAAACAAATAGGAAAAGCGTCCACACCGGCGAACTCTTTAAATAAAATACATTTCCCTTCCATTACCGGCAAAGCCGCTTCCGGGCCAAGATTACCTAAACCTAAAATGGCACTACCGTCAGTAATAACGGCCACTGTATTCCCTTTAATAGTTAATGATCGGGTTTGTGATTTATCTTTAGCAATAACTCGACAAACTTCCGCCACGCCGGGAGTATAGGCCAAAGACAAATCGGCGCGATTAGCTAGAGATACCTTGCTCTTTATTTCCAATTTACCGCCATGCTTTTTATGTAAAGCCACGGAATCTTGATAAATATCTGACATACCTTAAAAATAAATTAATTAAGTTCTTCTTAATTATGTTACTACAATAAAATAAATAACGCTAGTGATGTCCAGAAAACCCTATGGCTACGGGGCTTGTCGCAATATACCGTATATGGTATAATAAATTTACTTTAAACACTATATATAGAAATACGGGTTGTTTCATCCCGATTGTTTCTTAACTAATTATGTCTTTATATATAAAAAAAATAGACGGCACTAAAGAAAACTTTGATGCCGATAAAATTAACAAAGCTATTGCCAGCGCCTGTGAAGGTCTGGATGATCAGTCCTCAAAAATAACTCAAATCGCTACCGAAACTGAATTAACCCTCTACGACGGCATCACCACCACTGAATTAGATAATGCCGTGATAAATGCTGCTGTACAAAATATTAAAGACGACCCAGATTTTGATATTATCGCCGCTCGCTTACTCTTAAAAACTCTCTACAAAGAAGTTTTAGGAGATTTTAATAATAATAACGACTTAAAGAAAAAACATCGTGACGGTTTTATGCTTTATTTTGATCGTTGTCAGAAAGAAGGCATTCTCTCCCCCGACTTAAAAGTTTTTGATTTAGAAAAACTGGCTGACACAATTAATCTTAATCGAGATTCCCTGCTAACCTACACCGGGCTAGCGACTATGCGTAATCGTTATTTAAGTAAAGGTGCCGACCAAAAATTACGAGAAATACCACAATATTTTTGGATGCGCGTCGCCATGGGTATGGCTTTTAAAGAAAAGAATCCAACCGAAGTAGCTCAGCAGTTTTATAATAAAATGTCATCCCTAGAATATATCGCCGGTGGTTCCACTAATATCAATGCCGGTACAGTCTCCCCTCGACTTAGTAATTGCTTCCTAATGGACATGGAAGATAATATCGGTCATATTGGTAAAACCGTCTCTGATGTTATGAAGCTATCTAAGGCGACGGGGGGAATTGGCTTAGCCGTCACTAAACTGCGCGCTAATGGCTCTCCTATTAGTACTAATAATACTTTTTCTTCCGGACCGATTCCCTTTTTACATATTATTGACTCAACCATTAGAGCTATTTCCCGAGCCGGCAAAAAAATGGGTGCACTATGTTTCTATATGGAAAACTGGCATCTTGATTTTCAGGACTTTCTAGATTTAAAACAAAATGCCGGCGACGATTATCGTCGCGCTCGCACCGCTAATACCGCTGTCTGGATGTCGGACGAATTTATGAAACGTGTCAAAAATAAAAAATGGTGGTATCTGTTTGACCCCCAAGATACTCCCGATTTAATAGATTTATACGGCGAAGAATTTAGCAAAAGATACAATGAATATGTAGCTCTAGCTGAAGCCGGTAAAATGCGCATCTTTAAAAAAATTCCCGCCAACGAACAATTCAATAATATTATAGTGTCCCTGCAAAGCACTTCTCATCCTTGGTTAACCTGGAAAGACGCCACTAATGTTCGGGCTCTAAATAATAATACCGGTACGATTAATAGTTCTAATCTTTGCACGGAAATTACTCTACCGGCCAATAAAGATAACGTCGCGGTCTGTAATTTAATGTCTATTAATTTAGCCCGTCATTTAACCGACAAAAAAGAGATTGACTGGGAACGCTTAGAAGATAGCGTCCACACCGGTATTAGACAACTAGACAACTTAGTGGATATTAACCAGCCACCAATTGAAGAGGCTGGCAACTCCGATCATCATAATCGTGCTATCGGTATGGGCGTCATGGGTTTAGCTGATATGTTTGAGAACTTAAATATGGCCTATGATAGTGAAGAAGCTTATGCTATGACTGATCAAATAATGGAATTCATCAGTTATCACGCCATTAGTGAAAGCGCAGATTTAGCTGCCGAAAAAGGTAGTTACGATAATTTTGCCGGTTCTGGTTGGTCTAAGGGCTATGTGCCTTATGATACTTTAGATATTTTAGAAAAAAATCGTGGACAAAAATTAAATGTTGCTCGCTCTGAATTACATCACGACTGGGATTCTCTGCGCGCAAAAGTAAAGAAAGGAATGCGTAATGCTACTTTACTAGCTATTGCACCAACGGCTAATATCGGTTTAATCGCCGGTACTTCTACTGGTATTGATCCCCGTTTTGCGCAAATATTTAGTCGCAATACTTTATCAGGAAAATATCTAGAATTAAATTTTAATCTAGTTAAAAAATTAAAGGAACTAGGAATTTGGGAAGCTAAAAGAGAAGAAATTTTAGTCGCTCAAGGTGATTTAACTAATATTGAAGGCATTCCCGAAGAAATAAAAAAAATATACAAAGATTCTTTCTCGGTTGAAGCCAACGGTTTTGTGGAAGTGGCCGCTCGTGCCCAAAAATGGGTCGATCAAGCCATTAGTCGTAACATGTACTTAGCGACACGCGATACCGAAGAAATAATGAAAATTTATTTGGACGCCTGGGAAAAAGGATTAAAGACAACTTATTACTTACATATGAAACCGCGTCATTCCGCCGAACAAAGTACAGTGAAAGTTAATAAATCAACCAATGTCGGAAAAAAAGGTTTTGGTGCAATTTTAGCTGACCAAACAAGACAAGCCTGCCCTACTGATCCGCAAGAAAGATTAATGTGTGATAGTTGTCAGTAGTAAATTAAAATAATATTTTAGAGCGACTTTTTTCCGCAGAAAAATCAGGAGCACTAAAATATTATTTTAATCTTAATAAGATAATCAATAATAAATATATGATATTAGGAAAACCATTAAACGAGGACATGAACTTACGACCCATTAAATACCAATGGGCCTATGATTTATACAACCAAGCCGTAGCCAATACCTGGTTTCCGCATGAAATCGCCTTAGGCGAAGACTTAGAAGACTGGAAAAAAATGACAGAAGATGAACGTCACGCCGTAAGTTTTTTAATGAGCTTTTTTAACCCTTCTGAATTGATTGTAAACAGAACTTTAGCTTTAGGTGTTTATCCCTATATTAAAGCTCCAGAAACTCATTTATATCTAGCCAAACAAATGTGGGAAGAGGCTAATCATTGTTTAGCCTTTGAATATGTTTTAGAGACTTTTCCGGTAGATAGAAAGACTATTTTCCAACAGCATCTCAATACTCCCTCTATTAAAGCTAAGGAAGATTTTATCACCAAATATCTGACACGCATGACAGAAAATAATTTAGATATCACTACCGCGAATGGTAAGCGTGATTTTGTGCGCAACCTAATTGCCTACAACATAGTCATGGAGGGTATTTGGTTTTATAGTGGCTTTATGGTTGCTCTCAGTTTTAGGCAAAGACGTCAACTACGAAATTTTGGTTCTATGATTGATTGGGTGCTACGTGACGAAAGTTTGCATCTTAAATTTGGTATTAATTTAATTCTCACTATTTTAGAAGAAAATCCCGATATAGTCACTCAGGAATTCAATGAGGAAATTCAAAAAATTATTATTGATGGTGTTAATTTGGAAAATGCCTATAATAAAGATATGTTTCCGCGCGGTATTTTGGGGCTTAACGCCGACTACGTCAATCAATATGTCCAATATATAGCTGATCGACGTTTGGAAGAATTAGGCTTTGAGCCGCATTTTAAGGTCACTAACCCGGCGAAATGGATGGCGGCAGCGACTGATGCTTTAGAATTAGTTAATTTTTTTGAAACACAAAATACCAGCTACGAAGTAGATGGTCGCTCTCAAAAAGACGTTAATAAAGATAAATAATAAAAAAACCAAATTCAAGTCTGGTCTAAAACGTAAAAAAGAGTTATTCTATAAGACAAGATTAACTAAAAACTTGTAAATATATGTACGACACTATTGTGATTGGCGGTGGCATGGCCGGTTTATCAGCCGCTTTATATGCCAAACGTCGCGAAATGAAGACTTTACTTATTACTAAAGATATCGGCGGACAAATTGGTCTCGCTGGAGAAATTGAGAATTATCCCGGTTTTGATATTATTAGCGGCCTAGAACTTAACCAAAAATTAGAAAAACAAATCAAATATACGGGCTATGAATTAAAACTGGAAACGGTTACAAAGATTGAAGTTTTAGCGGACAATAATTTTAAAATTATTTCTGATCAAGGAGAATATGAGACTAAAACCGTAATTTTTGCTTTAGGTTTAATCCCCCGTTATCTGGAAGTTCCGGGAGAAAAAGAATTCTCCGGTAAAGGTGTTTCTTACTGCGCTAACTGCGACGGGCAATTCTTTAAAGGCAAAAAAATTATAGTCGTTGGCGGTGGTAATTCGGCTGTTGATGCGGCTGAAGTAATGTCAAAAATTGCCAGTGAAGTATATTTAGTTCACCGTAAAGCAGAATTTAAAGCTTTTGAAAGCTTGGTAGAAAGCGCCAAAAAATGTCCTAACATAAAGTTCCTCATGGAATCGGAAATTGTTAAAATAGAGGGCGACACTAAAGTCACTAGTGCTAGCATTAAAAATAATGCTGACGGGACAACTCAAGACTTAGCCGTGGACGGAATTTTTGTGGAGATTGGGCATAAAGCCCAAAGTGATTTAGTTAAAGATTTAGTTAAACTTGATATCGCAAACCAAGTTATAGTCGATGAAGGTTGTCGTACTAATCAACCAGGCTTTTTTGCGGCCGGAGACATCACTCCCATAGAATATAAACAATTAACCGTCGCTTCCGGACAAGGCACTATCGCCGCTCTTAACGCTTATAGATATATTCAGGAAAATTCTAATAAATAAATTAGTGCTATATATTTTTAGAAATAGTACGTAAGGCTTTCTGAATAGCCCATATTCCCAACATCGCACATTTATAGCGTCGTTCACTAATCGGGATGCCCATAATATCTTCTATATCTTGAAATTCGAGTTTAAGGACAGATTTAATACTCTTCCCTATTAAGCTTTCAGTTAAAATAGAAATGGCGGCTTGAGAAATGGCGCAACCCTGGCCATCAAATTTAATAGCCTTAATTTTATCTCCATTTAATTTTAAGGACACACTAATATCATCACCACAAGTTGTATTAATTTCTTGCTGACTAAGGTCAGCGTTTTTAAGATGGCCTTTATTGCGAGGATTTTTATAGTGGTCCATGATGTTCTGGGCGTAGATATCCATAAATTATTTAAAAGCTTTTTTTAATTCTTGCAGTTTCTTTACAAAAAAATCTATTTCCGCCGTAGTATTATAAAAACTCAAACTAGCACGTAAAGTAGCCGAGACTTTTAAATAATCATGAAGAGGTTGAGTGCAGTGATTACCAGCACGCATAATAATTCCCTCGGTTCCTAAAATATCGGCTGCATCATGAGGATGTATATTATCGATAACCATAGCGAAAACAGGAAATTTAGCCGGAGCCGTCCCTAAAATTTTTACAAATTTAAGACCGCCCACTTTTTTCATAAAGTAATCGCTTAATTTTTTTTCTTGAACAACAATATTTTTCCAGCCCGCTTTCTTAATATAACGAATAGCCGATGCTAGCCCGATGACGCCAGCGATATTCGGAGTACCGGCTTCGAACTTATACGGCAACTCATTAATGGTAAAGCTATCCTGATAAACCGCCCCAATCATATCACCACCCCCTAAAAATGGTGGCATATTTTCTAAAATATTCCGACGGCCGTAAAGCACACCTACTCCGGTCGGACCCCATATTTTATGTCCGGAAAATACTAAAAAATCACAATTCAAATCACGAACATCAACCGGTACATGAGCGATACTCTGAGCGGCATCGACTAAAGTAACTATATTCTTCTGCCGTGCCCAAGAAATTAATTTCTTGAGCGGATTTAAAATACCTAACACATTAGAAGCTTGCGATATGGCTAATAATTTTACTCTTTTTTTACTAAGTAATTTTTTCGCCGCTGTCATATTCAAAGATCCATCCTCTTGTAAGGGAATATATGATATTTTTATCCCTAATTTTTCTTTAAGCTGCAACCAGGGCACGATATTAGCATGATGTTCTAAAATACTTAAAACAACAATATCACCTGACTTTAGATTATTTTCACCCCAAGTTCTCGCGACTAAATTAATTCCTTCCGTGGCACCACGAGTAAAAATAATTTCCTCCCGTTGTGAATTTATAAATTCAGCGACCTCATCGCGTGCCTCTTCATAACGCTTAGTCACTACTTCCGCTAAAGGATTGAGACTACGATGCACATTAGAATTATATTGACGATAATATTCTTCCACCATTTTAATAACTACCGACGGTTTCTGTGCGGTAGCAGAATTATCAAAATAGACAAGAGTGCGACCCTTAATTTTTTGTTTTAAAATAGGAAAATCAGATCGTTTAAACATAAAATTAAATTATTATAAAATAATGCGTTCTTTAATTAAAGATAAAATTACTTCTCGCACATCTTCATCAGATATCCCCTTAGTGAATTTACCGGCTAAAGAATCAATAATTAAAGATTTAATTTGTTGCTCGTTCAAACCTCGGCTCCGTAGATAAAATAAATCTTCCGGTGACAAATGAAAGGTGCTAGCACTATGACCAGCCTTAACTTCATTAGCGTCTATTTTTAGACCGGGGATGAGCTTCCCTTTTGCCTGACTACTTAAAAGATGCAATTGCATATCAATCCTAGAGTCGGTCAATTGCGCTTGAGGTTTAATAATAATTTCTGAATAATACTGAATATTAGCCTGATCATCCACTAAACCAACAACTCTAAAGTTACCACTTGCTCCCCGTTCTCGGAAAGTATAATTATCTTGCACTTTAAAATGTTGCTCCTTATTTTTATAAAACAATACCTGATTATTTAAAACGCTCTTATTACCCAAGTTGTTATCAATATGAAATTCAGAATTACCCTGACCGAAGTAAGCCTGATATCCCTCCACTTGAGCACCATCTTCAATATCTATCACCCGTTTTTGTTTAATATCTCCGTCGCCATATGATTCAATGATACAAACATACTGTACGCGAGCATTTTTTCCAATTTTAATATTAAGAGTTGGTCGCGCTGAAGCACTCTTAATATGTTCCAATAAAAAAACTTCCTGATTGTCTGGAACAGTAAAAATATTGTCACGAATGGTAATAATTTTTTTTTCCATAACATTAATTTACTCTTGCTCTACACATTAATTTTAACCAACACTACCTTCCATTTCCAACTCCACCATCCGATTCATTTCCACGGCATATTCAAGCGGCAACTCTTTAACGATCGGTTCAATAAAACCATTTACAATCATCGCTCCGGCCTGTGCTTCGTCTAAACCGCGACTACGCAGATAAAAAATATCATCCTCATTTAATTTTCCTACACTAGCTTCATGAGCTAAAACGGCACTATTGTTTTTAACATTAATAACAGGAATAGTATCGGAAGCTGATTTATCGTCTAAAATTAGGGCATCGCATTTAACATTAGAAACGGCATTTTCCGCGTCCGCACTAATTTCCACTAAACCGCGATAAATAGAACGACCGCCACCCTTACTAATACTTTTCATAACGATGTTAGAACTAGTATTAGGAGCCAAGTGAATAACCTTAGCGCCGGTATCTTGAATTTGACCATTATTGGCGAAGGCGACACCCAAATGATCAGAGGTAGAATTGGCACCCATTAAGACCGAACAAGGATAGAGCATAGTAACATTACTACCAAAGTTTCCTCCCACCCATTCCATATGAGCATCTTTCTGAACTAAAGCGCGTTTAGTGTTTAAATTATAAGCATCCTTACTCCAACTTTCAACACTACTATAACGAAAATGAGCTCCTTCGGCGACAAAAATCTCCACGCCACCAGCATGTAAGGAATCAATACCATAACGTGGCGCGCTACAACCTTCAATATAATGTGCCTGAGCTCCCTCCTCCACAATAATCAGAGTATGTTCAAACTGTCCCATGCCTTTAGCATTCATTCGGAAATACGCTTGCAGAGGCAAATCTATTTTTATTCCTTTAGGAATATACAAAAAAGTTCCACCACTCCAAACTGCTCCGTGCAGGGCGGCAAATTTGTGTAAAGTCGGCGGCACGCACTTCATAAAATATTGCTTGACTAAGTCTTCATGCTCACGCAAAGCAACATCCATATCGGTAAAAATAACACCTTGACGCCTAAACTTTTCTTTTAAATTATGGTAAATAACAGTTGATTCGTATTGTGCCCCGACACCAGCCAAAACTTCTTGTTCGGCCTGGGGAATCCCTAGACGCTCAAAAGTATTTTTAATATCCGTCGGCACATCATCCCAGGTCTCCGATTGTTGATCAGTGGCTTTCGCGTAATAAGTAATCTGATCTAAATTTAAATTATCTAAATTCGGCCCCCAGGTCGGTAGAGTCATCTCTTTATATATTTTTAAAGACTCCAGACGTTTTTCCAGCATCCAGGCCGGCTCATTTTTTTCCGAGGAAATAAAGCGCACCAAATCTTCGTCCACGCCTAAACGCGTCTTATCCATATAAGCAGCAGCATTATGATCTTCCCACATGGAATTATGGGCTTTTATTTTTTTATTTTTATTTAACGCGGATGAGGGCGTGGCCATAAACAAAAATTTATTTCTGAGCGATAATTTTTTCAAAACCTTCTTTTTCTAAGCGATGGGCTAATTCCGGACCACCGATCTGAATAATTTTTCCCGCCGACATAACTATTACTTGATCCGCTTCAATTTCTTGTAAAATACGCAAATAATGAGTAACAATCAAAGCACTCGTATCCGATTTTTTAAATTTTTTCATAGCGCGACCAACCACCTTCAAAGCATCTACATCTAAACCGGAATCAATTTCATCAAAAATAACAAAAGACGGCTTAAAAATAGCCAGCTGTAACATTTCCGCCTTCTTTTTTTCTCCCCCGGAAAAACCTTGATTGAGACAACGCTGACTCCAGTCATCAGTAATTTTTAAAGCAGCAATTTCTTTATCCATCTTTTTCTTAAATTCAAAAACGCTCAGCGCTTTTTCTTTGCGGGCTGTTTGTAAAAACTTATAGGTATCAAAAAGAAAAGGATAAAAATCTACTCCAACAATTTCGCGCGGTGACTGAAAAGTCATAAACATGCCGAGCGCCGCCCTTTCCTCCGCTTTTTTTTTGGTAATATCTTTACCGTTAAAAATGATTTTTCCGGAAATAACTTCATAAGAGGGATGCCCCATTAAGACGTTGGATAGAGTTGACTTACCGGAACCGTTCGGTCCCATGACTACACAAGTTTTCCCTTTCTTAATAACTAAACTAACATCATCCAAAATTTTTTTATCTCCAACCTTAACGGTCAGATGTTTTACTTCTAAAGTATTCATAAAATATTTATATTCATTCTTATTTATATCTTGTTAGTCATTTTTAACATAGATGATAAACTTTTTTTCTTTAAAACTTTTTTGATATCACTTAAAATTTCTCCCCAAGCACTCTGCCGGTAACAATGAAATTTGGCGCTAATCTCATCACCACGGATATAACTTCGCCCCTCCAAAGCCTCAATAATCTCTAATATAGAAATCTTATCAGCTGGTCTGCTGAGAAAATAACCACCACCCGCCCCTTCTTTACTTTTAATTAAACCAGCCCTTACCAAAGAACGTGCTATTTGTATTAAATAAACCGAAGAAATATGCATATTCTTAGCTAGTCCGGATAAAGAGACTATTTCATTGGGATGCCCGGCTAATTCAATCATAATCATTAAACCGTAATCAATTTTAACCTTAAGTTTAAACATACACTTCTTTTAAAATTCTTAACTATAAGTAAAGATATTATAGTTAATTATCAAGATAAAGTCAATAGTAACTATTACTAGCAAAAAAATGCCAGGTTAAGGCGTTAAAAATAATAAAATATTTTGCAAATAGTCAAAAAAGTTAAAATAAGCTATTAACGACCAAATAATCTCTTTTTCGTTGATTCTTCTATGGCATGGTATAGGGCAATACCGGCCGCCACCATAACATTTAAGGATTTATTTACGCCATACATTGGCAACTCAACTACCACATCCATAAGAGCTAAAGTAGAAGCCTTAACACCATCGGTCTCATGACCAAAGACAAAAGCTATAGGAAAACGATATTTATAATTACGATAATCAATTGATTTATTTGACTGTTCTACGGCTACTAATGATAAGCCTTTAATTTTTTTTAATTCACGAATAGCCTCAGCCGCTGTCTCTTTATATTCCCAAGGAACTATTTTATAATTACCAACTGAAGCTTTCACTATTTTATGATTAGGAGGCACGGCACAACCGCCGCAAAGATATATTTTTTCGGCGGCAATAGCGTCGGCTAAACGAAAAAAACCACCGATATTATAAGTGTCCAAAACGTCTTCTAAAACTATATAAACGGGAAAGCGTTTTAAAGACTTGGAAACAACTACAGCGTCCGATTCACTTAAATTCCGTAATTCTTTAGAATTGAGAGTCATAATTAATTATCTATTGTAAGACAGAAAGAGTTAAAGCAATTAGAAATTAATTACGGTTTTAATTCTCTTCCCTTTGTATGATGCCGACTCCTTAAAAGCTAAGGCGCCATCTTTAACATCATAGCGATTAGTAATCAAACTTTTTAAATCAACTTTTTTAGCAACTGCCAAGGCGATAGACGGCGGAAAAGAAAAAGCACAAGTCCAAGAACCAAAAACATTTAATTCTTTCTTCACAATATTCATCATATTCAAGCTGGCCGCACTTTCAAATACCCCAAGGATAAAGACGTCACCATCGCGACGAGCTATTTCTATAGCCATTTCTGCAGTCTCTTCTCTACCCACTACTTCAAACACTGTATCCACCCCCTCCGGAGCAATCTTCTGAATTTTTTTCAACCAGGTTTTCTGAGAACTATTAATAGTATGATCAGCCCATTTCTTTTTCTTAGCTAGTTTCAAGCGCCAGTCAGCAATATCAATCCCAATAACTTCGGCGCCAGCATCATGTAAAATCTGATCAACCAGTAAACCAATAGGACCCTGTCCAATAACAGCCACTTTCCTGCCTAAAAGATCGTGAGCCTGCTTAACCGCATAATAGGCAATAGACAATGGTTCAATCATCGCCCCCTCTTCAAAACTAAGTTTAGCGGGGATTTTATAAACCAAGTCTGCTGGAACGGCTAAATATTCCGCTAAGGCACCGGGGCGATGCACGCCGATAATTCTAGAATTGGCACAGAGATTAGGTTTGCCCGATAAACAATAACTACACTTACCGCAATTTATAACATGTTCAGCTATCACTCTATCACCAACTTTAAAATTTTTCACATCACGGGCAAGCTCCTCTATCACTCCGGAAAATTCATGGCCCATAATTAAAGGTAAGGGCAAATTTTTCATACCCCCGTTATAGATATGCAAATCAGTACCACAAATTCCAACACTCTTTATTCTTAGTAAAACCTCTCCGGACCTGATCTTTGGTTTGGGCGAATCACCGTAACGTAAATCATGCGGTCCGTAATAAATAAGACTTTTCATAATAAAAATTATATTAATAATACTCCGTAAATTATATTCGTATTATAACACATTTAGAGAGCCTTCTCTATATATCTCAAGAAAAAGATATCAACTTGTTTTTAATTTGATTATATTAGATAATGCCAATATCAGTACAAGAACTTTAAAAATTTTAAACCATCAACTAACACGGGGGGTTCTATGAACACCAAAATCCACGCTCAATTTTTGGGCGGCGTCGCTTATGACGACAACTTAACCGGCAGCTCTATCCTAATAACTATTGAACAGGGCAAACAGACAACTCGGCTCTTGCTTGATGCTGGGCTCATTCAATGCTACAAACAGGCCTTAGAGAGAAATGCTGAAATTTTGCATTGGCTTAGACCGGAACATATCGACGGAGTTATTTTAACACACGCTCACATTGATCATGTTGGACGTCTCCCTTTTTTAACTAAACATGGTTTTAAGGGAAAAATTTACTGCACCGAAGGCACCAGAAATCTGCTACCAGTCATGTTACGGGACAGTGCTAAAATTCAAGCTAAAGAGACGCTGATTTTAAGAGCAAAATCAAGAAAACAAAAACAAAATGACGCTAAAAAGGAGGATTTTAGTCGTGATAAAATGACCATGGGTAGCTATGATAAGAAAAAAAAGAAATATTCAAAAAATAGCAACAAAATAGAGCCACTATATGAAATGACTCACGTAGAACAAACTTGTCTCTTAATAAAAAATGGTGGACTCCCTTACGAATCTTGGCATAAATTAGCTAAAAATGTCAGTTTAAAATTATACCCATCTGGGCACATCCTAGGTGGTGCCATCTGCGTTATCAGAATAAAGTCATCACCACAGAATATCTATCTGGGCTTCAGCGGTGACTTAGGGCGAGATGATGGAGTAATTTTACCACCACCGAAAATGATTATTGAGCCAATGAATTATTGGTTTATTGAATCTACTTATGGCGGCAAAAAACACCCAGCACATAAAAATGAAATAACTAAACTTCTTAATTTAATCAAAGAAATTTACAATTCCGGTAAAAAAATGATTATGCCTTCTTTTGCTCTAGAAAGAGCTCAAGAAATCATATATTTGCTTAGTTACTACATGCAAACAAAAAAAATTCCCCCAATTCCTATTTTTCTAGATTCTCCAATGGCAATTGAAATCACTCAAGTTTTTGCTGCTAATTGGAATTCGGGAATGTTTGAGGGGCAAGATAAATTAATTTTCAACCCCTTTCAGACAGGCAGTGATTCCTACCTAAAAACTATTACTGACGATAAATCTTCAGTAACTCTATCGGAGACACCTGGACCTTATATCGTAATAGCCGCTTCCGGCATGTGTGATGCGGGGAGAGTTCGGACGCATCTACGAGCTGGACTTGGCAATAACAAAACTGTGGTAGCTCTAGTCGGCTATATGGCCAAAAATAGTCTGGGGCGGAAATTAAAAGATGGTCTTCCTATCGTTTGCATGAATGGTGAAGAAATACTAGTTAAAGCTAAAATAGTTAGCTTTGACAGCTTCTCTGCTCACGCCGATGGACCACATTTAGTAAATTATACTAAAGAGGTTGTTAATATCCAACCTCAAGCCAATAAAAAAATATTCATCATTCACGGCGAAGAAGAAGGGGCTACTAATTTAAAAATGGATCTTATTGATGCCCTACCAAAAGGTTCTTGGCTTAAACAAATAATTATTCCTAAATTAGGTCAAGACATCACTTTATAAACAAAAACCGGTTGCATTTATTTGTAACCGGCTTTTTTATTATAAGACTGTTTACCACTCACTTTACATTATTCATGCCCAAGAGCTTCAATCGGATCCATCTTAGCAGCATTTTGCGCTGGCAAAACACCAAAGCCAATACCAATAACTGCTGAAACTCCAAAACCGATAGCAATGGCATAAAAAGGCACGGTAAACTGCCAA
>MNUT01000013.1 GCA_001871165.1 Candidatus Falkowbacteria bacterium CG1_02_37_21 | reverse complement strand
TTATAATAATTTAGAACATTGTGCTCTAGATGGTCTCACCCCAAATGAGGCTTTAACTAGAGTGCAATATGTGTGTACCTAAAACAATTATCCCCAAGTTATACTTGACTAAATCTAAAAGAAGTGCTAAATTAGTTAGTTAAGAAAATCCCTGCTTTTATTATCATTCAATATGATAAGCTAGGGATTTTTTGATTTAGCGAATACTAGCCAATATGAAAATAACACAAATAATTAAGGACGAAGTACTACCGCTTGATAACCGGAAAAATCTAGTTTTATTGGTTATTATTGCCTGTATTTTTCAATTTGTCCTATTTTACGCCCCAGCCTTAGCCGATCAGGCTGTTAATGCGGCCCAAGCCGAAACGATTAGCCCAACAGCGATGCTTGCCGACGGATCAGACTTTATTATCGGCGAGCAAATGGTTAAGAGACAGGAAATGGATAACGAGGCCGCTAAATTTCAGCCAGTTGCATTAGCTCTTATCAGCATCTCTACCTCTAGCCCGATGGTTAGCACTACAAGCCCCACTATAGCCAGTTCTACACAGAACATGACTGAAGCTAGCCCGGACGCTAATACCCCCACTTCCACCCTTAAAGTTGTCAGAAGTAGTTCCCATGTCATAACCGCTTATAATTCGGAAGTAGGGCAGACCGATGATTCTCCCTGTATTACTGCTAACGGCTTCAATGTCTGCAAACACGAAGAAGAGGATACCATTGCCGCTAATTTTCTAAAATTTGGCACTAAAGTACAAATTCCCGAACTATTTGGTGATCGCATTTTCATAGTTCGTGATCGCATGAACAGAAAATATCCCAACCGTATTGACGTTTGGATGCTAGAAAGACAAGATGCTCTTAAATTTGGTTTTAAGGTAGCCACTATTAAAGTAGTGGAATAAAAATTTCAATTAGATAATTTTCAAAGAAAAAATACTCGGATAAGCCGAGTATTTTTATTTATAAAAATAGATAACTCAATAATATTTCTATCTAGAATAAGAAGCTTAACAAACCACGACTTCTTTTAATGTCTTTTTCTTTCTTGGCGATAGCCATGGTGGTGGCAACGATCGTATCCGGATTCAAAGAAATACTATCTATACCTTCCTCCACTAAAAACTCGGCAAAGTCCGGAAAGTCACTTGGCCCTTGTCCGCAAATTCCTACTTTACGATGATTTTTCTTAGCTACTTTTATCAATTGACTGATTAAAATTTTAACCGCTTCATTTTTTTCATTAGAAACACCGGCGACGTCCAAGGTTCCGGTCGCATCACGATCTATTCCTAAAGTAAGCTGAGTTAAATCATTAGAGCCGATGGAGAACCCGTCAAAAATTTGACAAAACTTTTCTGCCAAAATAATATTAGCGGGAATTTCCGCCATTACATAAATCTCTAATCCATTCTGACCTCTTTTAAGACCATACTGAGCCATAATTTCTTGAACCTTTTTACCTTCCTCCACAGTCCGACAGAACGGAACCATTACCTTTAAATTAGTCAGGCCCATTTCATCGCGAACTTTTTTAATTGCCTGACACTCTAAAGCAAAGGCGGGGATAAAAGATGGGGTGTAATAACGACTAGCGCCACGCCAACCAATCATTGGATTAGATTCCACCGGTTCATATTCGCGACCACCAATCAAATTCGCATATTCATTGGTTTTAAAATCACTCAAACGAACGATTACATCTTTCGGATAATAAGCGGCGGAAATCATAGCTACTCCTTGTGCCAAACGATCAACAAAGTACTGCGCTTTATTTTTGTAACCCTCGGTTAACAGACTAATCTCTTTTTTGACAACCGGGTCTTTCAATTTACTAAAATTCAAAAGAGCTAAAGGATGAATTTTAATGTAGTTGTTAATAATAAATTCCAAACGAGCTAAACCTACGCCTTCACTAGGAATAAAAGAGTGAGTAAAGGCCAAATCCGGTTCACCCAAATTCATCATAATCTTAGTCTTTGGTTTTTTCAGATTTTTAATATCAGTCTGTTCTATTCTAAAAGGTAATTTGCCTTCATAGACAAAACCTTCTTCACCGGAAGCGCAATCCACCGTTATCGCGCGACCGCTTTTTACTAAAGACGAAACATTCTCTGTTCCCACTACACAAGGAATACCTAGTTCCCGCGAAACAATCGCGGCATGACAAGTTCTCCCGCCTTTGTCGGTAACAATTGCGGCGGCAATCTTCATAATCGGTTCCCAATCCGGGTCAGTCATATCCGTCACCAAGACTTGTCCGGGTTTAAATTTATGAATATCTTTAACATCCATCATGCGATTAGCAATACCAGCACCAATACGACTACCAACGCTTTGACCGGCAGTAATAACTTTCCCTTTTTTTAATAAATGATATTTTTCCAAAACATTAGCATCTTTACGACTCTGTACTGTTTCCGGACGAGCTTGAATAATATAAATTTCATTAGTGCGACCATCCACGGCAAATTCAATATCCATCGGACGTTTATAGTGTTCCTCAATAATTACGCCCCAACGAGCTAGTTGCAAAACCTGGCGATCGGTAAGAGACGGCTTACCCTGTTCAGACGCAGGAATAGGCACATTTTTAATGGGCTTAGATCCATGAAGATTATAAATCATCTTCATGTTCTTTTTACTTAAAGAGCGGGAAATAATAGCTTTAGTCGGTTTAAAAACATAGAACTCATCCGGAGTCACTCGGCCTAATACTATGTTTTCACCCAAACCAAAAATAGAATTAATTAATACGGTATTACGAAAACCGGACTCAGTATCAATCGTAAACATCACGCCGGAAGAACCAAGGTCAGAACGAATCATCTTTTGCACACCAACTGAAAGGGCAATAGCAAAATGATCAAATTTTTTATCAACCCGATAAGAAATAGCCCGATTGGTGAACAACGAAGCAATGCATTTACGAACGGCAATGAGTAAATCTTTTTCGCCGGTAATATTTAAAAAAGTTTCTTGTTGACCCGCAAAAGAAGCATCCGGCAAATCTTCCGCCGTCGCACTGGACCGGACCGCCACATCCAAATTTTTAGTTTTATACTGAGCTGATAATTCACGATACGCTTTAAGAATTGCCGCCTGAAAATCTTTTGGCATCTCAGTGGTAATAATTAACTTACGAATGGCAGCGCCACGACGCATCAGACCACGAACATCTTTTGTATCTAAGCCCTGTAAAATATCTTCTATTTTTTTCTTTAAACCGGTTGAATCTAAAAAATAACGATAAGCATCGGCTGTCGTAGCAAAACCGTTGGGTATCCTTAAGCCTTTTTTAGTTAAATGACCATACATTTCTCCGAGCGAAGCGTTCTTACCTCCCACTAAAGGAACATCTTTAATAGATAGCTCCTTAAAAAAATGAACGAATTTATTTTTTAACATAATTATTTATATCTTCTTTTTAATATTTTTATTATATCATAAACTTTACTTTATAAACATAATTGTTTAATATAAATTCAGGCGGACGTGGCGAAACTGGTAGACGCACTTGGTTTAGGACCAAGCGGGGTAACCCTTGAGAGTTCAAGTCTCTCCGTCCGCACCACAAACAAACAATCTCAACCTTGTCATAAAGACAATTATGATAAATTTCCTCCATGTTTTTGAGCCGACAGCCATCCTTGTATCTTTTGGACCCATTAGTATTCATTGGTACGGTCTAACAATGGTACTTGGTATTCTGGCGGCCCTAGCTCTAACCTTTTTTCTGGCCAAATACTATGGTATATCTCGCGATATAGTGTTTGACTTATCTTTTTGGTTAATTATTGTTGGGTTAATCGGTGCCCGGATATATGATGTTCTTCTACAAATACCTTATTACACCAATCACCCCCTACAGGCCCTAGAGATTTGGAAAGGTGGATTAGCCATTCATGGCGCTATTATTGCCGGACTTTTCATTGTTTGGCAGTTTTCTCGGCGTTTAAAAATAAGCATTTGGAAATTAAGCGCCTTAATCGTCCCTGGTCTAGCTTTAGGTCAAGCAATTGGTCGTTGGGGTAATTACTTTAATCAAGAAATATTTGGTTTACCGACTCAACAAGCCTGGGGAATTCCAATCTCCCTTATCAACAGGCCTCTTAATTATATAAACAGTAGTTATTTCCATCCTACCTTTTTATATGAAAGCTTGGCTTGTCTTCTAATTAGCATCAGCTTAATTGCTTTTAATGTTTATCTAATAAAAAAAGGGAAACTGGATAAATCCTACACTTGGTTAACGGCCCTGTATATGATATTATATTCTATATTGCGCTTTGGTCTGGAGTTTATTCGCTTAGACCAAACACCATCTATCCTGGGCCTACGTTTTCCACAAATAGCCAGTTTAATTATCATTATCGCCTCTCTTTTACTACTATTTTTTAACTACCATGCCAACTTCCAGAGCCCTCGTTCGGAAAAATCATAAAAGGTTGTTGATACTTTACATCATGGGCTTTATTTTAGCCCTAGCGTCAGCCCTGCCGGCCTACGTACAATCTAATTTTCTCAGTCAATTTGTTAGCCTGTCAACGGTTAGTCTCTTTTTTATAATTAGCAATTTTCTAACGATAATTGCTATTTTCTTTTTTCCGGAATTAATTAAAAAACTATCCAATATTTTCTTAACTAAAATTACTTTGATATCTTTTTTTGTATCAGCTTTATGGTTATCTTTAGCAACCGATCCTCTCAACGCTTTATTGGCTATTATATTGTTTTCCGTTTCAGTCAACCTTATTTGGATAAACATGGATTTTCTGGTAGAAAGTTTCTCCGATAATGCAACTACTGGGCGTACTCGCACTGTTTATTTTACTTTTATGAACGCCGGCTGGATAATCGCCCCTGCTTTTTCCAGCTATTTAATTGCCAGCGGCGGTTACAAACTAACTTTTATAGCTTCCGCTTTCTTCTTAATACCTTTCTTCTTTATTCTTTTAACCCAAGAAAAACAGTTACGCAATAAAACCAGATATTCTTCTGAAAAGATAAAAAGCGTTATTCATAAAATTTGGCATAATAAAAATCTACGAGGCATATTTTCTATCGCCATGCTTTTACAATTATTTTATAGTTCAGCGGTAATTTATATCCCAATCTATTTACACCAAACCCTAGGTATCGACTGGAATGATTTAGGCTTAATGTTTTCTATTATGCTTTTACCCTTTGTTATTTTTGAAATACCAGCCGGAATTATCGCCGACAAGTATATTGGAGAGAAAGAAATACTTACTGTCGGCTTTACAATTTTGACAATAGTCCTATTTTTCTTCTATTATATAAAGGTGCCGACAGTTTGGGTCTGGACCCTGGTTTTGTTCGCCAGCCGTAGCGGCGCTGCTCTAATAGAGGCTATGCGAGAAACATATTTCTTTAAAATTGTAGACGTTGAAGATGTTGATTATATTAATCTCTTTCGCCTGACAAGTCCTTTGGCCTATATTATTGGTCCTGGCTTAGCTATTCTAACTTTAAAATTTCTCCCCCTGAATAATTTATTCTTAGTACTAGCAATAATTATGTTATCAAGTTTTTATTTTATTGCCTCGCTAAAAGATACAAAATAACAAAATTTAAATCGCGGGTATCGTATAGTGGTTATTACCTAAGGTTTCCAACCTTATGAGAGGGGTCCGATTCCCCTTACCCGCTCCATTATGACTTATCTCTTTTTTATTCAAGGAGAGGGCCGTGGCCATCTAACACAGGCTTTAACCCTTCAGGAAAAGTTACTTAGTCGCGGACATCAGGTCTTAGCTTTTGTGGTGGGAAACGATCATGATGTCGCACTACCATCTTTCTTCACAGAACAAATAACAAGCCCAATCTTGACTATTGCTAGTCCGGGTTTTGTGGTTGATAAAGAGGGACGAGGCATAAAAATAATCTCTAGTGCCTTGATAGCAATAAAAAATTTGCCTCGTTACTGGCGCTCCATACAAACAATTAAAAAAACAATAGAGCAATATCAACCCGACGTCTTAGTGAGTTTTTATGAACCCCTGGCTGGACAATATTATCGAATATACAAAGATTCTAGACCCTTATTTTGTTTAGGGCATCAATATTTTATTGATAGTCCGTCTTTTAAATTTCCTCTCAGTAGTAAATTACCACGGCTTGCTTTTCAATTCTATAATCGTTTAACCGCGCCTAGTCACAGTCAAAAGATAGCTCTATCGTTTACAAAAGAAAATGATAATCCGAAAAAAAATTTCTGGGTCTGCCCACCTTTAATTCGCCGAGAAATAAAACAACAAAAACCTTCTGACAACAATTTTCTTTTAATCTATTTACTTAATGCCGGATACAGCCGCGATATTATTAACTGGAGCACTAAACACCCTGATATAAAAATTGAAGCTTTTTGGAATAACCCGGAGCAAGAAGTTTCTTATTTTGGTTCTAATTTAATTTTTCATCATCTCAGCGGAAGTAAATTTATTAGCAAGCTTAGCGACTGCCACGCTTATACGTCAACAGCCGGTTTTGATTCTATCGCCGAAGCCGCTTATCTACAAAAACAAATCATGATGGTGCCCACTAAAAATCATTTTGAACAAAAATGTAACGCGGTGGATGCTACTCGAGCTAAAATTGCCATTACTTCTGATAATTTTAATCTTTCTTTGATTACACAAAAATCAACCCGCTCTTCATCCGGTCTAACGACCTTTAAAAAATGGGTTGATAATTATGATAACAAAATAGTAAATATCTTGGAAAACAAAAATAAATATTTTACTTAAAAATTTCTTCAGCAATTCTCCAATAACCCGGATTGCCGTATTTTTTTTGCCAATACCACCATTCCGCCCCCCAAGTATAAGTACGACTAAAATTCAAATCAATAGCATATTGCAAATTAGCCTGGAACTGACGCAAACTCATCGTTTTATTAATTTCATCAGTACTTAAATGAATCATTTTTCCTTGCGGAACCCAGGGCTCGGCCTGTAATTCCATGATCATTATTTTATCTGCTGGCAAACCAGTCAACTTAGCCTTTAGTTTATACATTGATTTGGAAAAAGGATAACGAATATAACCAAACCAGGAATTATAAACCACTCGGTATAAAGACACTCCAAAAATATCACCTATTTTTATTTCACGTTGCCATAAACTCATTTCACCTGACCCGGTAATAATAACCGGACGACTATCCAAAGATCGGACCCAATTAAACTCTTGTTTAAGAAAATCTTGATCTAAAGGTGGACAAACGCCAAAATTATCAAAGAAAGGCTCATTTTCCACTTGCCAATACTCAACACTGTCTTCATCTCGATAACGTTCTACAATAGTCCGAATAGTTTTTAGCATTAAGACCTTGGCAGCAATTTCACTTTTTTGATTTAACCAAGACGGGCTATGGCATTCCGGCCAACGCGGTATCCGACGGCCAACGCTAATCACAAACTTAATATTATGCTTAGCTCCTTCGCTAATAATGTAATCATACTTAGTAAAATCATAAACATCTTCCGTCGCTTCAATTTCATCCCAATATACCGGTATACGAATATATTTGACCCCCAGCTCATTAATAATAGCGTCATAAGTCTCTTTCCAGTCTAAATCAAGTTCATCAGCAAATTTAGTAGAAAAGGTAATACCAAAAGAATCTGCCTGAGACGATAAATCTCTTTCTACCGGATAATGATTAGCAAATTTTAATACATAAATAATAGACACAAGACAAATCAGTACTAAAATAAAAACCCAACGACAAGTACTCAGACACTTCAAACGTGCTAACAACGAAGTGTGTCCTAATTGTTTAATTTTTTCCAACATAAATATTTTACAGTCGTAATATTTCGACTAAACTTAAAAAGCAATTAAATATAAACCAAGCGCGATAATAAAAATAGCCACCCCTTTACGCAACATAATATTCCAAGAAAATGTCTCTTTTAATAGCTTAGGCGCCAAGACAGCTAAAATTGTGCTCAAAATTAAAATGAAAGCATATTGAGTTCCTTGCAAAGCATTAACTAAAACTACCGAGCCCAAAAAGATGGCATAATTTTGTAGAATAAAACCGAGAGAACCTAAACTTTGGCTAAGTAATACTAAAAATTTATTTTTAGAAGAACGTGTGGGAGAAAAAATAGATCTAATTTCTTTTCGGTTATCAGTTTTGATCAGAAACAATAAAACAAAAATAGCTGCCCCTAGGCGAGTCCAAATAAAAGCACTCAAAAAAGGCTGACCAATGTAAGATTGTTTGGTGCCTAAAAAATATAAAGAGTAGGCTAGAGCAGAAACAACGGCGATTACCATTCCCCCAGAACCAAAGCTTGGACTAAATTTTAATTTACGCAACACGCGACTCAAATAACTGCGATGTTGGGGCAGAAAAGCAATAATAAATACACCGATTAAAATAGCCAAAATTCCTGACCACTGACCACGACTAAACTGTTCTTTAAAAAACAGTAGAGAAAAAATTAAAGAAAAAACTGGTGTCAGCCCTCCTACTAAAACTAAAATTCTGGCCGCTTCGCCGCGACGTAAGGCTTCATATAAAGACCAAAGAGCTATAGCAAAAATAGCGCCGTTAAGCAAATTAAAAGCAAATAAAATCCAACCCGGCCAGACTAAAAACCAAGGGGCTAAAACAAAAAGAGACAAGCCTAAAATACAAGCAACAAAAGCATACGACTTACTACTAGGCAAAACACGATCAACTAAAAACTTATCCAATAGATTAACAATGGCCAGAATTAAATAGGCCGTTAGCCCGACACTCAACCAAGACATAAATTATTTTTTATCGTTAATTAATTGATTGATTTTATAAGCACCCATCTGTTCAGCGTTTAAAAATCCATCCATAGCCGCCCGAGCTAAACGTCCGGAAGCCAATAAATCCGGTAGCCATTCCGCTACATACTCTGGCGGCGGACTATCAACGCCAGTACCAATATCTAGTAACCAATTACGATTAAAATCTTCTTGGCTACCGACCGGAGTGGACATTATAATCGGCAGGCCGAGTGCTGAATAAAAAGATAATTCGGAAGGTTTCGTCCATAAAATATCCGTATCGTGCAAACAATTATTAAACTGAGAAAAGTAATTAATTTTATCCGGGCTATAAATAATATTTACACCGCCACCAAGCGCCAGTCCTGCTCGTAAAATTGCAGCCGTAAAATATTCCTTTACTTCCACCCTGTTCCCCGCCACTAAATTAACACGAATATTATTCTTTTTTATTTCCAGCGCTAATTTTCTAATAATTAGCTCTCCAATTTCTTTTTGTGCTCCCGCCCCACCTACAGCATAAGTAATAACCAAAGGCGGCACAAAATTTTCCGGCTTATTCTGAACCTCACTATCCAAAAGAGATTGATAATGATCCCGATATTTTTTACTAGGGTCAAGCTCTATTACTCGCCTAGCTAAATCTTTTTTTAAAATTTCTTGATTAACACCAATATTTTCTTTAGGCAAAGGAAATCCCGTAATAATAATATTTTCTTCTTTCACGCCATACATCAAAAACCTTTCCTTCACTTTTTGACTGGGTACTAAAAATTTTGTTCGACTAAGGGCTGGATGTAAAGGCGCCCAAGACCGAGAGGCATCCGTATCGCAAATTATACAATATATATCACCACTATAATTATAATATTCCGCAATATAAGCAGCGACAAAAAAGGTAGTTACAAAAGGTAGCTGGCTGTCCTTCATTGTTTCTATCAGATGCTTCCCTAGTCCTTTTTTAATAAATCTATAAAAATATTTTTGTTGAATTATAGGTTGGGATAAATCACGAAAAGGATAGCGAGCAGGAATTTTTTGAAAAAAATCCATCACAGCAAAAATCAAAGTTCCTATTAAGGGAAGTTTTTTTAAACGTGAAATATGTTCGTAAGAGCGTAAGCTTTTTACCCAATATTCTCTTTCCCAGTCCGGAATTCCCGCATAATTATTAATAGTAATAATTTCGTCACCACCTAAATCGAGTAAGGGGTAGGCAGCTCGTTGATGCCCGTAACCCATATCGGCAGCTACTAAATTAATTTTTTTTTCTGACATATAATTTTATTCTAGTTCTGGCTAAATTATAACAGATTTAAATAATTATTAATAATAAAATATTACAAAAATTAATTTTATAATAAAAAAATTTATTAAGAACATTTTTAAAATAAATAAATACATTTTCTTTTTAATAAACAAGCTGTTAAACAAGAAACTCTAGCTATAATATAAAATTATGAAGTACAAATAATATTTATTTAATATTAGCCAAATAAATAATAAGTCCACTGTATTGTGGACTTAAAAACTTCTTACCAAAAAATGTTCCTCAAAGAACATTTGTATTTATTTAGATATATTAATAATAGCTTGAAGAGCCACAGGTAATTCCAAGGTGCCAGCTCTTCCACTAAAGTGACTCTTCCCTCTTTCTATTATTATTTTTGAGCCAAAATTATTTTTAAAATCATCATGATTGTCAAAAGTCACAAAAGGATTGTTATCAGAAAATATGGCTATACTTTTCTCCAAATGAGATTTAACCTTCAATAAATCAATTGGTGCTTGCAACCAATGTTTAGCAATACCTTGAGTCTCTTTATCATTACCCAGCCCAGTTAGGCTCTTAAAGAAACCAGTAACAAAACCAGCAGCACTAACAACCACTCCCGGATCTAAAGTTTATAAATATCTAGCTATAAGTTCACAGCCCATACTATGGCCCACAAAATAAGTGTGTTTATCTAGATTAATCACTAATTTACTTAAAGTAGGGAGCCAATTATATATTCTCGGTTTATCTGATTCCGGCATTTATGGGACAAAAACTTCAAAATTACGATACTCTAATTCTTTTTTGAGCCAAGGAAACTAGCCTTCTTCGGGATGGCCGCCCCAACCATGAATAATATAAACTCTTTTATGCATATATTTTATATTTATACATAAATTATATCACTTTATTTACAAAAAATAAAAAATAAAACAAAAATAGGCCTCGGCAGTGCACAAGTGCACATCGCCTCCGGCCCGCTTCGCCGTAGCGTGGCGAGGCGAGCTTTCAAGTCCCTTAAATACTAATCGTAACTAAAAAAGCCTCACGCAGGTGAGACTTTTTTAGTTAGTGGACCATAAGGGACTTGAACCCTTGACCTCTTCCATGCCATGGAAGCGCTCTAGCCAACTGAGCTAATGGCCCATTATATTTAAATTGTTCTTCAAGGAACAATTTGAATTTTATAGCGAAAACTAAACAAAAACTACTATATATGATACTAGATTATAAATAAAAGTCAAGGGCTATGAATAATATAAAATAGTCTTTTTGTCAACTAATTGACAAAAAATAATAATTATGTTCTAGCGACATTAAATCTTGTGTCCTCGCCAGGAATTGAACCTGGATCTAGAACTTAGGAGATTCTCGTTCTATCCGTTGAACTACGAGGACAAGAGATGATACTACAATAAACTAATTCTATATTAATGTGTATATTTTTACAATAAAGCTAATAAATAATAATAAAAAATATCATTTAGTTTCTTTGACAAACGTGTCATATTAAACTAAAATTAACTAAGAATCGTTTTTAATTTTATTTAAAATTAATTATATGTTTAATAAGGCAAATCGTTTAGAAAAATTTAAAGATGCTGAAACTGTAATTGGTGCCTCCATTAAAGTTAAAGGAAATTTTCAAGGGCAGGGAAATATAATTATTGAAGGAGTCCTGGAGGGTTCTCTAAAAACTGATTCTAATATTTTTGTTGGCGACCAAGCTAAAATCACCGCCAACATTGAAGCCAGCGATGTAATAATTACCGGAGAAGTGCGTGGCAACATTAAGGCTAAAAATTATTTAGCAATTGGCGATACAGCTAAAATATTTGGCGACGTACAATACGGAGAAATCTCAGTAGAACGTGGAGCAATTATTAATGGCCAACTCTCAAGCATCAATGAAGACAATAAACATACAGAAAAAATAAAAACGGAAGACAAGGCTACTATCTCAAGTAAATAAACGAGATAAATTATGCACGTTTACGTTTACGATGATTTTTTAAATAGAGGAAAATATCAAAAAATAATTAACCGTTTAGAAATTCGGCTGACTGATTTAGGCTTGAACGGAAAAATTATTAGATTGGCTGGCATTAAAAATATTAGAGGAGTTATTCAAAATGAAATAAAACTGGGCGCTAAAACTGTTATCGCTGTGGGTAATAATCAAACAGTGAATAAAATAATCGGAGCAATAATTGATACAGAAATATACGGAGACTTCCAAAAGAAAACTCTATTAGGCGTCATTCCTATTGGTGATGATAATTCTATTGCTGTTTCTTTGGGGATAAAAGATATGGAAGAAGCTTGCCAGATTTTACTAGCCAGACGTTTAGAAAAAATTGATTTAGGCATTATTAATCAACATTATTTCTTAAATCAAATTAGTATCCAAAGTCTTGATACTATTTTAAAAATTGATGATTATTCTTTAGAAATAGGCGCCCGCGGGGAACTGCGTATAATTAATTTGCTTAGTGACTCTAGCACCAAGATCCAATCAAATCCTCATGATGGATATTTAGATGTTTATATTAAAACTAAAAGAAATAGCGAGACACATCTTCGAGCCAAAAAAATAAAAATTACTAATCCGGATAATAAAATAATTATTGATGGCGTTGTGGAGATTGAAACTCCAGCCGAAGTAACAGTCAAAAGAGATCAGGTTAACTTAATTGTTGGAAAGGGTAGAATGTTCGAATAAAAAAATATTAATACCTAATTTTCCCAAAACAAAAAGACCGACTTAAACGGGTAGGCAAGAAAATTTCTTTTAGGCACTTTCGAGCGTGCAGCCGGAAAAATCCTAACAAGAAAATCCCCATGCTTGTCGTGCCTGACCCGTTTAAAACGGCCTTTTATATTCTTTAAGAGAACTATTAAATATAGCACATTAGATAAGAGCTGTCAAGAACTTTATCCACACCTTAAACACAAGCGAAAAGTCTGAATAATGTCAGACTTTTTTATTAAATATTAAGTAAAATTAGACTTTAATAACTACCGGCAAAACCATCGGTCGTCGCTTAGTTGCTTTAAACAAAAACTGTCCTATATCGTTTCTAATTTTATTCTTTATATAATCATCATCGGCCGGAGACATCGGATTTTTATCTTTCACAATCTGTTTTACTTTCATCCGAGTCTTTTCAATTAGATCGCGATTCTCTTTCATGTGTACAAAGCCGCGAGAAATTAAATCAGGATTACCAATAATCGCTCCAGTTTTCGTATCAATCGTAGCAATAACCACAATCATTCCATCTTCCGACATCATGCGACGATCACGCAAAACGACTTCAGAAACATCACCAACACCCAAACCATCTACCATGACATAATCAGTATTAACTTTTTCCTTCAACACCAAGGGTTTACGATTTTTTTGAAACTTAATAATATTGCCATTATCCAAAACAAATACTTGATCTTCACGAAAACCTTCACGCAAAGCTAATTTTCTCGTTTCCGCTAACATAAAATGATGAGCGTAAACCGGCAAAAAATAATCCGGCTTAATCTGGCCAAGTATTTTTTTAATATCATCGGCCGTGGCATGTCCACCAGAATGAATGTCCATGATACTGCTATGAATAACATTATCACTTAAACGATAAAGACGATCTTTCACCTTCTGAATAGAACGTTCATTTCCAGGAATAACCGAAGAGGAAAAAATAATAATATCAGCTTTTTTAATAGTAACGTAGCGATGATTACCGGTAACAATACGAGAGAAGACGGCGTTGGGTTCGCCCTGAGCGCCAGTACAAATAAGAACAATATTATCTTCCGGATATTTATTAATATCCTCTACCGGAATTAAAGTATGCTTATGAGCCGGTATATAACCCAATTCTTGGGCGATGCGAACATTCATTTTCATACTGTAACCATCCAGAGCTACTTTCTTGCCAATCTTCTCGCAATAGGCAAGCAAATGAGTAATACGTTCTAACTGTGAGGCAAAGGTACCAATAATAACTCGACTTTTAGCTCCACCAATAACTTTCTCTAAATTAGCCAAACTTGTTTTAACCGGTATTCTATCCTTAGTATAATGAATGCCTAGGCTCTCTAACATCAAGATTCTCGGTGACGGTAATTTAGATAAAAGGGTATAATCTACTACTTGTTCACTTAAAGGATCATCTTCAAGCAGCCAGTCTCCAGGATGAATAACAGTTCCATGCGGAGTTTGTAAAATAACTCCCATAGCATCAATAATAGAATGTTCTACTGCGAAAAAGCTTAGCTGGAATTTACCTAGAGATATTTTCTGATTAATAGAATCAATATTTATAATCTTCAGATTTTTTGTAGTACCACGCTTATAATCTTCCTGGCGATGCTTAACCATCGCTAAAGTTAACTTTCTTCCAATGATGGGTGGGTTATTTAACTGTTCTAAGAGAATAGGAGCGGCGCCAATATGATCCAAATGACCATGACTAAAAATTACCCCACGAATATTTTTTTCTTTACCGCGCAAAGAAGCGACGTTGGGAATAATATAATCAATGCCAGGCATATCTTCATCGGCAAATTGCAAGCCCATATCCAAAATTACAATATCATCATCATATTCAAAAACGGTACAATTACGTCCCACCTCCTCCTGTCCGCCTAAAGGATAGATTTTCAGGCTAGATTCTCCTGTCGGCACTTTTACCGGCGCAGTAACAGGATGGGCATGATTAGTAATTCTATTGCGTCCAACAAAAACCTGACGGCTAGAACGTGTTTGATTTATAGGCTTTCTATACCTATTAGTAGTCCTAGCGGTTGAAGGTATAGTCGCGGCGCTTGCAGTGTGACTTGCAGTGTGACTTGAAGTATGACTCGAAGATGTATTCTTCGGAGCCGAATTGGCGCGTACGCCGTAAGAACCGGCCCTAGCGGCTGATACATTTTGTTTTAAATTCATAGCTTAATAAGATGGGGCGGACCCCTTAAATAAATGAGTCTTGGCGACAAAAATCTATTATATAGATTAAGTCCTTACCAAGTTAATTTTTTAGAAGTGTGTATATACCAAGAATTGGCATTATCAAAACGATCAGCAGGATTAACAATAGCGGTACCATTAAAACCCTGGAGAGTTTTTACTTGTATGTAGGTATAAGTTGGGGAATACAAGAAAATTGCCGGTAAATTTTCACTAACGATTTTCTGAAATTGTTTATATTTTTCACTACGTTCATCGTTATTAGCATTACTACGAGCATCCGCTAATAACTTATCAGCGTCGCTATTACTAAAAGCAGCTAAATTAAGTCCACTACCGCCAATCTGACTAGAATGCCAAAATACATAAACATCCGGGTCACCGCCTACTGACTGGCCATATAGTAAAACTTCAAAGTCACGATCTTTAACAACTGTCGCCGCTTGTTCGCTGGCTAACATCTTAAGTGTAACCTTAACCCCAGTTTGCTCCCAATAATTTTTAATATTTTCCGCCAAATCTCTATTATTACCAACATCTACAACCGTTAAAGTTAATTCTAAGGGTTTGTCTTTTATAATAGTAGACGCAGCTTCCGGCTCATATTCATATTTAATAAGATCTTGATTATAAGCAAAACTATTAGACCAAATCGGTCCATCCGCCCTAACCGCTGCCCCCGCTAAAGTATCATTTAAAATTTCATCTCTATTCAAAGACTTAACTAAAGCCAAGCGCACATCTTTGTCGGCCAATGTTTTATTTTTTTCAGTGTTGAAAAATAAAGAAATTATACGTGGCTGTAATAATTCGTGAAATTCCAAGGAATTTTTTGTCAAAACGTCACTATGATTATTAAACGGCAAATAACTTAAACCCATCACTTGTTTATCGTTTAAAGCCGCTACCGCCTCGTTTGTACTAGTATAAAATTTAAAAGTAATAGTTTTTAAATAGGGGACACCGTCATAGTAGTCTTGATTAGCCCCTAAAATATAGTCACGCAAATCGCCCTGGCTACTATGAACTAAAGATTTAAATTTAAATGGTCCCGAGCCAATGGGTTTTAAATTTAAATCAGACAAAGGCGCTGCCGCCGGACTGATATTTTCCCACAGACTCTTGGGTAAAATACCAAACATTAATAGTTCCGGGAAAGGAGCATAAGGCTCAGTTAATTTAAAACGAATAGTATAATCGTCAACTTTTTCAGCCGTTAGCTCATTAAGAGAAGCACGTAAAGGTGAGCGATAATTCGGATTCTTAATCAAATTAAAAGTAAATAAAATATCATCAACAGTTAACTCTCCGCCATTATGCCATTTAACGCCCTGCTTAATAGTTAATAAATATTCCTTATTGTCCTCACTTGCCTCCATGTTATCAACTAAATCATAACTCAAATGACCGTTGTTATCATATTTAAAAAGACGAGAATAAATCAGGCGACTGATATCGCTATCAACGTCACGATTAACGGCATAAAGGGGGTTAAGAGTTTGGGGATATCCTACAATACCCTCAATATAATCACCGCCACTAGCCGGTAAATATTGTAAATGATCTTTAGTAAAAATAATTCCCAAATAAATTGCATTAACTATAATAACTAAAAAACAAATTTTAATAATTAAAAACTCTTTGGGATTTAAAAATTTTTTTAAATGACTAAACTGCTGACCATTAGGAATCTTACGAGGCGATAAAGAATAAACTAATTTTTTATCAACTTCATCCGAGGCGCTTAAAGCCTTGCCCGACAAGCCCAAACTGAGCCAGAGATGTCTGACCCATTCTAATATAGATTTAATTTTAGTTTTAAGTGAATCCACAATTAATCTTAGACTCTTCTTAGACTAACCAACGAGAAAAATACTCAAAGATAAAATAATGAAAATAACGGCGAGAGTTACAGTCGCCACAAATAATTTTTTCTCCACACCACGCTTAGTTAAATATACTCCACCGCTACCACCGAAAGCATCACCCAAACCAGCACCGCGATTCTGCATAAGAATAGCAATCATTAGTAACACGGCAACGATAACTTGAGCAATTTTAATTTCGGAAGTCATATATCAAAACTATTTCTTAAGCTGGGTGATAAGAGACACTAAAGTCTCTTTATTATTTACGGCTAAATCCGCCAGAATCTTTCTATCAACATCAACATTATTCTTTTTCAAAACATCAATGAAGCGAGAATAAGAAAGACCTTGCTCGCGCACAAAAGCATTAATCTTAATCTGCCATAAACCACGCATCACTCTCTTTTTCTTACGACGATCAACAAAAGCGTGAGCACCGGCTTTAGTGCGAGCAGTTTTAGCTAAACGAATTAAATTTTTTCGTCCCCACTTGTAACCTTTAACGTCCTTTAAAAGCTTCTTTCGTTTTTTAACATGGGACATTCCGCGTTTTACTCTTGGCATATGATAAGGTCAGACTCACCTAACAGTGAGATAATTTAATTATAAGGGGTAAGACTTTTGATAGTTTTGACCAAAGCGCCGGTTACTTGAATATCTAGACGTTTCTGACGAGTAGTATTTCCTGATTCACGAGCATTAAAATGATCCTGTCCGGCTTTACGAGCCATCAGTTTTCCTTTACCAGTCCGCTTAAAACGTTTTACCGTTGCCTTGTGAGTCTTAATTTTTGGCATAATTTTTCCGATTAAAAAAACAGGATGATACCTGATTTAACAGTTATTGAATAGGATTTACTTCTTATTGAACAGTATAATTGTAAATCTTCCGCCCTGATTTGTCAAGGGTTGTTCAGCTTCCACACTAAGCTCCGGATTAGCTTGTAATTTAGAGACAAAACCTCTAACTAACGCTGCTGCTTTTTGCGGATACTGTCTTTCTCTACCACGTAATATTAATTCTACTTTTACTTTATTATCTTTAGCTAAAAATTTTTCCGCCGCCGAAACGCGTAAGCTTAAATCATGTTCACTAATACGAAAGGAAAGACGAATACTTTTAGTCTCAGTTTTTTTCTGTTGCGTCTTTTGACGATGAGCTTGCTTCTCGCGCTCATATTTTAACTGTCCCAAATTAACAATTTTAACAACCGGGGGATTAGCCTTAGGATTAACTTCCACTAAATCCAATTCTGCTTCTTCGGCCAGCTTTAAAGCGGCTTCTGTTGTCATCTGGCCTAAAGCTTCATTGTCCTCATCAATAACAAAAACTTCCAGGGCTTTAATCTGAGTGTTAGCTTTAAAAATAGGAACTTCCTTTCTCTCAATTCTGTGAAATTTAATACGCATACTTTATTTATATCCTAAAAATATAGGGAAGTCAAACAAACAGCGCCCTGCCAATACTACAAAAAAATACTGGCACCAACCCTTGACAAGCATATTTAATTAATATAAAATAACTTTATTAAAAATAAAATAGAATAGTGGTAAAAACAAGATATGTTTTATATCTTTGTTTTTTTCTGTCTGTTTCGGACATTAACAATTTTAAATAAACAATCATGGTGATGGTTTAAGTATTTTGGTGCTAATCGGCATCAATTCAAAACAAAATTTTATCCGTTTTAAAACGGAAAGCAGAAATAGAGTCAATCAACTTTTAGAGAGTTTGATCCTGGCTCAGGATGAACGCTGGCGGCGTGTCTAAGGCATGCAAGTCGAATGCGGTAGCAATACTGCATGGCAAACGGGAGAGTAACACATTGGCAATTTGCCCTCAAGACGAGAATAACCCTGCGAAAGCGGGAGTAATACTCGATAGTATTAAAGAACATAAGTTCTTTAATTAAAGCTCCGGCGCTTGAGGAGAAGCCTATGGCCCATCAGCTTGTTGGTGAGGTAACGGCCCACCAAGGCAACGACGGGTATGGGGTGCGAGAGCATGACCCCACTCACTGGGACTGAGACACTGCCCAGACTCCTACGGGAGGCTGCAGTCAAGAATCTTCCTCAATGGGCGAAAGCCTGAAGGAGCGACGCCGCGTGTATGAAGAAGCCCTTCGGGGTGTAAAATACTTTTATCTGGGACGAAATCATGACGGTACCAGATGAATAAGGGGCTGCTAACCTCGTGCCAGCAGCAGCGGTAATACGAGGGCCCCAAGC
>MNUT01000024.1 GCA_001871165.1 Candidatus Falkowbacteria bacterium CG1_02_37_21 | reverse complement strand
CGATTAATGGCACTACCGCCGCCGCCGCCGACGCCGACTACTTTAATTTTTGCAAATGTCTCTATTTCTGGTTTAACTTCAGCCATAAAATTACAATACTATTTTTAATCTTTATTTTGGCATTATTTTATGCCACAAACCTAAAGTTTTATCTAAAATTCCTCCTAAACTTTTTTGTAAATTATTGCCGCCACTCGCCTCACCCTCGGTATGACTGCCCCAAATAACCAAACCTAAAGCTGTGGCAAACTCCGGATTCTTGACCTTATCAATCACGACATTTATATTCTTGGCGGTACCGAGTGCGGCCGGCAAACGTAATTTTTTCTTAGCCGCCTCCACTAAACCGTCCAACTCTGAACCGCCGCCGACAAAAATAACTCCCGCCGGTAAAAGACCGGAGCGATCAATCCGTCTAAATTCAGCATCAACTTTTTCAAAAATTTCTTCCACTCGAGCATTAATAATTTCCGCTAAATAGTGGCGAGAAATAGTACTAATATCATCATTAACTTCCTCTTCTTTTACTAACTGACTAATATCAACTTCATCTTTTTTATCTACATCTTCCGGAGTGGCTGTACCATATTCTTGTTTAATACGTTCCGCCAAATTAATAGGGCAACGGAGACCAATAGCAATGTCAGAAGTAATATGTTCGGCACCAATCGGTAAAATAGCGGTATGAATTAAATTACGTTCTTCATAAACCGCTAAAGAAGTAGTGGCTGAACCTAAACTAATCAAAGCGACACCGAGGTCTTTTTGTTTAACACTTAAGACCGCTTCCGCTGCCGCCAGTGGCGCTATTACCAAATCTTCAATTTCTAAACCGGTCCGATAAATTGCTTTTGTTAAATTTTTAATTTGCGTATTAAGTCCCTGAACAATTAAAGTTTCTACTTCCAAACGAATACCGTTCATACCGATCGGATCTTTAACATCCCCCTGATTATCCACTCCAAACTTAATCGGAATAACATGTAAAATTTCGTAATTGACCGGTACGGCTAAAGCCCGCGCTGCTTCAATCGCCCGATTAACATCATTCTCATTAATTTCTCCATCACTGCGACCGACCGCAACAACACCCTTAGAACGTTCACATTTAATATAGGGGTCATTTAAGCTGACCCAAACGCGACTAATAGGAACACCAACCAAACGTTCGGCTTTATCTAAAACCGCTGATATAGAAGAAGTCGTTTCTTCAATACTATTAACCACACCGCGACTAACACCGGCGGTAGGACCAGATACGGCACCAATAATTTGGAGTTCTTCTCCCGCTGGTCCAGCAATTGTTTGCCCGACAACTAAACGAATAGAAGTAGAACCAATATCCAAACCGGCGATGACATTATCTTTCATATATAAAACTTAGCCTAACTAAAACATTCTCTAAACACCTAAAAACAAATTGACTCAATAAGAGATACTATCATTATACAAAATTTATCAAAATTCCACAATTCCCTGTGACAAAATGGGACTATAGCTAATGATATTAGGGAAAAATTAACAGCTTAAGCCTAAAATCCCAAGTACCAAGTGATGATTTGTCTTCCCCAAATTAAAGTTATGATAGCCCCCAAGGCCAAAAACGGCCCTAAAGCTAAACGTGACTGCCATTTTTTTTTACCGCTTATAATTAGAAAAAGTCCAAAAATAGAACCCAAGGTATAAGCCGTTAACATAATTAAAAATAATTGCTTGGGGTCCGGGTAAGCTAATCCTAAAAATACCCCCAACCAAATATCACCTTCCCCCACACCTCGTCGCGCCGTAATAATATATTGGATTAAGAAAAAAGCCGCGCCAACAGCGCCAAACAATAAAAGAGAAATCCAAGAAAAACCTAATACTAAATTAAGTAAGAAAATTACCAACATCATGAACCAAAGCGGTAACATCGGCACTAGCTGCCAACGAAAATCATACACGAAGATAATAATAAGTGTCACAATTAATAACCAATCACGCAACAACTGTAAAGAAAAATTCTGAGTAGTCATATCCAGCTGCCAAGTTAACACAAACAACACTGCCGTTGCCAACTCCACTAAAGGATACTGCCAAGAAATTGTTTTCTGACAACGCCGACAACGACCACCGAGTAAAATAAAACTAAGCAAAGGGATATTATCATACCAAGCAATAGTTTGACGGCAGTGTGGGCAATAAGAGCGTCCACTCAGGCTCTCATCTTTATATAAACGCCAAATCAAACAATTTAAAAAACTGCCAATCACCAAACCAATCACGGCAGCTAAAATAAAAAAATAAAGTTCCATAATAAAAATTAATTAGTTTGTTGATAATGTTGAGCGAGATTGTTTAGTTGTTCTTGAGCACTCGCCGGCGCCAACATCCGTGCCTTTTGTAAATAAACGTCCCCTTGGGTATTATCGCCTTGCTCATAATATAAGGCCGCTAAAGCTAAGGGCCAATTATAGTCAGCGGGGCTACGACTAAAACCATGTTGATTGTATTGAATAGCGGTAACTAAATCACCACGATAATAATAAGTATCGGCAATCTTTTTCAATAAAGTAAAGTCATCGGGATTACTGGCGTAAGAAGCCTGATAATACTTTTCCGCCTGATCATATTCTTTTTTGGCGTCATAAACGGCAGCCATGTTTTTATTGATTAAATATTGATATTTCAAGACTGCCGCCAAATGCTCAACCGGTAAATTGGTGTTAATTATATTCGGTAAATTAGTCAAAGCTAAATTATACCGAGCTAAAGCTTGAGTGTTGTCGCCCCGAGCCATAGCCAGGTTTCCCTCTTCTATGATAACTAAGGGCCAATGCGGGGATAAGGTTGATACTTGATTCAAATAAAGTTCGGCTAAAGAAAAATTACCTAGGGTCAAATTAATTTTTCCTTTAATAAACAAATTTTTATAACCCCGAGCCGGTAAATAATTATCAACACCGATCAAATAATCTCTGACCGCGCTCCGTGGCGCCAACTCATTAATAGTCGGGTATAAATCATTAAGACTAGAAGCTAACAAATAATCATAAGTCTCTTGATTGGCCGAATTGGTATTTTGTTCTTGCTCATAGGACGACAATTCCAAAATTGTGAAATAATCATGACCAGGCAAAACCTTATAAACGGTATTAAAATAATAATCGGCTACGATAATTTGTGCCAAGCGTCCAATACGCCAAATCACAAAAGCGGCCAAGGCTATAACTATTGTTACGGAAAAAATTATTTTTAAAAATCGTTTTTTAACAATTGGGGGAGAAAAAGTCATCATCGCAGACTTACCACCATAAAAATTTAGCACAACTAAGAGCGCCCAAAAAGACCAAAAATAAACTTCCGCAGCGACAATTTTAAAACTTAAGAGTAAAGATAATAAATAAGCAACTAAACCTAAAGATAAGGCTAAAGATAGGTCGGGTTCACGCTTGTTTTTTATATTCTGCCAAGCCAGACGAAAAAATAAATAATACAAAACTAAGGTTAATAACAAACCGACTAAACCACCACTTAAAAGTTCGTCTAAAATAATATTATGAGCGCGATCGGCCGACTGACCAACGTTGCCATATAAAGCCCAATCACGCCAATAATATCTAATAAAAACTTCCGAGCCGGACTCAGGGCCATAACCAAGCCAAGGGCGGTCAGAAATAGCTCTAAGAGCAGAACTATAAAAATTACGACGTGCTCCCAGGGAACCATAGTCTAAATTTTTTAATTCCTGCAGGCGACCATAAGAAATATAATTTAAAAATCCGGCAGCCCCTAAACTAAAAAAAATAAATATCACTACCGCTATAATTTTGTTACGCCGTGACCAGGCTGATGAAATTAATAAATAAACTAACCACAGAAAAATAGTGAGAAGTAAGGCCCCTAAAGCGCCCCGACTGCCACTGGCCAACAAGCCAAAAAATTGTACTAAGATAACTAAAACCCAGCTTAGACGCCGCCAAGTCAAGGTCTCAGATATAAATAAATAGACGCCTAAAGGCATCACCATTAAAAGCCAAGATGCTAAAAAATTAGGCTGTCCAAAAGTTGATAAGGCGCGTCCGGTCAGATAAGGCGGCTCCGGCCAAGTCAGAAAATCTATATGCAAAATTTGTAAAATAGCATAAAGGGCTACCAAAAAACTAGAAAAAACCATTACTATAACCACTCGGTGCCAATTATCCTTAAAGGGCACCACTCCGTCACGTCGACGATTATTATTAACCGTCAGAATATTGAAAGACAATAAGACAAACCATAAAAAATATAAAAAATAATTAGATAAACCACCCTGCCTTTCCGGCGTACCCAAAAAACTAAGAACGGGGTTAAGAGAATTTAATAAGCTTAAAGCCCCACCGGCTACCAATAAGGCGGGAACTAGCCAATATTTTTTTAACAGTTTAAATAAAAAATTCCAAGCCGGATAATAAAGAATAATTTTTACGACCGTAAGAAATAACAGCGACCAAACTAGAATTTTAAATAAAATACTTTTATTAAGTTCAAAAATACTATAAGTTGGGAAAAGATAAGCAAACCATAAGGGTATTAAAAAAATAACCGATAAATAAACGGTTTCAATTAAGAGATCAAGAACTTCCCGCCCCGACCATTTTTTTGAGAATTGTTGTAATGCCATATTCTAATTATAGCAAAATAAAAAAGCGCCGACCACAGCGCTTTTTTAACTTATTTGATGAGCTCTAATTATTTTTGACGACGGGAAAAGTTGTCCCACATCACGAGAATTGGGCTGGCGAAGAAAATTGAAGTATAAGCGCCGACCGTGACTCCGATAATCATCGCTAAAGTAAAGTCACGAATACTGGCTCCGCCAAAGAAGAAAATTGCAAATAAAGCTAAGAGAACAGTAAAGGAGGTATTAATAGAACGAGATAAAGTTTGATTGACGCTCCGATTAACCGTATCTTCAAAATTTTCCTGGCTCTTAGGTAAATTCTCTCTAATACGATCAAAGACGATAATCGTATCATTAATATCATAACCGATAATGGTCAGAAGAGCCGCAATAAACGGAGTATTAATCTCCACGCCCTGAAAATGTCCCAAAGCCGCAAAAGCTCCCAAAGTAAAGATAATATTATAAGCCAAGGCACTAATAGCTACCAAACCAAATTTCCAAGAAGCGACCGGCCGGGAAACTTTCCGAAAAGTAAGAGTAATATAAAGAATAATCATAATTAACGCCAGAGCGATGGCGTTAAAAGATTTTTGTTTTAATTCTTGACCGATAGAGGGACCAACCGACTCAAATTGTAGCTCTTTAAATTCAACTCCATCCTTCCCGGTCGCTAATTCTTGCAAACCCGTTACCGCCGCTTGATGAGCTTCTTCCGTATTTTCTTGAAAACGAATCAAAACGGAATCAGCTGTCGGCTGAACAACAATTCCCGATAAGTCAGTACTACTTAAAGCACCCTGGACCTCGGTTAAACTCGGCTGATAATTAGTATAACTAACTTCAAGTAAACTACCTCCGGTAAAATCTAGCCCGAGACGCAAACCCCAGGCCACTAAAGCGTAAATGGCAACAGCGAGCGCTATGGCTGCGAAAGATAAAAAGATCTTGCGACTTTGAATGATACGTATCATAAAATTAGTTATTAGTTTTTTCCGTCACAACGGGACTAGCGCCTAAGAGCCAACGGCGATTAGACCAAGACCCCAAGACAATGATAAGTAAAATATGAGTGACAACCATAGCACTAAAGATAGAAATGACTACACCGATAAACAAAGTTGTCCCGAAACCCTGAATAGAGGAGGTTCCAAAAAACATCAAAATTAAACAAGTAAAAATAGTGGAAATATGGCCATCGCGAATAGAAGGCCAAGCTCGTCGCCAACCTTCGTCAACCGCCTGACTAATTGATTTACCGGCCTTAATTTCTTCTCGGGTACGGGCAAAAATCAAAATATGAGCATCAACCGCCATTCCGATAGATAAGATAAAGCCCGCTATACCGGCCAGAGATAAAGTAATCGGCTTTAAAGCAAAGAAGAAAAGTAATGAGCCAAGGACTATAAATAGTAATGCTAAGAGACCATTAAAGACCTTCATTTCACTAAAAATATAAAATATCAGACCAATAATCACAATCATTAATATTAAGGCCAACCACAACGGCAAGGTTTTAAAAATTGCCAGAATAGTCAGACCATAAACAGCTAGAGAGACTACTGCGAGTAAGCCAGGTAAACGATAGTACAGAATCATGAATAAAGACACAAGAAGCAAGCCGATAAGAGCAGCCTGTAAACTGTTATTGATAGACACGGCTCCTAGACTAGCCTCCACGGTTTTCTGAGAAATTAAGTTAATCGGTACCGGTAAAGCACCAGAATTGAGACGTGTCACCAAGAGTTTGGCTTCCTCAATATTAAAATTACCGGAAATAGAAGCTTGTCCGCCTGTAATTTTTTCATTTACATTCGGTGTGTTAATTGGGTAGCCATCTAAAAAGATAGCTACTGGCTTACCAACATTACGAGCGGTGATATCTTCAAATAGTTGTGCCCCTTCACTATCAAATTCCAAAGATACTTCCGGAGAACCATCATTAGGATTAAACTGAACGGAAGCGCGTTTTAAATATTTACCGGTTAATTCCGTATTTTTCCAGCCAGTATTAAGATCAATAGCGGTAGAAGTAACCACCGAGCTAGTAGCTGATACTTCCACAGCAGCGACTTCCTGTTCTTTAAATTCTAAAGTCGGAGTTTCACCAATCATTTTAATAGCCTCTTTTACGTCCTTAACACCGGCTAATTCCGCAATAATACGATATTGTCCGTCTAAAGTTTTATTAACTTGAACAATTGGCTCACTAACGCCAAAAGCATTAACGCGACGCTCAATCACATCACGAACCGAAGCTAAAGCATTATCGCGATCGGCAGAGGGAATATTTTCTACATCAGCCTGATAAACCAAATGTGCTCCTCCCTGCAAATCTAAGCCTAAAGTAAAGGGGATTTCAGTGGCATGGGGCAAAACTACAATATTATTGGTCTTTTCCGCCAATTTATTGACCACAGAGTTATATATATTACCGCCGGAAGCCACACCAACCATGACGGTAAAAACTATAATAAGCCCTAATATCCACCAGGCCTTAGTCCGAGCGGACAATCGGGAAAAATTTTCCATTAATGACATATTGATTATATATACAATATTAAAACGTCTACTTCAAGCCAATTTTGCTTACTGGAGTTATATTAGAATAAGTATTTAGAAAAATCAAGGGGAAATCTTTACAAAAAGCTCTTTTCACCCTATAATAATAAAATAATATTAAATAAATATGCCTCTAATACCAACTGTCATTGAGAAAGAAGGTCAAACTGAGCGAGCTTATGATATCTATTCTCGTCTCTTGCGCGATAGAATTATTTTCCTAGGCGAAGCGATTGATGATCATGTCGCCAATATTGTTATTGCCCAATTTCTCTTCTTGGACGCGGAAAATAAAGATGCCGATATTAAATTTTACATAAATTCACCGGGCGGTTCGGTCTCATCCGGTTTAGCAATTTATGATACAATGCAATATATTAAATCTGATGTATCCACTATTTGTGTGGGCTTAGCCGCTTCTATGGCTTCAGTTCTACTCGCGGCCGGTAAAAAAGGCAAGCGTTTTGCTTTGCCGAACAGCGAAGTTATGATTCATCAAGTTATGGGCGGAGCGGAGGGTCAAGCCTCAGATATTAAAATTCGAGCCGAACATATTTTAAAAATCAAAGATCGCATGAATAAAATTTTAGCTCTCCATAGCGGTCAAAAAATTACTACCGTAGAAAAGGACAGCGACCGTGATAATTTTATGACGGCGGAAGAGGCTCTAAAGTATGGTTTGATTGATAAGGTTATCGGTAAGAAATAAATCACCACTAACAAAAAATTATTTTGATAAAAAACTCCCTGTTATAGGGAGTTTTTGCTATTAAATAATCTAATCCCAGCATAATAATAAACGCGGAGTTATTCCAGAATCAAAGAATTTATCATCATTTGAAAAACGGCAGGATAAAGAACCTGATCACTAATAACCGGTATATAAGAAATAACTAAAACATTATCATAACGATTATCAGTCAAATAAACATTTTTCCCATCCGAACTCTGGGTACCTTCCCAAGTCGCAGTCGTCTTAACATCATTATAAGTCAAAGACTGTCCGGGGAAAGATTCGCTATACCAGTTTAAAATACTAGCTTTATTATAATTAGGCGTTACTACAACTTGGATAAAAGATTCATCAGGGGCAATAAAAAATATTGTAGTGCCATTAGCTGAATCCTGAATCGTCCAATCTTTAGGAGATAATATGGAATATCTAAAACCATCACCACTATAAGAATTTAACTGGAGTTTGTCGTTATCAATCAGAAACCCAGTGCCAATCGGATTATAACCACCACTAATCTCCATACTATCGGAATAAGTATCGTTGTCGGAGTCTGCCGAGGTAGCGGAGGTACCAAAAACTAATTCCTCTTGATCACTCAGACCGTCGCCGTCGCTGTCAAGTAAAATCGGTAAGAGCGGGGCAATGTCCATAATCGGTTCGGTTCCGGTAGCAACGACTTCCGTACTGGTTGAGCCCTCCAGAGAAATATCCTGATTCAAATCCGTAGTGGTACTGATTATATCCATTATGGGGTCAGCACTAGTTGCTATGTTCTCACCAGTATCATCTACAGAAATATCGGGAACAATAATATTAGCATCTTCTGCCGGAATAGAGGCTACTGGTTTAATAATAAAAATATAAGATAAATATACTAATATTCCAATAAAAATAAGACCTCCCATCATAATCAACCAGCCTACAATTTTAAAATTTGCTGGAGATTTTTCGTTTAAAGTGCCTGTCGGCGATACAGAATTATTAGAGACAGACGACTGAGAGAATGATGAGTTATCTGACTCAATGCCATGAAAAGCTGGAGTATTCACGCCACGAGCAATGGTTCCACTTAATCGAACCCCCCGAGGCATATTATGAATAATTAAATCCTGATTAACAGCCGCGGTAATATTATCATTAACCGTAGAATCTGATTTATTTTTTTTCTGACTATTAAACATAAAGTAATCAAGAATAAACTATTACCAAAAAATCAAAATTGCCATTATAACCAATAGAGCAAAGAGCAGAAAAGCTAAAAATAACCATTTTTGAAAATGGCTACTTCCAGTTTGAGGCATAATATGAAGATTTAAGGAAAGATGCTGTTTAATTTTAGAGGGGATCGTCCGCGGCCGAGGTACTTGTTTTTTGTTAAAATTATCATCTAACATAAATTATTGCACCGGCTGTTCAAGGTCGGATAATTTTCCCGGACCATTAGGATTATAGCCCGACTTAACTTCCGCACCATCGGAATAACCATCACCGTCCGTATCCGGATTTAGAGGATTGGTCTGATAAATTTTTACTTCTTCATAGTCCCCTAATTCATCGCTATCCGTATCAGCTATTAAGGGGTTGGTACCAACTACGGCTTCTTCCGCATCAGTCAAGCCGTCAGAATCAGAGTCAACTGGGACTACCGGTACGGTAGAGGTAGGAATATCGTTATTTGGGTCAATAGTATTATCAATCTGATCAATAACGTCAGCATTATTTAAATCGGTATTTATAGCGTCCTGATTTATATCGGTATTTTCAATAGGAACTTCAGGCGCCAGGTCATTGGGAATATCTGTCGCTGTATTATCAGCCGGGATTATAGTATTATCAGTCGTCATGGCAACTTCAGCGGACGGCATTGGTACAAATTTCCTATAAAGTAAGTAGGCGCCCAAAGCTAAAATTAAAACAATAATTACTATGATAGTTATTTTAAACCATTTATCACCACCAGAAGCTGGAGTCTCCTCTGCCTCACTAGTCGGTAAATTTTCTTCCGCATCCAAACCAACTTTTTGTGCAGAAATATCTGAAGTAGCGCCGAGCGGAGCTGAGGAAGTCTTATCGGTTTCAGCAAAAATATCATCAACCGGAGGATTATTTGGCTTATTATTATTTAAATCATTAAACATATAATTATCTTTTTATTGTCTATTAATTATTAATATTTTAATTATAGCTGATTATTCATTTATCGGCAATTTTTGCGGAGGGTTAATAGCGGTCACTGTGGCCGGGTCAGAAACAATATCATCTTTTGTTCTAATAATTTTATAAACAATATTATCACCGCTAGCATCACGAAAGATTTGAACTTGATCTTTAGTGTTAATCCCCATATCAAGCTTCTCTTGCTCACTAAGAAACTGGGGCGTAGTGGAGGTAATAATTCCTGCTGTGCCGTCAGAAGTAGCTGGATCGTTTTTTAGACGAAGCACCAGAACGATAGTAATAATTAAAATTAGAGTCAAGACAGCAATTGTTATAATTTTTTGATTTTTTTTATTCATAAATATAATAATTATTACCAAGTTTTATGAACGAAACAGTGGTTGGTCCAAACGCCACTAAAATACCTACATTTAGTAGTGTTCACTGCTGTAGCGCAACCCGGTACGGCGCAAATTTTTGTATTTACACTAATAGCGATGACGCCCTGAAACCACTGAGACGAACTATTAGGATTATCCTTCATAATACATTCAATATTATTATTAGCATCAACGTTTAGCCTCACCATACAATCAGTGCCTACAGTTAAATATCTATCTTCCGACGCCGGTACCTGGTACCAATATGATCCTGAGGCATCACAACCGGAAGTATCATAAGCGGAACAAGAACTATTACAAACCACATTACCGCTAAAACTTTCCGGTGGCCAATTTAAATAAGTAGAACAATCTTCCGAATAACTACTAGTACAAAAAGTGTTAGTAGCCGTAGATGGACAAGCTACACCACAACCGTTATCAGCGCCGGCACATACACCAGTACAAGAAGGGTTACAAGCGCCACAGCTATTAATATCAAAACCAGAACAATCACTCTTACAAAGAGCGCTGCCAGCATATCCCGGGCCTACTAAGTCAGAACAAAAAATAGACTCACCACTTGTACAGGCACTATTAGCTCCATTATCAGGACAAGTGCCAGTACAGCCATCACTGGCACCGAAACACTTACCGACGCAAGAAGGTGTGCAGGGTAAAGACGCCGCATCACAATCCACTGAACAATTACTATGATTCTCTACATCTTGGCCATTAATTCTCAGCTGACAATAGCCGTCACCGCAATAACCGCCACCATTAATAGGAGATTTATAAATGCAAAGACTGCTATTACAAGCGTATTGCAAATTAACTCTACTGGCGGTAGGGCTAGTTGTTACCCCGCTACTGCCGTCGCAACTCTCTTGACCATTATTAGCTGGGCCACCCCGTCCCTCGGTATTAGGTTGTTGTCTAATACCATCACCACAAAAATTATTTACTTTTAATGAAAATGACTTAGTGATAACTGCACCAAAACTATTAGCAGCCGTCACGTTCACGGTATAAATACCGGGAGCGGAAGAATTTGGCGCCCCGGTGATAACACCTAAATCTTGACTTAAGCCGTTCGGTAAACCACTCGCTACATAATTAATCTCAGATTCCCCTTGCATAGTCGGACCTAAAATACAACTATATTGTTCTCCAACGCGTATCATATCAACACAAGAAAAATTTAAACTAGGAACACTAGCCACTTTTAGAGTAACATTAAAATTTTTAGTGGCTGTTTTATTATAACTGTCAGTAACACTAAACTTATAAGCAAAAACTGTATCGTTATTAACCGTAGCAGGAGAGATATCCCCGTCATATTTAACTTGATATTGACCATTACCCAAATTAATAAAACTTTTCGTTAATCCGGCTAAAATATCAAGGGGGCCCGCTGTTTTTTGGACGCTATAAGCTGTGCTAGGATTGTTAAGACTATTACTGGCAAAGGAAATAACATAACTAAAAGATGAACCCGAATCTAAAGCGTACTCCGTGTTCTCGGCGCTCAAGGAAATGGACGGAGAAATAATAGTAATTGGGGTGGTGGTGCTTAAAATGCCCCCTTGACCATCGTTAATGGATAATCTAAGACTATAAGTACCAGGATCACCGGCAAATGGAGCATAAACTTTTTTCTGATAAGGATTACTGGTATCTTGCAAGACCGGAGGCTGGTTCTGACCACTCGGGCTCTGCCAACTTGACCAGGTCCCGGGACTAGAATTTAAAATTGACCAAGTCAATAAATCTCCTTCGGCATCCGTCGCTTGAATATAACCATTAAAGGGCTGATGAGCTTCAGCCCCTAAAGATTGACTAACTATTGAAGGGGCGGAATTACCTGCTTGCCCGCCAACACTCACTCCCGAAGCAAAAGCACAAGCCGAATCTGCTAAATCAAAAGGTCCAAAAGAATAAGCTAAACTTGGACTACGACTTTCTAAAGTGGCACACAGACTATAATCAGAGCCTTCTGAATCACTAACGTAGGCAAAAGCATAACTATCGGGCGGTAAGGTTAAAGGACCGTTAACAGAACTATAAGCAAAACTTTTAGAATTTTGATCCCAACAAGTTTCTATATCAAAAGAATCAGAAGTAGTTAAACCTAAACGATAAATTTTAAGATTAGAATCAGCGTCATCAGCATTACCCCAAACACCATCGGGATTATATTGCCAATCATTATCCCATTTAATCCTAACAGAATGGCTACCAGCATCTAAATGCCCTAAGTCAACATAAGCTGTTTGCCGTGACTCATTGGGATTAACAGCCGGATTACAAGCTGACCCTTTTAAAACATTATCTACATAAACTAGAAGATGATGTTGAATGCCCGGCTCGGGACAAAAATTTTCTCCGAAAGCAAATAGAGCTGGGGCTGAGCTTAAATCACCATATATCCCGCCAGTGTTATTATTAGCAGTCTCTACCCATAAACGATAATCACCACCATTCATCTGAAAATTATAATCCCAGGTAGCATTATTGCAAGAAGCGGTAGTGACACCACTATTTAAATTACAAGCAGCAGTGGTAGCACTATAATCGCGACCATTTTTAACGACCAGATCAATTACGCATTTACCCAACTTATTAATCGGGTCAACAAAACTATTACTAACAGCTAAATCCGACAATAACACTTGCTTCCAGCTGGGCCAGACCGACAAGCTATTATTCGTTAAATAAGTTCCAGCCAGTAAAGTCGGGTATCGTTTATTTGTTTGCTTAAAATTATAAAGAGCCCCTCTTATTTCCTCTAAGCGTCCGACACGCTTAATATCACGTGTTATTTTAGCCTTCAAGCCATCGCAGAAAAAATTAGCCGGACAATCAGAATCAGCACTACAATTTTTTAAATTATTTAATACGCAAGACCCCGCTAAAGGTCCGGCTAAAGCACAACTCTGACCGCTACCGCAATCACTGTCGGATTTACAATTCAAAGAAGAAATAGAACAACTGGGGGCGGGACTATTATTCTCTATAATATTATCATTAAACTTCCAGTGAGAAATAATTTGACCGAGAATATCAACCGTTTTTGCTTCAGACTCTTGATTATAAGAAATCAAATAAATATTAGTATAAATGGTGCGAGAAGTTGGATCAATATTAGCGGCATTAACATAAACAGTCCGACCGTCACGAATAGCCTCATAACCATCAACCGTCAGAGCTTGCGGTGAACCGGTAAAATTCTGACTGGTATACCAACGACTGATACTATAATGATTGGGATTAGGGATAATGCGGATGGCAATAGCATCCGGGCTGTTGTCTTGAGCATCAGAGTTATGGGCGACAACCAGAAATGACAAAACTAAAATCAATCCCATCATCATGGCTATTTTTTTAATGCCTTTCATATGCATAGATATTTATATAAATGCTAATGCTATTGTTGAACAACAATAACTATTGAACAAACGCCATTCAAACATTTCCATTCTGCCGATTTAGCACTTTCATTATCACTCGCGTCTAAAGCCGACAAAATAAAATAATGAGGACTACTGGTAGCAAACTGGCTAATCGGAAAACTTAAACTAGTTCCACTAAGTACGGAATCAAATGATTCTCCATAAAAACCGGATTTAATACCGTGATAAAGGCGAGACGTTACGGCCTCTTCGGTATTAGCCGACCACGTAAACTTTAAAGCAGAGGTACTGGCCACCGCTCGAAAGTTAAGCGGAGTGGCCGGTCTTATTCTGTCAATCGGAGTCGCTGTTAATTCATTAGATAATTGACTTTCTGTGCCATTAACAGAGATGACACTAACTTTAAAAATATAGGCCTGTTTATTAGTTAAACCATCAATAACGGTCTGACAGGTATTAACATCGCCAGCCACGCTACAAGCATCACTAGCTTTTACTGTCTTAGATAACATGGTGCCCTGATCAGACATCAAATAGTAAATTTTATAAGAAGCTACTTGATCAGCCTTAGAACGCCAATTAACCTGAACGGTATTACCTGTACTCAGGCTAGTAGCACTTAACAGCTCACCGCCGGAAAGTATTTTTTCACGAAAGAAATAAGATTCTTTCAACACATTCCATAAACATAAACCGTCACCAATGCCATCACCATTTTCATCCTGCCCACAAGGATTATTAGCTGTAGAACAACTGGAACGATCGGTACTACAAATTAAATTAGAACTGACACCGCGGATAATCGCTTCATTAATAATCGCCGGCAAATCATCTAAGGTGCCACTCGCACCGGCATCACGACAATAATAAAACTTATAATTATAATTAACACAATTATTACCCAAAGCATTTTGACAAGTATCAGACCACGGCGACCAAGTGCCGTTAGCAGCTACCGGCGGCCAAGGATTATTACATAAAAATACATAAATATCGGCCGCCTTATTAAAACCATCACCACCAGTATAAACATTACAATTATTAAGACACACGGGGCTGATAAACCTATCCATATTGATAGTGGCCGTAACTTTAGTTAAGGCGTCTGTCTGTCCGGTAGTAGCCGTCACTAACATTTTATTATTTGGTAAACTAATCGCCGAACCTAGGCTAACAATACCAGGGTCCGCTACCTGAAAATCCCAATCCCAAGTATAACCAGCTACCGGTTGTAAAATTTGTCCATCATCACTGTAAGCGTTAGCAGTAAAAACTTTATCACGATCAGAGACAGTGTCAAAAGTAATATTATTGACTCGATCATCTTTTTCGTTTAAATCATTGGCTGTAGTCTTAAACAGATAAGACTCCGGACTAACTTTTACCTCATCAATATTACAAATACCGGAATTACCACTTTGTTCCGATAAGGTAGTAAATTTAATAATATGCGAATTTATGTAATTAACACTATTTAATTGAATTAAATTACCTTCCACATAAGCATTAGTGGCGGGGTCAAGATAACCTAAACCGTTGAAGCCAACAGCCTGCGCACTCAAGACTCCCGTCTTACTATTTAAGGCTTCATCACCTTTAATAACAAAGTAGTAATTAGCAGCGGAAGATAACAAACGTTGCGGCGCAAAACTCAAAATAGCACTATTTGTTTTATTTTCAACAGAAACAGTTCCGGCGACAGAACAGTAAAGTTTATTAGGGTCAGGCACACCCGCCAAGGCGCGAGTGTTCCAACGCTCACCCCAACCTGTAACAAGAACGAACAAATTATCCCAAAGTTTCGCTAACCAATTTTTATTTTTTTGTTCTAAAATATCAACTACCGAATTAGCTTGCGCGACAAAAGAGCCGGCCGGACAAACTCCGTTACCATAATTTCTTTCCTCCAGGAGCAAAACATTATTATCAAAACTAGCCGCACTCATGGCTTCGTTAAAAGTAGCTTGAATCACGGCATTACGACAAACCTGATCGGCCAAATGAGGCGGGTTAGTAGCGGTTATTTCTGGTCGCGCCGTACAACAAGTATCAACGCCACAACCGGTAGTTTCCTTGGCTCCGCATTCATCATCGCTAGAGCAGCCGCAGAATAAACCACGATTAACTCCATCACAATTTCCTTTATCAGCCAAACATTTCCAACCGGTTAACTCATCAATCGTTCCCGGCTGACAGCAACAAGTACCACAGTCCGGACCGGTAGCATTAAAGCTGCCGTCAGACGTAAGACAACTTAAACCAAGATAATTACAGACAGTAGTATCACACGTAGAACTAACAGTAGCGCCGGCGCATGACAATCCGGCTCCACTGGGAGGAGTCCAACATGAACGATCACAAGAACTTATACTACTATAAGTACCAACTTTGATAGGAGTGGAAGTAGCACATAAAGTAGTATCAACAGCATCACAGTCATAATAAGCGCAATAACCCTGGTCAGCGCCGGAACTAATCGCGTCGCCTAAACTACAAACATCGTCAGCGGCATCAATAGTTTTATTGGCATCAAAACAGCAGCGACTATTTTGCCGACAAGTAGCTACACTAGTCAAAGAAGAACAAGGATCATCTTTAACACATTCCGTAATACAATCAGCCTGACCAAAATAAGAACCAATTTTTAAAGGAGTAGAAGTGGCACATTGCGTAATATTCACGGCATCACAATTATAATAAGCGCAATAACCCTGATCGGCACCGGAACTAATTGCACTACCGGAACGACAAGAATCATCTGTTAAATCATCTGTTGCCTTGGAATCAAAACAACAAGCCGTTTGCTGACTGCATTCTTCCGCGGTAGTAAAATCTCTACAAGGATCATCACAATTCGGACCGACACAAGTACCAAAACCGGTACTAAATTTCCATTCAAAGACAGAGGTCGGAATGTCGGATATACAGTCGGTTATGGTATTAACACAACGCCCTTCTTTATAAGTATTAACCGGGCAACAAACCTGATCCCCACAATCGGCATCCACTTTACATTGCCCGACATTAAAATTAAGTTCATTTCCCGAAGTACTATTATTAACAACCTTAACCGGGCCAGATACAGCTCCAACCGGCACAGCGGTTTCTATCATATCGGCTTGTCCGCTTCTTTTAATAGTACCGGTGGCAATTTTTTCTAAATTAAATTTAACTAAACCTTCACTATTAACACCACCGAAATATTCTCCCCACAAAGTTACCGGCGTAGCGGGCGGACCTCGTTCTGGATCAATTTTACATAAACTAGACTTAAGCGCTAAACTATCATCCGTTTGAAAAGTATTGGGGTTTAATTCTTGCGTATCAATCGTAGTAATACCAATTTTCACTTGAATCGCTTGATAACCGTTACTCAAACCAGTCGGGACTTTAACAATAATCTGATCATCTTTCCAAACCGAATTTAAACATACATCGGGAAAATCATAAGCCGCTTCTAAACTACCAAAATAAACATGATTTAAACCACGCGCGCCACCAAAGCCCTTACCTCTAATAGTAACGTATTGTCCGGCGACACCGGCGGTGGGGTAAAAACTGGAAATAAAAGGGCCGGAGCCGGGTTCTGATTGTTTAGTGAAAAGTAAATAATTACTTTTTTCCGGTTGACCGTTAGAAATATTCTGAACAAAACTGCCAGAATTTCCCGATTTAATATTCGGAATGGTGGAAGTCCCCGTTAAGCCGGCACTATTAATAAACTGCGAGTCTAGTGCTGCGACATTAGTTTGATAATTACCAAAGTAAGCCTCACTAGAATAAAGATTAATACCCTGATAAGCAACTTGAGAACTTAAAACTCCGGCCTGAGGATTAAGATAACATAAACCGGGTCGTGTAATATTATTTTTTTGAAAATCTTCTAAGGCCGGACCATAGTCATTATTAGTCGTGTCAGATTGTCCATCTTGATTAACCACTGCCAAAGGACCGTAGTCGGCACCGCTGGGAATAGCAATAACAATTTGGTTGTCTCGCCAAGTATTAATGCAGGCAATATTTAAAGAGTTCGGTTGACGACCATCAACACTAGTCAAGAGGGTGTGATCTGCTCCGCTAAAGACTACTTTACTGGAAGTAGCAGAATATTCACCAAAGTTCTTACCTAAAATTGTCACAAAATTATCAGTCGCACCGTTTGGCGTCGTCAGATCACATACTTCCGCACAATCATCATCAGTAACACAAGATTTATTTAGATCTTCAGTACAAAAACCGCCCACCGGACTGAGTCCGGTAATAACCGGCTGACCGACGCAAGTACAACTATCGGCACTGCAAGATAAATATTCGGAACAGAGATTGTTGTCAGCATCACAAGTGGCGTTAGTCGTATCGGTATCACAAGAATCTCCTAAGGAACCCTTAGGCTTACAAGCGCAGCTATCAGCATCGCAATAATCGTCCGTAGAACAAATTTGGCTTGTTGCCTGACAACCAGGATTAGCACTGCCGTCGCAACTGGAAGGCGTAATTCCTCCGCCGCTGCAATCCGAGCCGACACAAGCACCGAAAGAACCGCCAGTGCAAACCATGGAACCACCACAACCACAAGAAGAAATTTGTCCTTCAAAACAACCGCCGGTGTTAGGGCCAATCGCTCCTCCCAGTTTTGTAATTAAAAAAGTGGCAATAGCCCAAGATGATAAAATAATTACCAATCCGATAACAGCGTTACGTAAAATTTTCTTGGCATCTTCAATTTTTTCTTCATCGCCGGCTGAGCTCATCCAAAGATATCCAGCATAAAGTGTTAAGGAGACAGCAATAATTCCCAGAAAACCTAAGGCGATATTGATAATACGTACCGCCAACTCTCGCGGATCGGCAGTAGCCAAAGATCCATTCAGGCCGTTGGAGACTTCATTTATGCCAAAGCCCTGAGCAAAAGTAAATTGCGCGAACAAGAAAACGCCCAGGAGAATGAAAACACCAACTAGTTGTCGTCCAATTTTTTTCATCATAATTATTGACAATTACCGTCTGCCCCTAACGTGGCGGTGGGACTACCAAAACAACAAGATGGTTGTCCGGCGGTGGAATTACAATCCGGACCGGCGCTAGGCTTATAACAATTTTGATAAATATCTTTTACGCCAGAACCAATCTGAGAAATTAAAGTGACGGACTCACTAAAAGGAGTATGAGAAATTTTAGCGACAGTAATATCCGGCTCTCCGTCTAAAGGCATCACATCTTTATTGTCACTTTCCACCCAATAACCCAAAGGCGAAGGAACAGAGCTTCGCAAATTAATTAATTTATGCTTAACCGTAGAGTCACCACTTTTTACGGTTACTTGTCCGGTACGAAGACTACTATTTAGCATTAAGGTATTAAAAGTAACTTCCACCGGTGTCAATACGCCAACATTCAAACTAGATGGTAGAGGGCTAATAGACGTAATCTTAGGTGAAGTTAAATTAATCTTATCACCAATGTAAAAAGACCACTGATATTTGTCACGAGTCACGGTGCTAGTAGCGGTCGGGTAATTATCATTATAAAAACCCAGAGGTCCTTCCGCCGTCTGGCTACGATCACCGTCAAAGGAATTAGCCGCCGCGTCCACAATACCATCCAAATTACTCAAATTAGCCGTTGGATAATTTTGGCCCAAGGGATTTTGACAAGTTTTATAACCCAAAGTCGTATTCAAACACTGCGTATAAGGACTGTTGGATAAACAGTCAGTATCGCTGTCACAAGATTTTAAATTAGCCGCCACCAAATTTAGTTTTAAATGACTATTAGGGGGCAAACAATAGATTTGTTCACCACAACCATTAACGCCACATTCTTTATCGGAAATAAATTCTAAAGTTTTATAGGCGTTACTGACTATAAATTTACCAGCCAAGTAATCGCCCCGACAAACACCACCTTCACATTTATAAGACAAACATTGTTTGTCCTCACTGCAAACCGCTCCTGCCGGAGTACTAGAGGCACTGGCATTAACTACGCGAATATAGTCAGCCACTTCCGCAGCCGATCCGGAAATCGTAACCGGATTAATCGGTTCACTAAAATTAATTTGAATAACGGAATTCATCGGACGATCGGGTTTATCCTGGGCCTGCTTAAACTCAGACCGATCAGTCCCGCCGCCTAAAGACGTAATGGCTAGAGCGGCAGGGTTTGTAGTGGTCACAACAATATTATTACCGGCCACACCGGCTACTTTAGCTATTAAATGCACCTGATTGCCCGTCCGACTAACATCTACTACGTCACTACCACTTAATTTAGCACGAATATTAACGGCTTGCTGAACAATATTACAAGTTCCTGGTACAAAAATATTATTATTGGCCATGGACCTCGCAAATGTATAAATCTCACTACCAACTGTAAGAGTATCAGCTAATTGTTCAGGATTAATATTAACGGTCCATGAGCTTCCGGCTGGATGACTAACGGCAGTTAAGGTAAGGTAAGTCTTAAAAATTATTTGGCCATCAGAATCAAAATCAGAAACACCCAAAAGATTACCATCATTATCAAAAAGTTGTGCTTTGTCCGGTACGTCAGACGGAACACTTATTTTAAATTGGGGGATACTACCATGATAATCTAAAATAACTGTCGCCGTATTTGGCGCAATATTTATAACACTGGCCGCAGAATATATTGTCGGACAATTATTAACCAATATTTCTCCCTCAGCCGACGAAGCCGGCGTCATTACACCAGATATATCCCCCTCATTATCAGGTAAAGGAAAGATACCCTGCAAGAGTACTTCCGGTGGAGTTAAATCTAAGCGATTACTGACGGCAAAAGACCAATAAAGAAAATCTGACCCACAATTTTTAAACATTGAGGAACCGTCTATCTTCTTCACTTTATTTGTTAAACGTACCGAATAGTCTGTGTTATCATCAGAGGATCCCAAAGGACTTAATGGTGTTAAAATCAAAGTTTTATGATCATTAGACAAATTTAATGAAACATCAAGTGTATTACTATTAGGGCTGGGGCAAGTAGTCGCACAGGCATTTCCTAAATCACTCTTATAAATTTGTACCGCTTCCGGATTAATCTGACGACAAGTCGTGTTATTACAGGTACAAGACACCCCAGCATCATTAACACAAAGACCATCCAAATTTACATCCTCTTTAAAAGTCACCATCAATGAGGTGTTACGCGGTATTTCTTTAGCGCCATTACTCGGATAAAGAGTATCAACTGTACAAGATCCTAAAGCTGCCGCACCGGAGCTAATTCTAATATTATTATTGGCAGGAATATTAGCACCACCGCCGCCACCAATCGCCGCCATTAAACTGGTCAAAACATAAGTAGCAATTGCCCAAGACGAAATAATAATCGCCAAACCAATAATAGCATTACGCAGAATTTTTTTAGCACTATCTATTTTTTCTTCTTCACCGCCGGAAGTAGTCCAAATAAATCCGGCATACATTATTAACACAATCGCAATAACGCCTAAAAAACTCAAAGCAATTTGAATTAGACGACCGACAATCAGGCGTGGGTCGGCGGCAACAGAAAGAGAACCATTTAAAGCATTAGATACCTTATCTATACCAAAATCTTGAGCGAAAGCGATAGAAGGCGACATGAGTAAAATAAAAAAACCGGAAATAATCAAACCAGATAAACCGAAAAATAAAATACAAGGCTTTATTTTTTTCTTCATCATTAAAAAACTAAACTTTTAAAACTGCCCTTTTTATACTATAATATAAATTATTATAACATAAAAATAAAAAAATAAAAAAGGCGTATTGGCAAGTCTATGACCATTGAAAGAATAATAAACAAATTTACGGAAAATCATCCTCAAGAAGACACTACGGCTCTGACTTTGGCTTTTGAATTTGCCGATATGGCTCATCGCGATCAAACTCGTAAAAGTGGTGAACCATATATTCAACATCCTCTTCACACCGCTTATTTATTAGCCAGTATAAAAGCCGACTTATCTACGGTGGCAGCGGGTCTTCTGCATGATGTGCCGGAAGATACCAGCCATAACTTAGAAGAAATTGAATCTCTCTTTGGATCAGAAATTGCCTCTCTGGTAAAAGGGGTAACAAAACTTGGTACACTTAAATATCGCGGCATAGAACGTTATCGTGAAAACCTCAAAAAAATGTTTCTCGCCATGACCAGCGATTTGCGAGTTATTTTTATTAAATTTTGCGATCGTCTTAATAATCTTCGCACAATAGAAAGCCTTACTCCGGAAAAACAACAAAGAATAGCGCGTGAAACTTTAGAAATTTATGCGCCTATTGCCGGTCTGCTCGGTATTAGCCAATTAAAATGGCAAATGGAGGACATGTGTTTTAAGATTCTTTATCCGGACGAATACCATGAGCTGGAATATAAATATGAAGTAGAAAAAAAGGTAGAAAGAAACCGCTTTTTTCAAAAAGTAAAAAATATCATAATACCACGTCTAATCGAGGCCGGTGTTGAGTACGAGTTAGAGGTACGTTTTAAACATCTTTATAGTATCTATCTCAAGATGAAGGAGAAAAAAAGAAAGTTTGACGAAATTTATGACGTGTTTGCCTTGCGTCTTATTGTCCCGACCGTAGATGATTGCTATAAGGCGCTTGGTATTATTCACACTCTCTGGAAACCTAAGTCGCAACGCTTCAAAGACTATATTGCCGTACCAAAACCCAACGACTATCGCTCGCTCCATACCACCGTCTTCGGTCCCGAGAATAAATCGGCGGAATTTCAAATCCGCACCCGCGAAATGCATGAAGAAAGCATCTATGGTTTAGCGGCTCATTGGTATTATAAAATGAGACCAGGAGCTAACGCCAGCTACCAGCAACCAAGCTGGGTACAAGAAATAATAGATGTCCAAAAAGAAATCAGTGACACCGATGAATTGGTCAAAAAAATAAAAATGGATATCTTCCATAATCGTATTTTTGTGTTTTCGCCAAAAGGCGACGTCTTTGAACTACCGGAAAAAGCGACACCAATTGATTTTGCTTACGCTGTACATACTAATATCGGAAACAAAGCGGCGGGAGCCATTGTTAATGATAAAATTGGCCGTCTTGATCAAGAATTAAAAAATGGTGACTTCGTTGATATTATTATTGAGAAAAAACGCCCTTACCCGAACTTAGCCTGGTTGAAATTTGCTAAAACTAAACGCGCCCGTGATCGCATCAAACAATTTAGTAAAAAATCTACTTTAACCAATATTAAAAGATTTATACCGGGCATTAAAAATTAATATAAATAGTCTAACCACAACAAAACCACGTTTCTCTTAGAAACGTGGTTTTATATATACGAAACAAAAAACTTTTAGCGTTGCATGTTGCTCTCCGGTAATTTACCGGTGCGACGTAAAAATTCATTCTTTTTACGTAAACTTAAACCAATGAGGGCGTGTTTCTTTTGCAAATGCTTAGTAACTTTAGTACCGCGATGCTGACTGGCACGAGCTTTTTCCAAGCGTTTACTGTTTTTCAGCCCCTTCTTAAACTTACGAAGAAAACTTTCAAAACTTTCTCCTGTTTTTCTCTTAAAATCCGCCATATAATCCACTCTCCTTTCTATTATTAACTTTTTTTTCAATTAATTTATCTTTTCTGGCTAAACGTTCTTTAATTTTCTTATAAACCACCGTCTCTTGCGCTCCGGAATCCATATCCCGCATTAAAATAGTTCCATCCATTATCTCTTTGCGACCTAAAATTAGGCTAGTTTTAGCTCTCATCGCTACCGCTTCTTCCAATTGAATTTTTAAACTATCAGAAACGAAGGACTGGCGCACATTGAAACCGGCATGTCTTAATTCATCAAATAACTGCAGGGATTTCAATCGAGCCGGTTCTCCTAATTGAGCAATAAATACAATATCGTCTTCTGCCTCTCCCGTCAAGAGGTTTTTATCTCTAATCCGGGAAAAAGTCCGTTCTAAACCAATAGCCAGGCCAACGGCCGGTGTAGGCTCTCCCCCCATCGCTTCCACCATAGAATCATAGCGACCACCACCAGCTAGAGCTGTTTTACCAAGAATTAAACCATCCTCATTAACCGGCCAGAATTCAAATATAGTATCGTTATAATAATTCAAACCGCGTACCAAGTATGGATTGAAGTTATAAGAAATTCCTAGTTCATCCAAGAATTCTAAAGTCTTAGTAAAATATTCCCGACTTTCAACCGGAAGATAGTCGGCAATTTGCGGCGCTTCAGCGCGCATGGCAATACAAGCCTCCTCTTTACAGTCTAATAGACTTAAACAGTTTTTAGTCATGTTATTCTGGCAAGAACGACAAAGCTTAGAACGGCGACCACGTTCCCGATAAAAAGCCAAAAGTTTAACACAGTATTCACGACGACACTCAGCTGTTCCTAGACTATTAATTTGAACCTGGGTTTTAATTTGTAATTCAGTAAAAAAATTATAAGCCACGGTAATCAAAAGAGCTTCAGCTAATGGTTTGCGATCACCGATAATTTCCATATTAAACTGGGTTGACTCGCGATAATGACCAGTCTGTAGTTTTTCACGACGAAAAATAGGACCAAGAGAATAAATTCTCGCCGCCAGTCCCGTTTCAACCAAATTATTTTCTAAATAAGCACGCACCAATCCTTGAGTAATTTCCGGACGTAAAATCATGCGTTCACTCTTTTCGCCATCAATAGCATAAAACTCATTATCAGCCGACCGACGCGTTGATTTTTTATATAAATCATAGCTCTCAAGAATAGGCGTACTCACCGGAGAAAAACTATAAAGCTTGGCAAATTTTCTGGCCTTCTCCAACAAAGATTCAAAGTACATACCTTCTGGCCCCATCCAGTCTTTCATACCTAAAAGACGGCCAGTCATCTTATCGTTTTTTCGAATGGAGGCGGCAGTCGGGGCCGCACTTATTTTTTTACGACGGGACATATTATAGATAAAATTTTAAAATTAAAGAGATTAATTAAAGAGATTAATTATTATACTGTGGCCAATATTCTTGATTAAAAATTGTTACCTTATTTAAAGGCCAACCACGAAATAAAACTTTACCAGTAATAAAACTACCATTAACCGCACCAAAACTACGAGAATCTTTAGAGGCGCCACGATTATCACCCAAGACAAAATACTCTTGCGGTCCTAAAGTCAACTTAGCTGTGCTTTGATCATAAGTCGGAATATTATCCGATAGATATGTTTCATTAATAACTAGCCCGTCAGGATGGGTGACATTAAAAATAATGACCTGGCCATCTTTAATTTGAACCGACTCGCCCGGCAAAGCTATTATCCTTTTAATAAAATACTCCTGGGGGTCAAGCGGGTAACGAAAAACAATTACTTGACCGCGCGTCGGTGGAGTAAACCTATAACTTATTTCATCAACGATTAAATATTCTTGGTCTTGAAAGGTCGGCTCCATAGAAGCCCCCTTAACATAGAAAGGCTGAATCAAATAGTAGCGTACCGGCAAAATAATAGCTAACGAGATGACTACTATCTTGGTAATCTCCCAAACAAATAAAAAAAATTTTCTCATAATTGATAGGCGACTTAGAATAATTTATTCAACTATAACAAAAAAATGCAAAAAAATCAAATACGACTTTTGTCTGATATTTGGCGAATAAGTCCAGTAGAGAACGGCCTAAGTGCCAGTTAAAGTTGTTAGACCAACGGTCCCGTGAGCCCTAAATGCTTATAACCTAAAGTAGTCACCAAACGACCCCGCGGTGAACGATCCAAAAAGCCCAGTTGCATCAGATAAGGCTCATAAACATTTTCTATCGTATCCATTTCCTCTCCCGTAGAAGCCGCTAAAGTATTCAGACCAACCGGACCGCCCTGAAATTTATTAACAATGGTTTCTAAGATACAACGATCTATTAAGTCTAAGCCCAGTTCATCTACTTCCAACATATGAAAAGCTTCCAGACTATCCTTCACAGAAATTTTGCCATCGCCCTTTACTTCGCAATAATCACGTACTCTTTTAAGTAAACGATTAGCAATACGCGGCGTGCGACGACTACGCTGCGCAATAGCCAGAGCCGCCTCCCCGTCAATTTCTATTCCTAAAATGCGAGCACTGCGTCGCAGAATTTTTTCAATGTCTGCCGTTTCATAAAAATTCAAATGATGAGTAATTCCAAAACGATCACGCAAGGGGGCGGATAATAAACTAGCCATAGTTGTCGCTCCGATAATGGTAAACTTAGGCAAATCCAAACGTAAAGTCCGCGCACTCGGGCCTTTGCCCATAATAATATCCAAGGCGTAGTCTTCCATGGCCGGATATAAAATTTCCTCCACGATTTTTGGTAAGCGATGTATTTCGTCAATAAATAAAATATCCCCCGCTTCCAAATTAGTTAAAATAGCGGCTAAATCACCGCTTTTTTCAATTGCCGGACCGGAGGTCACTCTAATATTCGCTCCTATTTCATTGGCAATCACGTGAGCTAAAGTAGTTTTGCCTAAACCCGGCGCACCATATAATAAAACATGCTCAATCGGTTCACCGCGTTTCTGCGCGGCGGCCACGGTAATCTCCAAATTTTGTTTAATTTTATTTTGACCAATATATTCAGACAAAGTCTTGGGACGCAAAGATAAATCCCAAGCTTCATCGCCTTGGCGTTCAATCGGGCTAATTAAACGATTATTAGTATCGATCATACAATATATATTATACTACATCAGCTAGCCATCGCCCAAATTAGGGCTGACGAAATTCACAAATCTCCCTAAAGTCACAATAGGAACACATATTAGAGGGAGTGGCTGTAAATTCTCGCTTCTTAATAGCGGCAATTTCTTTTATAATACCCTCTCGCAACTTACTAATATCTTTAACCGTAGGGCTAAAAGAAATTTTTTCTCCGCTTTCTAGATAATAGTAGCTTAAAGCACTAACTTTAACTTGCAAAAATTCTTCCAAAAATAATTGATACAAAATAAGTTGGCGCTTATCTTTAAACTCCAGTTTTGTTTTACTGCGTCCGGTTTTATAGTCAATTATTTCCAAACTGCCATCCGCTAATTTATCAACCCGATCAATCGTCCCTTTGACAGAATCACTACCCAATTTAAAAGCAAATTTCTTTTCCAAAAATAAAACATCGGGTGCCATTTGAGTCTGATAGGAAGCCCAAAACTTTTTTAGAGACTCACGGCCCTTTTTTTTATAGTCCTCTCTTTCTTTTTTATCCTGATAACCGTCCGCGCGCCAAAATTCTTCATACAACTCCAATAATCTTTTCTCCGTAAATAAATTATCAGTCGTCTTTTTGGCGGCCGCAGCGTCTAAGCTCGCAAACAAACTATCTTGTAAATTTTTCCTACCGGCCAGTTTTGGTAATAAAAAATTATATAAAGTATTATGCATCACCCGGCCAAAAATTAATGAAGCTTTATCCCCTAAAATAGGGACTTTAAGAATAAAGGCGAATTTATATTGTAAGGGGCAGGTGCTGTAAGCCGCCAATTGAGAAAAAGAAAATTTATCCGGCAAAGGGTAGGTATCAATACTTGCCAAACGAGACGAAATCTCCAGAGCACGTTCGTTACGATGATGTAAATCACGTAAAAACTCATTCTTCTCACTCAAAATTATTTTTGGCAGAGCATTGCTTTCTAAGCCCATCTCCGTAATAAAACGCGATACCTTTTTTTCACGCGCACCACCGTAGTCACGAGCACTAGTTAAATATAAAATATCTTTCGCTCGCGTAGCTGCTACATAAAATAATCTTCGTTCTTCCTCTAAATGCACATCAGCATCATGAATTACTTTTTCTCTCACTAAAGCGTCCGGAATAGAAATTTTTTCACCGCGATTAATGGTAGGAAATTTTTTATCCACCAAATTAACAATAAAGACATAAGGCCATTCCAAGCCCTTGGCACCATGAACCGTAGTAATTTTAACCGTATCATGATCAACAAAATCTAACTTTAAGGCGCCGGTATCTCCAGCGTCCAATTCTAAATTAATGGCCGCCAAAAAATCTTTCAAGCGTAAATCCGCCTCCGCTTCTTCCAATTTTTTTATTTTTTGATAAAACTGATTGAGATAAGAAAATAATTCTATATCACGATCGCGATCCAAACCACTTAATAGGCCGGAGTCATAAGCAAAATGTAAAAGAAGTTTGGTCGGCGGCGTCGTGGCTACTAAAAGCGAGTGAGCGGATATTAAATTTAATAACTTATTAATATTTTTAACGCTAGTTGCACTCAGCCCGGGAATAGCATCAATATTTTTCAAAGCTTCGTACAAAGACCAAACTTTACGCGTCGCCATCTTATTAATGGTAATTAAATCCGAATGCGACACTTTAAATACCGTCATATTCAAAACTCTGAACAAAGCGGCCGATTCATGATAGTTATCCAACAAACGAAAATAAGCGAGAACGTCTAAAATTAAAGGCTTACAATACAGCCCCCGCCAAGACATAAATTGATTAGGAATCTCGTGACGATTTAGTTCTTTGACATAAGCTTCCGCCGTGCTATTAGCTCTAATTAAAATCGCAAAGTCGGACCAATTAACCTTAGTCGGATCCGCCGCTTTTAATTCCATGATAGTTTGCACCACAAAAGATACTTCTTCCTCCGCTGAACTAAAATTTAAAAATTTAACAGCCGCCTCCTGACGTTTTATTTTATTTATTGCTCCTTTCGCCTGTAAAACCTTATCAATTTGTAATTTTACCTCTAAGCGATTAGGATTATTATTTTGAATAAATTTATAAGCCTGGTCCAAAATCTCTTGGCGAGAACGGTAATTCTCAGTTAAAACAATCTCCGGCGCCGTCGGATAATCATCTTTAAACTGCATGATATTAGATAAAGAGGCACCACGAAACTTATAAATTGCCTGGTCATCGTCACCAACTACCACTAAATTATTTTTGGGCGCAGCTAACAGCTTAACTAATTCATATTGAGCCCAGTTAGTATCCTGGAACTCGTCCACCATAATATATTTAAATTGCTTCCGATAAAATTTCAAGATATTCGGTCGTTCTCGAAATAACTTCAGAACATAAACGATTAAATCACCAAAGTCCAAAAAGTTATTATCCAGCAGCAACTGATTATAGGTGTAATAAGCGTCGGCCAGTTCCCTAATTCGGCCAATTTCCATCTCTAATTCTTGCGCTTCCTCTACTGAATCACTGCTCTCAGCTCCTACCCGACTAGACTCCAGCTCATCAGCGTAATGCAAATATTCGGCGGGAGAAATATTTTCATCTTTCAAGCGAGAAAAATGATGCAATAGTTCAGAAATGAATTTAGTCGGATTACCGAGAGGACGATAATAATCTAGTTTAAAGAGAGCTAAATTTTTTTTAATTAGGACCCATTGTTCGGTTTCGTTTAAAATCTTGAAACCGCTATCTAAACCAATATCCAAGCCAAACTCACGTAAAATTCTTTCACCAAAACCATGAAAAGTATTAATCCATAAATCTACATAACCATAAGGCAAAATTTTATCGGCCCGCTCCTCCATTTCTCCCGCCGCTTTCTCCGTAAAAGTTAAAAGCAAAATTTCATCGGTATTAATATGCCGTTTGGTGATTAAATAGGCTAAACGATTAATTAAAACCGTAGTCTTTCCCGTCCCGGCACCAGCCACAATTAACAAGGGCCCCTGATCATGCTTCAGTGCCATTGTTTGTTCCTTATTTAATTGAGGTAAATTCTCCTCAGGCATTTTTGTTGATTTAAAATTTTAAAATCTTTTTTAACTCCGCCGGCTTCGCTTGTCCGATAAGCGCTAAATTTAAACCACGATTTACAAAAATTTTCTTGGCTGTTGCCAATAATTGCGCGGCACTTATTTTTTTAATCGTTCGTAAAAAATCCTGTGGCGTCAACATCTTTTTTCTCAGTATCGCCTGACGAGCGTACCAAGTGGCAATATCATCCGTCGCTTCCATTTGCAATAAAACTTTACCGGCTAATAAATCCTTAGCCCGTTTTAATTCTTTACTGCCCACTTTTTCCCGAGCAATCCTTTTATATTCTGCCAAAATTATTTTTATCGCCGCCTCCGCCTTACCGGTGGGCACGCCGGCCTGGGTCGTTAAATAACCGGAATCGGAATAAAATTCCGCCGAGCTGCGCACACTATAAGCCAAGCCGTTTCTTTCCCGCAAATTAATAAATAAACGTGAACTCATCGATCCCCCCAATATAATTGACAATAACTTAACGCGAAACTCTTCCGCATGACCCACCGGGTAAGCCCGCACTCCCAGTGATAAGTTAATTTGATCAATTTTCTTATGAACAATTTTTAACTGAGGTTTATTTTGTTTTTCTCGTAGTGCCAATTTATCAGCCCAAGCGTTGCAGGGAAACTTAGCAAATATTTCCGCTGCCACCTTTTTATCCGTCGCTTTGAATCCGCCGGCTAAAATTACAAACATGCTTTTACTGCCATACTGCCGAGTAAAATAATTTAAAAAATCTTCTCTAGTAAAACGACGAATATTATCTTTAGTACCAATCGTGTCCCAGCCGGCCGGCGTATCACCGTACAGACATTCCTCAAAAACATCCTCCACGTGTATCATGGGATTATCTTCATACATATTAACCTCTTCTACAATTACACCTCTTTCCCGCTCAATTTCCGCCTCTTCAAATTTAGAATTCAATAACATATCGCCTACAATATGTAGAGCTTTCTTAATTTTAGGGGCCGCTACCTTAACCCAATAACCGGTGTATTCTTTAGAGGTGAAAGCGTTATACTCACTACCAAGAGCATCCAAATTACTAGACAAATCTAAGGCCGTAGGGTGTTGTTTGGTCCCCTTAAAGAACATGTGTTCCAAGAAGTGTGAAATACCATTATCCTGTTTAGTCTCATATTTAGAGCCTGTTTTCACTATCACCAAGATAGTAGCCGTAGGCGAAGCCTTTAACGGCACAGAAATCAGGGGCATTTTGTTTGACAAAAAATCAATTTTATATTTGTTCATAAATAATTAGTTAAATTCAGTAAATATGAGAGGCTTTGACAATCAATCGTGTTTTAAATTTAGCATATCTTTGATATAATTTAAAGCAAGAAACTAAAACATAATTATGTCTTACAAAATTAGCGATCGCAGTCTTGTTTTAAGCTATCCGGTTATAAACAACACCAAACATTATAAAATCCTCAAAATTAGGGATTTACCGGATGAGGATAAACCACGCGAAAAAATAATTAATAATGGTGTTGGCTCTTTAAGTTCGGCTGAATTATTAGCCGTGGTCCTTGGTGTCGGCACCAAAAAAGAGGAAGTGTATTCAATGGCTAATCGTTTACTACGCGAATATGGCGAAAAAGGGATTGCCTATCAAAAAGATCCCAATTTAATTGAAAAAGATTTAAATATTCCCCTCACTAAGGCCTGTCAGATTGTCGCCTGTTTTGAATTAGGTCGTCGTTTTTATCAGAAAAAACCGGGCGCATCTATTACTATCCGCACCGCTCCGCAAGCTTTCGCTCATCTAAAAGATATGGGAAATTTAAACAAAGAACAATTCCGCGGCTTATACTTAAACACGCACTATCAGTTAATTCATGATGAAGTTATTTCTCTGGGAACTTTAGATGCTTCCTTAGTTAGCCCGCGCGAAGTTTTCCGTCCCGCTCTAGAATATTCCGCTGCCGCTATAATTATCGCCCACAATCACCCCTCCGGAGTATTAAAAGCCACCCAAGCCGATGTCGATATTACCAATAAATTAATTGAAGCCGGTAATGTTCTTGATATTGAAATATTAGATCATATTATAATCGCCAAAAATAAATTCTCAAGTATAATTTAAGTAGTCACATCATTAACATCGCTGTCTGTTTATGATTCAAAAATATCAAATTAAAACCTCTGCTCGTTTACTTAAAGATGAAGTCAGCGTCCGCAGACACGTGGCCAGTGATGATTATTTTGGCACCATCGCCACCGTCTTATCCCTTCTTAAACAAGAAATCAAAAAAGACGGCGTTAAAAACGTCGCCCTTCTGAATAAAACTCTCAAAAATTTAGAATCCGATTTAGTCTTTTTACAAAAAAATTATTATATTGGCAAACGACTGAAACAAAATAAAATAACAGCTACAAAAGGCCCAATATCAAAAACAGGAAGATAATGCCAAAGGGTAAACTAATTAGCCAATGATCAAATAACATCAATACTAAAATAGTGGCAAATAAAGCCGGCGCGAAAACTTCACGGCGGTTTTTTGTTATTAAAATAAACAAGAAAGAAACAAAAAATAATACAGTAAAAATACCACTCTCAGCTCCTAATAGCAGAAAAACATTATGAACCGGCTGATAATCCCAAGCCGCTTTTTTTACAGAGGCCTTCTTCTCTAGGGCCAATAAATAATTACCGACCCCGACACCGGTTACCCAATTCTGCGACCACAATTCCTTAGCTTCTTGAACATAGGAAAGACGCTCCGTGACAGATTTATTTTCCAAACGACTGGTCGCCTCTATTCTAACACGACATAAATCTTGATAGGGAATGACAACAATTAAAACCATGACCGCGGAAAAAAACATCAAAACTAAAAATCTGCCGAAGATCCAAGCATCTCTCTTTAGAGCCAAGACCACACAAAGAACTAGCCAGCCGACAATTGTTGCCAGCCAGGCAGCACGAGAAAAGCTAAAGAACAAGGCAAACAAAGCAACAAAATGAAAAATAAATAAAGATAATGACTCCACAACATCACTCTTGCGGCGAATCACTTTTCGACTGGCCAGTAAATAAGCGGAAATAACTAAAGCTACCGCTAAAACTCCACCAAAAATATTGGGATGATCAAAACCGCCATAAGCTCTTAACCAGCGACCGGAGACCGCTTCAACTACAGATGTCCCTAAAGTATTAGGATCATGGAGCGCTAATCCCAAATATTTATTAGCCGGAGCATGTTGAGTTAAAAATTGGTAAATACCAAGAGTAGCTTGCAGAAAAAGACTGGCCAAAAAACTATAAATTATTTTCACTTTATCCACACCAGGGTCATCGCAATCATAAGCGGCATGACCTTCTCTAAGCAAATAAAATAAAGCAATGCCTGATAAAAATAAAACATAAAAATAAAAAGACAACCATTGATCAGAGGCAAAGAAAAAAGAAAACAAGATTCCTAGTTCTAATCCGGCCAAAGTTAACCAAAGAGGAGAGACCGGTTCTTCTTCGCCGCGAAATCGTAATTTATATACAAAAAATTCGATAAGAATTAACAGTAATAAAAAATGACTGAAATATAAAGAAATTTCATTAAAATTTGATGAGGCCGGACGAAGAATTAACTTTGTTTGCCAAAGAAAAGAAAAAACAAAAACATAAAAACTATATTCAATTAATCGCGCTAAATATTTCTTGAATTTTTTTTGCATATTTATCGGCATATTCACGACGCCGATCGTGAATATAAAACTTTAAAACGGAATCATTGACAACTACCCCGTCAGAATTATTAATAGCCGTCCGTAAATACGACGGCATAATTTTTAATTGTAATTTTTTTACAGCCACCTCCAATAAATTACCTAACTTATCCAAAAATTTTATAAAATTATATTGTCTATCTCTATTATACAATAAAACTAAATTATTACGCCAGTAATCAAAATATGGATCGTCACCAATAAGACGTAAATCATGCCAATCCTGGTAATCCGCGGACATATAAAAACTTAAACAAATAGTATCTCGCTTATAACTTGGCGTCGGACGACGATTTAGAATTTTTGCCAGACCGGCGCAATATAAACGACTTAGCCACAAACGTTGCGGAGTGGTAACTACCAGAAAATCAATATCACTGCCATCTCGCAGATTATAAGAGCCTATGACATTACTTAAATATACTTTTTGGACAAATGGGAAAAAACTAAACACTCGAGCAAAGCGACGGGCAATCTTTAATTTTCTCACAAAATAATTATAACGCTGCTGACGAATAGCGATAATAGCAGAGCGACCGGATAAAAAATAAAAACCGTCTTGACTATCTATAACCTTAGCTGATTTTTTTTCTTCCGTTTCTTCATTAAACCCAAGCTCTTTATCCAATAACTTTATAACTTCTGATAATGACGCCCGACCGGCAAAATTTTTTTTAATTTCCCGGGCTGTTAAGGGCCAGTCAAATAAATCAAAGAAAGCAATCGTTTTAATGATTGCCTCTCTTAATTCTAAGTCCGTTAATTTTGTCGCCTCGGTATTTAAGCTCGACATAAAAACTAATTATCTTTAGGACGTTCAATTTTTAAAACCTCAATCTTACTCTCCTTATCAGTAATTTTGGTCACATCTTTATCAATCTTTTTAAATTCGGCGTAGGCATTATTATAATGATTAACAGTTGTCGACATAGCGTTACCTAACTTTTTCATAAACTCATCATAACTACCCATGTGCCGCCCCAATTTTTCAATATTAGCCCGTATTTCCTTAGCTTTTTCTTCAATTTGCATGGCTTTTAAACCCTGTAAAACTGTCTGTAAATAAGCTAAAAATGAAGTCGGAGACACAATAATCACCTTCTTATCACGAAAAGCATATTCAATTAAATCGCGGGTATTAACTTTAACCGTGCCAACGGAATTAACCAATAAATCATAGTAAATAGCCTCCGAAGGGATAAACATAAAAGCAAATTCCAAAGTGCCCTCGGACGGTTTCACATACTTAGCCGTTTCATCAATCCGATTTTTTAAATCCTGCTTAAACTGTTGCTCCAATTTCACGCGTTGTTCTTTATCAGTGGCATTAATTAATTTCTCATAATTTTCCAAAGAGAATTTAGCATCAATCGGAATAATCTTGTCCTTCACAAAAACCACGGCATCAACAATCGTACCATCCTTAAAAGGATACTGCATCTGAAAAGATTTAGGCGGTAATACATTTTTCAAAGTTTCTTCCAAAAAATATTCACCCAACACACCACGTTGTTTGGGATTTTTTAAAATATCTTGTAAATTCTGTAACTGAGCAGAAAAATTTACCACCTGTTTATTAGTTTCATCAAGTTTTGTCAACTTCTCCGTAACGTCGGCGATGAGTTTAGCTGATTGAGAAGTAATATTTTGTACAATCTTGGCGTTCTGTCCAAACTGCGCCTGGTTAGTACGATGTGTTTCAGAAAGTTTTCTGTCTAGCTCTTGTCGTAACTCACTATTCTGTTGCGCTAGTTGACTCAACTTCTCCGATTGTTGAATTAAACGCTCCGATACGGCATCAATTTTTTTATCATCACCAGTTTGGTCTTTACGTAACAACAAAAACAAGATACCGATTACCCCGGCTATTAAGATTACTAACAAAAATATTGCCAAAACATTATCCATATTTAATTCACCTTATTTTTCAACAAATCCCGAATCTCCGTCAACAGCTCTTGTTCCTTAGTCGGAGCAGAGGGAATATTAGGACTAGGCGACTTATTTTCATTTATCACCTGTCGTTTCAACATAACCAAACCCTTAACCATAAAGAAAACCGCTAAAGCAATTATCAAAAAATCTAAAATATTTTGTAAAAAAATACCAATATTGATAACTGAAGCGGCTTGATCGGCACTAGCCGACTTAATAATCCACTGCCAATCGGAAAAATTTACACCACCAAGCAAGAGTCCCAAAGGAGGCATAATAATATCCGCCACCAAAGAAGAAACTATTTTCCCAAAAGCACCGCCAATAATAACAGCTACAGCCAAATCAACCGCATTGCCTTTAACGGCAAAATCTTTAAACTCCTTGATAAATTTTTTCATATTATCAACTATTACTGCGACTAAACCCAGGTAACGCCAGCAACCTGATCGCCCTCAGCTTTAAAGCGCATAATACGAACTCCCTGGGTATCGCGACCCAAAATACTCACTGACTTAAAGGGGGTGCGAATAACTTGTCCTTGTGAAGAAATAACGACAATGTCACGATCGGTCATATTATCCGCATTGACTAGAAAAGCATTAGTTATGTCACCGGTTTTAGTGGTAACTTTAGCGGTCTTAATACCACTACCACCACGACCCTGAACTTTATAGGAACTAAATTCCGTACGTTTACCAAAACCATGCGCCATAATAGTTAAAATCTGATAATTACGTTTTTTCTCTTTATCGGTTTTAGCAACACCCATACCGATGACCGTATCGTCCTTATGTAAGCGAATACCATGTACACCCGCCGCTCCGCGACCCATTTCTCTGACGTCAGTCTCAGAAAATCTAATAGCCTGTCCTTTAGAGGTTACTAAATGAATATGGTCACTGCCGGAAGTCGGTTTTACCCAAATTAATTTATCTTCCCCCTTAATCTTAATAGCAATTAAACCGGAACGACGCACATTAGCAAAAGCATTTAATTCAACTTTTTTAACCAAGCCCTTCTCGGTCGCAAAAAATAAATATTTACTGAATACTGTTTTATCCAAAGGTAAAATAGAAGACACTTGCTCGCCCCCGATTAACTGCAGGAAATTAACAACCGGAGTACCTTTAGCAATACGTGAGGCCGCCGGTATTTCATAAATTTTTAACTGGAAAACGCGCCCCTTAGTTGTAAAGAAGAGCACATCATTATGCGTCTGGGAAGAAAACATAAATTCCACCATATCCTCCTCTTTAGTAGACAAGCCCATCACACCCTTACCGCCGCGAGCCTGAACTTTAAAAGTATCCGGCTCCAAACGTTTAATATAACCATCCCGAGTCATCATCACTACCGTTTCTTCATTAGGAACCAAATCTTCCATACTAAACTCCTTAATACCATGCGCTATCACTTGAGTTCTGCGTTCATCGCCAAATTTTTCCGTTAAGACTTGCAATTCATCTTTAACAATAGAACGTATTTTCGTAACCGACTTTAAAATAGCTTCCAATTCTTTAATTAATTTCTGTTTTTCTTTTAATTCCTCCTCTACTCGTAATTGTTCTAAATTAGCCAAGTTCTGTAAACGCATCTCCAGAATAGCAACCGCCTGACGTTCCGATAATTTAAATTTCTTAATCAAATTAACTTTCGCCACTTCCTTGTCTTTGGAAGCTTTAATAGTTTTAATAACTTCGTCAATGTGTTTTAAAGCAATCATTAAGCCCTCTAAAATATGGGCTCTATCTTTAGCTTTATTTAAGTCAAACATGGTACGACGACGCACCACATCTTCACGATGTTTTATATACTCCTGCAAAATCATCTTCAAGGTCAAGACTTTAGGCTGAATACCGTCCACTAAGGCCAGCATGTTCAAATGAAAAGTTGTCTGCAAGGAAGTGTGTTTATATAAACTATTCAAGACCTTTTTAGGGTAAGAATCTTTTTTCAATTCAATCACAATACGAACGCCATCCTTATCGGACTCATCGCGCAGAGCTTTAATGCCGTCAACTTTTTTGTCCTTAACCAAATTGGCAATTTTTTCAACTAAATCAGCTTTATTAACCTGATAAGGAATTTCGGAAATAATTATGCGCCAGCCACCACTCTTTTCTTCTACCACTTCTGCTCGTCCCCGGACAACAACTCCGCCTTTACCGGTTGCATAAGCATTTTGAATTTCTTTCTGATCATAAATAATTCCTCCCGTCGGAAAATCCGGTCCTTTTACAAATTGCATTAAGTCTTCCACTGAGGCATCGGGATTAGTAATCAAAAGATCAATGGCTCCTGACAACTCTCGCAAATTATGAGGCGGAATATTAGTAGACATACCAACCGCAATACCCATCGTTCCATTAAGAAGTAGATTTGGTAGTTTAGCAGGCAAAAGACGGGGTTCCTGATGACTGCCATCATAATTAGGAATAAAGTCTACAGTGTCTTTTTCAATATCAAATAGCATCTCTTCGGATACAGCTGATAGTTTTGCTTCCGTGTAACGCATAGCGGCCGCGTTATCACCATCCATAGAACCAAAGTTACCCTGACCACGCACCAAAGGATAGCGCATAGAAAAATCTTGAGCCAGACGCACCATAGTATCATAAACAGCCGAATCGCCATGCGGATGATATTTACCCAAAACTTCTCCGACTACAGTAGCTGATTTACGAAATTTAGCGTTAGCCCGCAAACCAATACTCCACATCGCATATAAAATACGGCGATGCACCGGCTTTAAACCATCACGCACATCCGGCAAAGCGCGTGAAACAATAACACTCATGGCATATTCCAAATAAGACTTGCTCATTTCCTCTGTCAAAGGCTGGTCCTGAACCGTGCCATAAACGGTAACTCGACGAGCGTTATTAGACACAGACGGCTCAGCAATATTTTTTTTTGGTTCTTCGGCAGAATCTGATTTAGAAATATCTGATTTGGGCATAAATAGGATTTAAAAATTAATAGGCAATTTGTGTGATTCCTTCACATCCGACCGGAACCTGACAAATTGAAGACATATTATCGTTAGTACCGACTACGGTTGGCATACAATTAATCCAATCCGGACAATTAATATTTTTTATTGGCGTCGCGGGAGGAGGGATATTAACAATCGGAGGAGAAATGATCACCGGAATAATCTCAATACTCGTGGTGCCAGTAGTGCTAGCCACTGTCTGTCTAGCCGTTGCTAATACATCCAATAAAAAATCTTGCCCCTGATTAGCACTGGCTTCTTCTTGGGTATCGGATATTTGATTAAACTGACCGCGCGCCATCGCCATAGTCCGGCTCACATCATTTCTTAAAACTTCCCAAGCACTGGTATCATTAGAATTTTTAGCTGTTTGACTGCTTAAATTCCAAATGTTTTTTAAATTAAAAGACCACAATAAAAATAGACCGAGCGCCAAAACACTGACACTAATTTTCATTAATAATAATTTTTTGTGACTATCACCAAACATGTAATTATCAAACAAATTACTCATGTAAACCATCCAAGTTCACGTCGTATAAAATTTGTTCCGCTACTAAACGATACTGTAAAATTTCCTTATCGGTAAACCAGAGAGGAATCTCTCGCGCCGCATCAGTCACAGGGTCAGAGCAATGAACTAAATTACGAACCGCTCTTTCGTCCAAACTAGCTAAACCGTAAGAATCCAAAGTATAGTCACCCCGAATAGTGCCAGCCTCAGATGACAAGGGCTCAGTTGCTCCCACTAATTTTTTTATAATTCCGACCGCCTGGTTTCCCTCCCAAATCATTGGTACCACCGGTCCCGCCGTCATAAACTTAACTAAAAGGCGAATAATATCTTTACCATATTCAATCGCTTCTTTATCAACTACCATGCCGGCGGCCTGACGTTCAAGTATGGTTCTTTCTCCTTTTTTAATAAACCATTCATCATCTTTATTATAATGCTCCCATAACTGATCTTCAGTGGCCATAGTAATTTTTAAAGCCACCAACTTTAAACCAGTGCTCTCTATACGCTTAATAGTTTCTCCGATTAAACCACGCTGAACGGCATCCGGCTTAAGAATAACTAAAGTTTTTTCTTTTTTATTCATATTATATTTTCACGCAAACGCGATAAGTTAATATTATTAATTTAAATTTAAAATAACTAATTCCATCTCTTCCGCCGGCAAATCTTTCTTGGAAATTTTTAATTTGTCTTCGTAAGTTGGGGTTAAACCGATTTCTTTGATAAATTTATCCACTCCGTCAATGTCTAATTTCAAATCTTTCACTTTATAATGCATCGGGATTACAATACGAGGCTCAATCTGTGCAATTATCTCCATCGCCTTTTTAGCATCCAAAGTATAATTGCCGCCAACAGGAATAAGCAAAATATCGGTGCCGGCTAATTTTTCTATCTGTGTATTATCTAACACATGGCCCAAATCACCTAAATGAGCCACCGAAATATCATCTATCTCTATTCTATAAATAATATTAAAACCACGTTCCGCTCCTTCCTTTTCATCATGATAAGAATCAATGCCCTCAATTAAGACATCTTTAAAGTCATATTCACCGGCACAATCAATTAAAAAAGGGTTGCCGCGCAAAGCGCCAACATTATTATGATCATGGTGTTGATGAGAAACGGTAACTATATCAGCTTCAAAATTTGGAACTTTTAAGCCGACAGCTTTATCAAAAGGATCAGTCACAACAGTGACCCCATCCGTGCCAGTCTTATCCTGTATTTTAAAACAAGACTGTCCTTGCCAAGTAATAATCATATTATAACTGTATTCTATATAAAAAAAGCTTCAAAGCTATATTTATTATAACAAAAGACTAGGGCTCGGTCAACTTAAAAATATTGAAAATAATCGCGAAAAATGACCATTTTTTAGCAATCCCGCCTACGAGCCATCAAAACTTATGGTGCCGTCTAAATCCGTACGTTTAACGATTATTCCCAATGATTTAGCTCTCTCCAGTGTCGCCGGATAAGGGTGCCCAAAACGGTTATCTACCCCCACCGAAATAACTAATAATTGTACTTGCAGAGCCAATAAAAATTCCTCACTGTTGGCGGTTTTAGAGCCATGATGCGAAGCTTTAAAAACATCAACCCATAAATCACACGCAAAGCGATCACAATTTTCTTGATCAGCACTCAGGGCTAAAAGCGCTTGCTCCACTCTATGATTATTGTCACCACTAAATAAAAACTTTTTTCCAGCACAATTTAAATAAATGACTAAAGAATTATTTTGGTCGGCCGGAACTTGTAATAATCTCGGATTTAATAAATTTAAGAAACAATCATCGGAAAAATTAATTTGGGCTGTAGAAATAATCGGCATATCGTTCGCTTGAGAAGCGGCGGCACTCTGTTCTAAGGTATCTAATAGAGCAGAGCTGTAATCTCCCGGCGCGTAAACTAAATTATTGACTTCATAACGTTTTATTATTTCCACCAAACCGCCGATATGATCGGCATGATAATGGCTATAAAAAACATAATCCAAGCGACGCTGATAAAAAGGTAAGTATTCTCCCAAGCGACGTAAAATTATATTATCAGGACCGCCATCAATTAAAATCGTTTGTCCGGACGGTAAACGAATCAGAACTGCGTCACCCTGTCCAATATCTAAAAAATTTACTAGCAATCTTCCTCTCCCCCTCTCACTATATAAAGACAAGCTCCAGACCAACAAAATAGAAAAAATAACTAACAAAATAAACAAGATTAGCCTTATTTTTCTAGTTCTGAACTGTTTTATCAGATTGAATTTTGTCATAGTAATTACCATAACAAACCGGGCCTGAAAAAAAGATAAAAACAAAAACCGCCCTGATTCCGCAGGACGATTTTTGCATAATTTTCAAATTAATATTATTGAACATTAATAAAGTAAAAAATTATTTTATCTTTATTCAACAATAAAAATTATGTTTAATACTTAATTACTTCTTCTTAGCTGTTTTCTTTTTGGCAGTCTTCTTAACCGCTTTTTTTACAGCCTTCTTCACAACCTTCTTTTTAGCGGTTTTTTTCACTACCTTTTTCACGGCCTTCTTAGCCGGTTTTTTGGCAGCTTTCTTTACAACTTTTTTTACAGTTTTTTTCTTAGCCATAGTTATCACCCCCCCTTCTAAATAAATATTACAAAACTTATTTTATGTTTATATTATACAGCTTAGTAAAATATGTAGCAAGTGTTTTTTGTAAATTTTAAAAAAAATTGCCACCCTTAGTCGGTGACAATAAAAATTTTATTTTATTTTTTAAGTTTGGCGAGAAAAAAATTTTCTAATTCAGATATTTTTATTCTTTCTTGTTTCATTGTATCGCGATCGCGCACCGTCACGTCGTCATCTTCTAAACTGGAAAAATCAATTGTTAAACAATAGGGCGTTCCAATTTCATCTTGACGTCGATAACGTTTTCCGATATTACCATTGTCATCAAACTCGCAACGCCAATCTAATTTCAGGTGATCAAAAACGGCCCGCGCTTTTTTAACCAATTCCGGTTTATTCTTTAACAAAGGAAAGACAGCAATCTTGATAGGAGCCAATTTAGGGGCTAATTTAAGGACAATTCGACTTTCCCCGGCTACCTCTTCTTCGCAGTAAGCTTCACATAAAACTGCCAGGAAAGTTCGCCCGACACCAACCGAAGTTTCTACGACGTGAGGAACAAATTTTTCATTGGTCGTCGGATCTAAATAATCAAGCGCCTGACCGGAATGTTTACTATGTTGTTGTAAGTCATAATCACCACGCGCGTGGACACCCTCCAATTCTTTAAAACCAAAAGGAAAATTATATTCAATATCATAAGCTTCTTTAGCATAGAACACTAAGTTCTCATGCTTATGCCATTTTAAATTTTCTGCGGCAATCCCCAAATCCAAATAAAACTGCCAACGATTTTCTTTCCATTCTTCATAATATTTTTTATCGTCACCGGGTTTCACGAAATATTGCATCTCCATTTGTTCAAACTCACGAGTGCGGAAAATAAATTGTCGGGCGGTTATTTCGTTACGAAAAGCTTTACCGATCTGAGCGATACCAAAAGGAATACGAACTCGCGCCGTGTCCATCACATTTTTAAAATTTACATAAATACCCTGGCAAGTTTCACCGCGTAAATATGTCGGTTCTTTACTCCAGTCACCAGTAAAATTTCCTAGGTTAGATTGCACTAGGAGATTAAAATTACGACCAGGGGTAAAATCAGCCGCTCCGCAGTTCGGACATTTTATTTTTTCTTTACTTTTTTCAAAAATACCGTTTATTTCTTCTTCCGACATTTTTTCGTCGGCAAATACTCCCGCTTCTTCCAGCAAAGCGTCCAAACGTAAACGACTATGACACTTACGACATTCCGTTAAAGGGTCGGAAAAACCTTTAACATGACCGGAGGCCTCCCAAACCTTCGGACTCATAAAAATAGCGGAATCCAAACCGACCACATCATCGCGCAACTGTGTCATCGTCCGCCACCAAGTCGCTTTAATATTATTGGCTAATTCCACGCCATAAGGACCAAAATCATAAACGGCGGTAAAGCCATCATAAATTTCCGACGAAGGAAAAACAAAGCCGCGACGCTTGGCTAAAGATACAATCTTCTCCAAACTATTATCATTTTCTTTTTTTTTCATATTATATATACAAAATAAATTACATTTCCTCTAAAGACTCCAATCCTAAAATTTTGAGACCGTTGTTAAGCACTTGACTGACAGTTTTAATTAAAGCCAAACGCGCTATCTTTACTTTTTTCTCGGATTTTAAAATATTAACCTCATGATAATAATCATTGGACATTTGCACCAGCTCAAAAAGATATTTAGCTAACTCGCTGGGATCATAATTAAGACCGGCTTGAGTAATTATTTCCGGATAACGAGCCAACTTTATTAATAAAGCTTTTTCCTTTTCTTCTTTTAACTCTCTATAATCCGGTCGAGGAGTCCAAAAACTAAATTTTTGTTTACGGAGAATACTCTGCAGACGCGCATAAGCATATTCAATATAACAAGCGGTATAACCATCAAAACGCAAAGCTTCTTGAATATTGAAAGTTATAATTTTTTCCGCGCCCACTTTTAGCATTTCAAACTTAATCGTCGCTATCATTAATTTAGAAGCCACTGACTCAATTCGTTTTGCGCTCCAATCAGGATGTCGACGTAGCGTTTCCGCTCGAGACTTTTCTAAAACTTTATCCCGTAAATCTTGATAAGTAATAACCGTACCGGTTCGCGAAGACATCATCCCTTCCGGCAGGGTAACAAAATCATAAGTTAAATGAATAAGCGGCTGCTGATAACCAATAAATTCTAAAATCTTAAATAATTGTTTAAAATAAAGACTTTGGCGAATATCAACGACATAAATTGACTTATCCAGTTTATATCTACCAAATTTAGCAGAGGCTAAGGCTAAATCAGCTACCGGATAAAGAGCTGTGCCGTCAGAACGAATTATCGGTAGCACTCCCAGTTTATATTCTTCCAAATCGGCAATAATTGTTCCCTGACTTCTTTTCAATATCCCATCGGCCAAAAATTTATCCACTAACTTGCGACCCTCGGTAATAAATTCATTCTCATAAAAAATATCAACAAACTTAATACCCAGCTCGCGATAAATGGAAGCAAAATAATCTATGCTCCACTGTCGAGTTTTTTGCCAAGTCTTATAATTTTCTCCCCGCCTAGATTCAATATCTTTCATAATCTGTCCCACCTCCAGTTTTCCGTCTTCATTATCAACCAACAATTTACTGGCCTCAGAATAACAACGCCCCAATAAATAACCCTTAGGCTCTAGCCTTTCGCTATAAACCGGATTGCGTCGCCAATTCCAAATTGTCTTAGCGGTATGAATGCCAAAGTCATTAATATAAGAAACTGGGATAGCCTGATAACCGTTGGCAGCTAATAATTTACTAACCGCATCGCCATAAGAAATATTCCGCAAATGTCCGACATGATATTCTTTGTGAGTATTACCATTAGAATACTCAATCATCACTTTTTGCTTATTGCCGGTTTTATTGACGCCATAATTAGCCCCGCCACTATTAACAGCCTTAATAAGAGTGGCCGCCAAATATGCGGGATCAACAAAAAAATTAAGATAAGGACCAACTGCTTTAATATCAACAAAATAATCTTTCAAGGATGGTTTATCTTTTAAACTAAGTGCTAACTCCTGGGCCAAGGCAACCGGGGTCTGCTTTCTCTCCGCCGCCAAATCAAAACAAACCAGACTAAAATCTCCCAAGGCTATATTAGGCGGATATGAAAAATGAGGCTGAGCCAACTTCAATTCCGTCGCAATTTTCTGTTTTAAGTCATCCAAACAATACATAAACTCGCATTATAAATAAAATTCCTCTTATTTAATAATCTTAACAAACTGTAATTTACCTCGTTGTAATATTGTATCATCGGCAACATTTATATCTTCTTTCGGATTGGTTATGACCACCGGCCCAGCGTTCTCATCCGCACCGGTCTGAATTTTAACAGCTCCTTGTTCAACTAAACGACGTGCTTCTGTTTTACTGCTCGCTAATTTTGTCGCTACTAACAAATCAACAATATTATATTGCTCTTCAGTCCGACGCCAAGTGTTCATATCTTTAGGCACTTCTTTTTTTTGAATAGTACTAATAAAGTTATCGCGGGCACTAGCGGCCGCTTTTTGACCATGGTTAATTTCCGTAATTTCTAAAGCCAGGCGCATTTTTAGGTCACGAGGATTAACCGTATCTTTTTTTAAATCATCCGCCATTTTTTTTATTTCCTTCATCTCAATATTAGTGCAAAGTTCAAAGGCGGCCAGCATAATTCCGTCCGGCCACGCCATTATCTGTCCATACATATTATTAGCCGACTCATTCAAAAACACAATGTTTCCTTCACTCTTGCCCATTTTTTTGCCCTCAGCATCGGTTAACAGTTTCATGGTTAAAACAAATTTTTCTTTTTGCTTAATATCGCGCAGTAAAGAACGTCCACACATCATATTAAACATCTGATCATTACCACCAATTTCTAGATCTACATCTAAAGCTACGCTATCATAAGCTTGCACTAGGGGATAGAGGAACTCATGTAGATAAATAGGTTTCTCATCTTTCAACCGTTCTTGGAACATATCGCGTTGAATCATCTGTTGTACAGTAAAATGAGAGGATAGCTCAATTAAATCAGAAAAGTTTAACTTATCTTGCCATTTACTATTATATTCCACGCGGGCCGGATTGGCCCCATCAAACTTTAAGTAAGCCGCGGCTTGTTTTACATAATCTTTAGCGTTATTTAACACTTCCTCTGACGTTAATTTTTGACGAGCCGCTTTTTTATCTGTCGGGTCACCAATCCGACCGGTAAAATCACCAATCAAAAAGATAAGCTCATGACCTAGGGCCTGAAATTGTGCCAATTTATTAAGAGCGATAGCATTACCAATATGAAGAGAGGCGGCGCTGGGATCGTAACCACAATATAAGCGGATTTTATCACCGCTAAGAAGCTTTTTTTCCAGAGCCTGATAACTGGGATAAATTTTTTCCACCCCACGAGTTAACAGTTCAGACACCAAACGCTTATCATTTATTACCTTAGGCATATGCGGGTCTTTATATTTGGTATTAATTAAAAAATTATGTTATAATATTATCAGATTTTTTTAAATTTTTCAATTAATTTCAATTAAATTTATGTTTTCTTATCGTAGCTTATTTCGCCAGGCTTGGGATATATCTTGGCGCCACAAATATCTTTGGTTCTTCGGTATTTTTGCCTCTCTAGCCGCCGGCAGTGGTTCTTGGGAATATCAAATAGTCTCCCGTAACTTGAATCAGGGTATTGTTGACGGCTCTTATATCCGCCTTTATGATATTTTAGCCCTCGGTGAGACTGTAAGAAGCTTCTTCACGGGTTTCATTCATATCTTTAGTTATGACATTTGGACAGTGCTCAGCTTATTAGCAGTAACTATAATTAGCGCTGTTTTTTTAATTTTCTTTATTTGGCTAGCTATTACCTCTCAGGCCGCCCTGGTTAGTGACAGTAAAAAACTTCTAGAAACTAAGAAAAAAGAACCAGTACTCAGTATTCGCAACGGTTTAACAGAAGGACATCGTTATTTCTGGCCACTGCTAGGGCTTAACTTTCTTATTAGAGTAGTAGTAGCTGGAGTGATGTTTCTTGTTAGCCTCCCCTTACTGTTCATGGTGATTAAAGATACGAGCTTATTAGCGACTATCTACACCATTATTTTTATTATTTTTGTTCCCCTGGCAATGGGTTTATCCTTAATGATAAAATATTCTATCGCTTACGAAGTCTTAGATAAACATTCTTTAGTATCTTCTCTGGAACACGGTTGGCATTTATTTAAAAAACATTGGTTAATAAGTGTAGAAGCGGCAATCATTCTCTTCTTAATTAATTTTGTAGCCAGCATGGTTTTAGTAACCTTGCTAGCAATTTTCTTATTACCGCTCTTACTCTTAGGGCTCATATTCCAACTAATCTGGTTAGTGGCCCTGATGATGTTCTTAACTATTGCTATTATCGTATTTTTCGGCGCGTTAATGACAAGCTTCCAGACTGCGGCCTGGACCAACTTATTTTTAAGTCTAAAAAATGGGCGTGGCCTGGCTAAGTTAGAACGAATCTTTAGCCGTCGATCTTAATTATGAGTGACTTTGCTTCCATCTCAAATTTGACTAATCCGACCGATGACGAAGAGAGCGTCGCCGGTCGTTTTACTAAAAAACAAGAAGAAATAAAACTAAAAGAGATTGAAAAACAAGCCAATCAGACGGCCCAAGGTTTAGGATTAGATTATGTTAATCTGGCTACTTTTCCTATCAGTCCAGAAGCTTTAAGTTTGTTAAGCGAAGAACGCGCTCGTGAGATAGGCGCGATTTCTTTTTTCTATGACGGTAAACATATTCGAGTTGCCTGCGTAGAACCTAATGAAGAAATTACCACTGAACTAGCTCGCCTGGGTGATCAATATTTTGCCGATGTTAAACTATACATTATATCTCCCACGAGCCTAATGACCGCTTTAGAAGCCTATAAAAGTTTACCTAAAATAACAAAACTTGATAGTGGCGTTTCAATCGACGAAGCTAGTTTAAATAAGTTTCAAGACGCAATTGATAACTACAAAAGTCTCAATGATAAAATTAACGAGGTAAATATTACTGACGTCGTCACTCTTATTTTAGCCACTACTCTCAAAGTAGGGGGCAGTGATATTCATATTGAGGCGGAAGAAAATGGCGTAGCAGTACGCATTCGTATTGATGGCGTCTTACAAGAAGCAGCCATCATTGACCGAGATAAATGGAGCCGGATAATTTCTCGCTTAAAAATTCTAGCACGAGTAAAAATAAACATTAGTAACACTCCTCAAGACGGACGCTACACCATCTATTTAAAAGACAAAAAAATAGATGTTCGTTGTTCTTTTTTGCCAACTTCTTATGGCGAAAGCGTGGTTATGAGAATTTTAGATTCTTCCTCTACAATTTTAGAGCTAGCCAGTCTTGGTGTCAGGTCAGAAATTATGCCGATTCTAAACAGGGAAATCGCCAAACCAAACGGTTTAATTCTTGGCGTTGGTCCCACCGGTAGCGGCAAGACCACTACTCTTTATTCTATCGTTAATAAGTTAAATAAACCCGGTACTAAAATTATTACTCTGGAAGATCCGATTGAATATCAGCTACCAGGCATTAATCAAAGTCAAATAGATGAAAAACGCGGTTATACTTTCGCGTCCGGTTTGCGATCTCTACTCAGGCAAGATCCCAATATAATTATGGTCGGGGAAATTCGTGATCTAGAAACAGCGGAAATCGCAGTCCAATCTTCTATTACCGGGCATTTAGTTTTATCTTCTCTTCATACCAACGATGCCGCCGGCACTATTCCTCGTTTAGTCGATTTAGGCGTTAAACCATACTTCTTGGTTCCCTCTATTAATGTTGTAATCGGGCAACGTTTAATCCGTAAACTATGTCCCAAGTGCCGACAAGAACATGAACTTGATGTAAATGAAGCAGAACAAGTTAATAAAATTTTAGCAGTCGTATCACCTAAAGCCGGGATTGAAATTCCTTCCATCTTACCGAAAGTTTATACGGCCGGACCGGGTTGTGAACATTGTAATAATATTGGCTATAAGGACCGCACCGGTATTTTTGAAATTTTTACGATGAGTGATAAGATTAAACAGCTGACCGTGGATAATAATTCTTCCTTTAAAATTTTACAGCAAGCTATTGAGGACGGAATGATTACCATGTTACAGGACGGTGTCTTAAAAGCTTTGGATGGCATGACTTCCTTAGAAGAAGTTTATCGCGTCGTCGGTAATTTTGATTATGTTAATGATTTGTATGATGTCGTTATTTCTCAGACTATTGGCCGCGGTGTAAAAATTAAGCCGGAAGAAATGGCAACGGCCGAAAAACTCAGTAAAGATATCTCTCAAGCCGGAGCTACCATTAAAGAAATACCCGTCGGGGAATTAATTTCTCTGATTATGGCCCTTGGTGCTATTAGCGATGCCGGTGATATTCATATTGAGCCAACCGAACATGATGTTAAGGTGCGTTTTCGTATTGATGGAGTAATGCATGATATTTTAAGCTTACCAAAAACCAGTTATCTACAAATTCTCTCGGAAATTAAAATACTGGCCGGTGCGCCAACTAATATTAAGCGAGCTACTTTTGACGGTCGTTTTACTATTTATTTACCGACAAATAAAATTGACTGCCGTCTCTCTATTATCGCTGGCGGTTACGGAGAGACTATCGTTGTGCGTCTATTATCTACTTCCGCCGCTAACTTAGAAATGGCTAAATTAGGTATTACTTCGGTTTCTCTAAAATCTCTAGAGCTGGCCATGAAAAAAACTCGTGGCATTATTCTAACTACCGGACCAACCGGCAGCGGAAAAACAACTACTCTGTATAGCATTCTCAACCAACTTAATAAACCGGATGTAAAAATTATTACAGTAGAAGATCCAATTGAATATCAGCTGGCCGGCGTGATGCAGACGCAAATTGATGAAGAACGCGGTTATACTTTTGCGGCCGCTATGCGTTCCCTGCTGCGACAAAATCCTAACATCATGATGATTGGAGAAATTCGTGATAATGAAACCGCCAAAATTGCTATTGAGGCTGCTCTAACCGGACATTTAGTCTTATCTACTATTCATGCTAATAATGCAGCCGGCGCCATTTCTCGTTTTGTCGGACTCGGCTTAGAGCGTCAAACTTTAGCTAACTCTATAGAATTTACCATCGGCCAACGCTTAGTGCGCCGCCTCTGTCCTGTCTGTAAAAAAGTAGCTAACACTTCTCCAGAAGATTTACAAAAAGTAAAAGATATTTTAGCTAGCATCCAAAATAAAGATGTCTCTATCCCTGATAAAATAGAATTTTATGAACCGGTTGGCTGTGAAAAATGTAGTAATATCGGTTATAAGGGTCGCATTGGTTTATACGAAGCCATTACCATGAGCCCCACCATTCAAAAACTTATTCAAAAAGACGGCATTACCGACTTTGAAATTGAAGAAGCGGCTATCGCCGACGGAACAGTAACCATGTTACAAGATGGCGTCTTAAAAGCCTTAAACGGCGACACCAGTTTAGAGGAAGTCTTCCGAGTAATTTAAATTCTAAAAACATTCTATGGTTAATACTAAATTCTTGACGCGGTTAAAACAAAATTATCGCGATAATGAATCGCAGCGACGACAAATTAACAGTGCTTCCAACAATATTTTATTTGAAGCAAAAAAAACTATTTTTGCCCTACAACGCGATGACCTAAAAGTCGCCAAAATTAAGTTGGCAGACATGGAAAAAAATTTAAAAGATTTAGAAAAACGTTTTGGCGCCGAACGTCTCCGTCGCGAAGGACCGTATCGAGCGGCCGCAGAAGAATATCTGGAAGGGAAAACTTTTTATTTAACAATTACCAATAAAGAAATTACGGCTGTAACAGGACTTACTTTAGATTACGAGGCCTATCTCGGCGGACTATGTGATTTAATCGGTGAGATGGTGCGTTATGCCACTAACCGCGCGGCCGCCGGAAAATTTAACGAAATAGCAAAAATAAAAAAAACGGCGGACGATATTATGTCACAACTAGTTGATTTTGACTTAACCGGATATTTACGAACCAAATATGATCAAGCGCGTGGACACTTGCGTAAACTGGAGCAGATGACCTATGAAATTAAGTTGCGCGGAAAAAAGTAAGTCCGGACTGATTCTACAAAAATTAAAGCGACATTATGTTACTAGCTATAATTTCCGATATTCACGACAACCTGGCTAATCTGGATAAATGTTTAAGCTGGTGCAACAAACAAGACATCAATAAAATTATTTTCTGCGGCGACACCACAACTTTAAACACTTTAAATCACCTCGTCACTAACTTTAGCGGCGAGGTTTTTATGGTTAAAGGAAATGTGGAATTATATGAAGAGCCCGAAATACTAAACGATAAGAATTTCCACTACTACGGATCAAGCGGTCAAATTAATATTGACGGCCTAGAAATAGCCTTCTGCCATGAACCGGAAAAAATCAATAAAATTATTAATAGCAATCAGGCAACACCAAATTTTATTTTTTACGGACACACTCACAAACCTTGGTGGGAAAAAAGAGACGAAATAATTATAAGCAACCCCGGCAATATCTCGGGCACCTGGTATCAGGCCACTTTTGCCACTCTAGATACGATAACGAAGAAACTAGAATTAAAAATATTGGCTGATTTATCATAAAGACCAACTATTTTTGACCATTAAACCGCTAAAGTAAATTAATCTCAACAAAAAAACTTCCGCCAAAACGGAAGTTTTTATAATTCTATAATAAAGCCAGGCTAAATAATTTTCTTTAAATACTGTCCTGTATAGCTTTTAGCTACTTGGGCAATTTGCGGCGGCGTACCCGCCGCTACCAAATTACCTCCCGTCACACCACCTTCCGGCCCCAAGTCTATCACCCAATCCACAGATTTAATAACATCCAAATTATGTTCAATAATCAAAACTGTATTTCCTTGATCAACTAATAAATTAAGAACTTTGAGTAAGCGATCAATATCGGCAAAATGAAGTCCGGTTGTCGGTTCATCTAAAATATATAAAGTCTTGCCGGTCGCCCGACGCGCTAACTCGGTAGCCAGCTTAATACGCTGGGCTTCACCACCGGAAAAAGTTGTCGCGCTTTGTCCCAATTTAATATAACCAAGTCCCACTTCATCCAAAGTCTTCAACTTTTGACTAATAGCAGAGTGCTCCTGAAAAAAATCTTTCGCTTCTTCCACGGTCATATTTAAAACCTCAAAAATATTTTTTTCTTTATACAGTACTTCTAAAACTTTATCCTGAAACTTACGACCAGCACAGACATCGCACTTTAAATAAACATCCGACAAAAACTGCATCTCTACCTTAATAACACCATCGCCGGAACAATTTTCACAACGACCGCCAGGGACGTTAAAAGAAAAATGACCGGCACTAAGACCTTTCACGCGAGCCTCTGGCAATTCTGCAAATAAGTCACGAATATAAGTAAATAAGCCGGTATAAGTGGCGGGATTAGAACGCGGCGTACGACCAATCGGGGACTGATCAATATCAATTACTTTATCAATAAACTCTAAACCTTGAATGGCTTTATGTTCGCCCGGTTCATCTTTAGCACGATAGAATTTACGGCCTAAAGCTTTAGCTAAAATATCACTCATTAAAGTTGATTTACCGGAACCGGAAACGCCGGTAATAGCCACTAACTTGCCCAGAGGAATTTCCACATCAATATTTTTTAAATTATGCTCACTCGCTCCTAATATTTTAATAGCCTGACCATTTCCGGGACGAAATTTATCAGGGACTTTAATCGCTTTTTTCCCGGATAAATAAGCGCCGGTTAAAGAATCAGAACAATTTTTAATATCAGTCGGGGTGCCGGCAAACAAGACATTGCCACCAAAATCACCGGCGCCAGGACCAATATCAATTAGCCAATCGGCCGCCAACATCATCGGTGCGTCATGTTCTACCACTATCACTGTATTGCCGTTATCACGTAATTTTTTTAAAGTAACTATAAGCTTGTCGTTATCGCGCTGATGCAGGCCAATAGACGGTTCATCTAAGACATACAAAACTCCGCTTAAAGTAGAGCCAACTTGAGAGGCTAAACGAATACGCTGGGCTTCGCCACCGGATAAGGTTAAAGCGGGGCGATTCAAAGTTAAGTAATCTAAGCCCACGTTAGACAAAAATTCTAAATTCTTTAAAATCTCTTTAATAATTGACTCCCAAACAAGCGCCGGGGCATTCAAAGTAGCAGCATTTTTCAACCAGTCTTTTAAAACATCGGCTAAATCTTGTAAGCTTTTATTCGTTAGCTCTATAATAGATAGATTATTTATTTTTACCGCCAGTGATTCTTTTTTTAGACGAGCACCCTGACAAGACGGACAGCAAGTCACTCGCATTACTTTTTCAATTTCTTGCTTAACAAAATTTGATTTGGTGTCCTGATACTTATTATCTAAATATGCCAACAAACCGCTAAAACATTCATCGCCCCGTAACAAAAACTGTTTCTGTTCCGGTTTTAAATCCTTCAAGGCCTGGCGCAAACTAAAATCATGGCGTGAAGCCAAGTCCTTCAGTTCCGTTAATAAAGTATTTCCACTCAAGTTAGTATGGGCTAAAGGTTTAATTGCTCCCTCCAAAATACTTAATTTATTATTAAATACTAGCTCTTCGTTAATTTCTAACTTAGTGCCTAATCCACCACAAACGGCACAAGCACCATGCCCGGAATTGAAAGAAAAATCTCTCGGCTCCAATTCCAGATGACGATAATCACAATTAGGACAATTAAAAAACCTCTCTACTTTAGCAAATTTAATTTCTCGACCACGAACTTTCTTGCTAGTCTTTTTTGTCTCAGAGAATTTTTTTAATTTTATACCACAGACCGGACAATAAGGTTGCCCAAGACGAGCATAAAGCAGACGCAAATAATCATAAATTTCTGTAATCGTTCCCACCGTAGAACGAGGATTATGACTAGCCGTCCGCTGATCAATAGAAATAGCCGGTGATAAACCCTCAATCATATCCACATCCGGTTTATCCATCATACCCACAAATTGACGAGCATAAGAAGAAAGAGACTCTACATAACGACGCTGACCCTCGGCATAAACCGTATCAAAAGCTAAAGATGATTTACCGGAACCGGACAGGCCGGTAACGACTACCAATTTATCACGCGGAATATCTAAATTAATATTTTTCAAATTATTGGTACGGGCTCCCTTAATCTTGATGAAATTTTCCAACATAATAATCGTAGTCAAAAAAGTTAGTGGAATCTATTATAGCCGAAAAGTTCAAAAAAAACAAGGCCGACACTAAAGCATCGACCCATCGGCTAACCATAATAGGCTTTATCCTACATAATCGGATAAAAAAATTTTAAAACAACAATTAAAAAACGATCAAGATAATTTGGTTTACGGCTAAGCGCGGAAAATTCTACCGAAGCCTTTTTCCATTGTTCCACAATTCTAACTAAATCAGCCACCAAATCTTTCTGCTGAGAAAAAACTCCCGCCTCTACATTCCAATTAAAAGATAAAATATCCATATTCTGTGAACCTACTACAACTTCTTCGTTATCAATTATCATAATTTTAGCATGATTCATCGTGGGGAGAAGATAAAATTTAACGCCGAATTCTGACAGACGACAGGCATTTAAAAAATTAACTTTGTTCACCGGTTTAACGTCAGTATCATTAGGAATTAAAATCTCCACTTTCACCCCTCGTCGGCAAGCATCATCTAAAACTCCTACTAGCCAACTGGGCGGCAAAAGATAAGGCGTCACAATCGTCACTGATTTATTAGCCTCTAAAATTCTTTTTTTGTAATAATCATTTAAATAATAAATTTTGGCGGTCTGCGGTAAATTATCGGTAATCCAAGCTTTTATTTTTTTAACTAAGGGCTGGCGATAAAACTGTAAAATTGATTCTTTACGTCCCCCCGCCATTTCATAGGAATAAGCAAAAGATCTCAACAAAGGACGAATGATGCCGCCCTCTAATCTAATTTGTAAATCTATCCAATTACGTGTTTCCTCAATAATGTTTACACCACCGGTGAAAGCCACTTGGTTATCAATTACTACAATCTTACGATGAGTACGACGAAACCAGCGACTAAAATATAAAAACTCTACTCCGGCAGTTTTTAATGAATCTACGGCCGTGTTACGCAAAGCTCGGCTGCCATAAATATCAGCTACTACTACGATCTCTAAACCGGCCCGGGACTTATCAGCTAGTAAATGCAGAAAATCATGAGTTGTTTGAGTGTCATCCAGGAGAGTATACATCTCAATATAGATTGACTGGGTGGCGGCACTCATCGACGTAAACATGCTATCCCAAGCACTATGTGAAGTAGTATACAAACGATATTTCATAATTAAGAAATTAATTTCTTCAAAGCCGGTATTAATTTATCCATGGCTTTTTCACCAGCTTTAATCATAGCCTCGGCAGTAGCTTTGGTAAAATATTTAGATAAGCTGCTGTGCTTCTGCCAAAAAGACATATTAGGTTCCACCACTAAATCAGCATCACTTATACTGACTCGTGATAAATTACGTAAAAGAATTAAAGTACCACGCGTTACGGTGTCCGTCACGCCGGTCAAGGGATTAGCAAATTCTTGACTATTATATAAATTAACTCCAATAACAATATCCGCCCCCATTTTGCGAACCAAATTAACCGGGACCGGATTACTCATTCCCCCATCCACTAAAAATTTCTTATTCTGTTCCCAAGCTTGAAAAACTAAAGGAATAGCCGTGCTCGCTCGCACCGCTTCAGCCACCGAACCACTTTTAAAAACATAGGGGTCGGCCGTTGCTAAATCTGTAGCCACAATTTGTAAAGGAATTTTTAAGTCAGCGAAACTGCTGTAATTTAATTTTTTTTCCAAGTACGCCACAAATTTTTGACCGCTAATCAGGCCAGTACGGCCACGGAAATCAAGCAATAAAGATAAATTTTCTTTATGATTATCTATCAAATTACGTTCTAAAACGGTTATATCGCCAAAAACCGCATAATAGGCAGCCACCCAGGCACCGATACTGGCTCCACTTAAATAATCAATGGCGATATCGTGTTTCTCCAAGGAACGGATAACGCCGATATGGGCAAAACCACGATAAGCTCCCGACCCGAGAGCCAAGCCAATTTTTTTACGTTTGGGCATATTATAGAGAAGATTAAGCTACTAAAATTATAGCAAAACTAAAGCCAAACAGCCAGAAAGAGGTTTTAGAATAACTGGATTGAAAAATAAATAAAAAAGCCTAGATTTTTAGTCTAGGCTCCGAAAGTGTATGACGAAAGATTAATTTTGGGTTAAAGCCCATCCATAAATTCAACAAGTAAGCACAACACTGATGCTATGCCAGCATATAAAAAATATAAATAACATAGCCAATATTAAGAATAATGTTAATTATTCTATCAAAATATAAAATATTGACAGTTTTTCCTTCAGAGTATATGCTATAAATAGTTAATATCTTAATCAATTATATGATTAATAAACAATCTTTAGGCAATAAAATTAAGGCTTTAAGAGAATTTGAGGGTATGAGCCAAGAAGATTTGGCTCAAAAAATTAACTTATCAAGAGTTGCTATATCGCAAATTGAACAAGGCCACAGAAGCGTTGATTTTTTAGAGTTGGCCCAAATAGCCGAAGTTTTTAAATTAAAAACTGATTATTTCTTAATTGAAGATGAATTACCAAATATAGAACTAACTAAAAATCAAAAAAAGGTTAATAATTTTGAGCCAAAAAAATTAAAAAACATTATTCTGTATATTCTAGAAAAATGTGCAGGAAAACCAAACGTCGGAGAAACAGTGTTGTATAAATTATTATATTTTATTGATTTTAATAATTTCGAAATCAACAATAAATCGATCTCTGGCTTAAACTATATCCATTTACAATATGGCCCAGCGCCGGTAGCTAACCAATATTCACCAGTTATAGAAGAAATGAGGGCTAATCAAGAACTTAAAATTATTATTCAGGATTATTTTGGCTTAAAAATAAAACGTTATATTAATTTAATTAACCACGAGTTGAATTCTTTATGCACTAAAGAAACCAAAGTTATTGACGATGTTATAGGGTCTCTTTCTAATATGTCTGCCTCACAAATAGAGGAATATTCACATGGCGACGCCCCTTGGCAATTAACCGATGATAAAGAAGTTATTCCGTATAATCTTGTTTTTGAACGTCAAACACCTTACGCCAAAAGAAGCGTTGATGATTTAAGATATTTTAAAATGACGGGAGCTAAAGACGTGTTAAGTCAATTAGGTTCTATCTCTAAAAAAGAATACGATTACTACGAAAATCTATGATGACAAAAGGCGAGATTAGCTTCGGCGATATTGTTTGGGTTGAATTTGATCCTAGTGTCGGACACGAATATCAAAACAAAAGACCAGCCATTGTCGTGCAATCAGATGAACAATTAAAAAAGACTAATTTGGTTACTATAATCCCCCTTACCTCACAAAAAGACAATCGCATGTCTGATGATATTTTAATAGAAGCTGGTGAAGAAAATAATTTAATGTCTGATTCATTGGCTAAAGTATATTGTATAACATCTTTTGATTATATTCGGTTTGAAAAAGTAATAGGAAAAATAAACGAAGAAACGGTGATAAAAATCAAGGATTATTTAAAACGTCATTTTAATTTGTAGAATATTTCTTATAATAATATTTAATAAACTACCGTCGGGCATAGAGCCGGCGGTATCACAACAACACTACAACAAAGTTGTAGTGTTTTTATTATGTAGTCCCTAGGGGAGTTTCGCCTCGTGACGCCTTAACGGCGTCGTTCGTTGTCCTGGACGGACCCGCTAAACGCTCACCAGTTCGCGTTTATCGTCGCTCGATTATTATGCCTCGCTTCGCTCGTCCTAATATCTCGCTCGCCGTCTGTTCGACTCTCCTAGTTGCGAATTAATAACTAAAAAACTCTAACATTCGTTAGAGCTTTTTAGTTAGTAGTCCCTAGGGGAGTACCGCCTCGTGACGCCTTAACGGCGTCGTTCGTTGTCCTGGACGGACCCGCTAAACGCTCACCAGTTCGCGTTTATCGTCGCTCGATTATTATGCCTCGCTTCGCTCGTCCTAATATCTCGCTCGCCGTCTGTTCGACTCTCCTAGTTGCGAATTAATAACTAAAAAACTCTAACATTCGTTAGAGCTTTTTAGTTAGTAGTCCCTAGGGGAGTACCGCCTCACGACGCCTTAACGGCGTCGTT
>MNUT01000010.1 GCA_001871165.1 Candidatus Falkowbacteria bacterium CG1_02_37_21 | reverse complement strand
TTCTAGCCAAGCTCGCGCTGCTCAAAAAAAATTAAACTATCATCTTTTCTCGGATGAGAAAAAAAATTCCAGTCGTAGTCAAAAGAAATATAATGTGGCAGCTGCTTATTCGTCTCCAGGTCTGAAGGCAGTAGAAGACGCTTATCTTTTAGCGGGGAAGTTACAACAGTCTGAGGTTACAGCTATTCATTTGTTTCGTATTTTATTACGTTTTAAAGAAGTACAAAATTTATTTATTCGTTTGAACGTGGATGCTAAACGTCTGGTAGAAATGATTGATCGCCATCTAGTTAAACCGCAGGATGAAACTCGGTCCGAACCCTTGCATTTAGCCCCCGCGTTAGAGGAACTTTTGGTCTTAGCTTTTACAGATGCTTATAGTCATAAACAAGATAGTGTTGACTGTCTAAACTTAGTTTCATTCTGTTATGATAAAGATTCTCGATTAACGGAAATTCTTTATGAACTAGCGATTGATCAGAATAAAATTAAAAATACTGTGGCCTGGTTCCGAGTTAATCGTCGTCTATTGGAACGTTACAAAAAATATCGTCATCTGGCGCTGATGAAACCGGGTAGCAATATGAATCGAGCCTATACCGCCATCGCTACACCGACTCTTGATCATTTCTCTCATGATTTAACTATTCAGGCTAAGTATGGTAATTTGGATATCTGTGTGGCCAGAGAAAAAGAAATTAATACTATTTTTGAAACTATGAGTGGCGGCCATAACGGTGTGCTGCTAGTGGGCTCGCCTGGCGTTGGTAAAAGTACTATTATTAATGGCTTGGCTCAGTTAATGGTAGAAGAAAATGTTCCCAAGTTTTTACAGGATAAGCGTTTGGTGGAGCTAGATGTATCTCGTTTAATGGCCGGTGCCGATGCCTCTACGGCGGAAGAACGTTTACTTACCAGTCTGAATGAAATTAGTCATTCTGGAAATATAATTTTGTATATAGATAATTTGGAAAATCTCATCGGAGTTAGTTCTGGGAGCAGTGAAAGCTTAGATTTGTCGGAAGTGTTGGCTGAAAGTATTGGTCGTCATAATATTTATTGTTTAGCTTCAGCGACCACCGAAAATTATTCTCGTTATATTGAAAATAAATCTATCGGACAAGTCATGACTAGTGTTGGCGTTAAGGAGCCGGACACAAATGCCGCCATTCAAATGTTGGAGACTAAGGTTGGTGCTTTGGAAGCCAAGTACGATATTTATATTGTTTATGGTGCTTTAGAAAAAGCGGTGTTGATGTCCGATCGTTATGTGCATGATAAATTTTTACCGCTTAAAGCTTTAGATTTATTGGAAAAAGCGGCTATTATCAGTTCTAAGAATTCTCAGAACGATCCGGCGCAATCTTTTTGTGATGCGGCGGCTGTAGCGGCGGCTGTTAGTGAATCCACCGGTATTCCGCTTAGTAAAGTGACTGTTTCGGAAAGTTATAAATTATTAAATTTAGAAATGGAGATTCATCAACGTTTGGTGGGACAGGAAGAAGCGGTTAATGCCGTGGCGGCGAGTTTGCGACGCGCCCGAGCCGAACTGAAAGATAGTAAGAGACCGATTGCCAGCTTTTTATTTCTTGGTCCGACTGGAGTTGGTAAAACTGAATTAGCTAAATCAGTCAGTGAAGTTTATTTTGGCGATGAAGATTATTTAATACGTTTGGACATGAGCGAATATCAGTCTCCCGACAGTGTCCGTAAAATGATTGGTGATGTGGATGGAGCGTTAGGATATTTAACTGAAGCAGTACGCAAAAAACCTTTTGCCTTAGTTTTATTTGATGAAATTGAAAAAGCTCATCCGGATATTTTAAATTTATTTTTGCAACTTTTGGATGACGGTCGTTTGACTGATGGGCAAGGTCGCACGATTAGTTTTGCGGAGTCTATCATTATTGTGACTTCTAATATCGGAGCAGTTTATATTCAAGATCAGATTAAAGCAGAAACGCCTTTAAAATTGATTCAGCAAGATTTAATAAATAATCAGCTTAATCAGTATTTACGACCCGAACTCATCAATCGTTTTGACGGGATAATAGTTTTTAAACCTTTAAGTGAGGAGGATTTGTTTACCATTACAACTTTACTTTTGAAAAAGATTAAGAAAAATTTAGCGAATAAAGGGATTAGTATGAAAGCTGATAAGGATGGTGTTCTAATTTTAGCGCGTGAAGGTTATGATCCAAAATTTGGTGCGCGACCTTTACGTCGTTTGTTACAAGACAAGATTAATAATATTATTGCTAATAAGATTTTGGGTGGGGAATTAAAGCGTCGTGATACTGTCGTTATTAATAGTCGCGCGGAAATAGAAATTGTGAAGGCGACAGATTTATAAAATTTGATCTTTGGCTTGATTGTTAACTTATGTTTTATTTTTACATCTTTTTAGTGGCCTTTGTTTTGTCGGCTTTATTAACGGTCGCAGTTGGAAAAATCGCTTTTTATTTTCGGGTGGTGGATGAGCCGGGACAAGTCGGTTCGCTTAGTCGTAAAATTCATATTCAGACTACGCCTTTATTAGGAGGCTTAGCCATTTTTTTCTCTTATTTTATAATTTTGTTTTTGCTGTCTGACCATTTTTTTTCCGGAACTTTGCATTGGTCGCATTTAATTGGTTTTAGTGTCGGCGCTTTAATCATTGCCGGTGGCGGTATTTTAGACGATAAATATAATTTAAAATCACAACAGCAGATTATTTTTCCTGTCTTGGCGATTGGGGCGCTTATTTGGGGTGGGGTATCTATAGAGAAGATTACTAATCCTTTCGGCGGTGTTCTTAATTTACATTCTTTATTCTTTATTTCACCATTTTTTATTTTTTTGTGGATGATGGGCATGATGTATACCACTAAACTGCTGGACGGGGTAGATGGTTTAGTTAGCGGTTTGGGGGCGATTGGTGGTTTTATTATTTTTTTGTTTACTTTAACGACACGTTATTATCAGCCGGATATCGCTTTGGCGGCCATTCTACTCACCGGTGTCTCTGTTGGCTTTTTAGTTTTTAATTGGCACCCGGCTAAAATTTTTTTAGGTGAAGGTGGCTCGTTGTTAATTGGATATATTCTCGGAGTTTTAGCTATTATTTCCGGTGCTAAAATTGCTATGGCTCTTTTGGTAATGGGTATTCCGATTATGGATGTTGCTTGGACAATTATTCGTCGCTTGGCATTGGGTCAGAATCCTTTTAAAACCGCGGATCGTAGTCACTTGCATCATCGTCTTTTGTCGCTGGGCTTGAGCCAGCCACTGACAGTGGGGATTTTTTATATTTTATCTTTAAGTTTTGGTCTTAGCGGTTTGTGGTTGCAAAGCCGGGGAAAATTTTTAGCCCTGTTAGCTCTAGGGGCTTTAATGTTTTTCTTGGTTGTTTCTTTTTGGGGTTTAGATCATTATAAGAAAAAACATGTTTAGAAGTCTGACATTTTTATTATTTTTTTTATTTTTCACGCCGGGGATGTTTTTTGGCTATCAAGTTCAGGCTGCGACTTTAGCGACGGCACCCAACCCTATTTCCTCCAGCGAGGTAACAATAATAGACCCCACTCTAGATTCCGACGGGGACGGTTATCCGGATGTAGTGGAAATTGACTGGGGCTATGACCCTTTTTCTACTTCCACTAAGCGCTTAACTCAAAAAATAGAAATTAATTTAAGCGAGCAGAAACTTATTTATTATGTGGATAATAAATTTCGTCATGAATTTTCTGTTTCTACCGGTCGTCCGGGCATGGCGACGCCATTAGGCACTTTTCAGGTTGTAAATAAGGCTAAAAAAGCTTGGTCAGCCGCTTATGGTTTATGGATGCCATTCTGGATGGGATTAGGAGGGAATGGCTTGAGAAACGGCAGTATTGGTATTCACGAGCTACCAGTTTGGCCTAACGGTTATCGCGAAGGTGAGGACCACCTGGGTCATCCGGTTTCGCATGGTTGTATTCGTTTAGGCTTAGATTCCGCTCGTTATGTTTATGAACATGCACCGGTTGGGACAGAAGTAGTTGTTAAATAACATTGTAAAATATGAAGAGAAGGGGGGTGATAATATGAATTTATTCAATGCTAATAAAGCCGGTTTGGTTGTGGCCGCTATTGTGGCCTTAAAGTCTGTGTCATGGACTATTTTAGTTTGGTCGGGCGTAGCTCATGATTTGTTAAATTGGTTTTTTTCCGTTAACTTCATGATTAACCCTTTCCAGATTGTAGAGTGGTCTGTAACTACGGCTTTGATAGGCTTTGTGATTAATATCATTATCGGCTATATGATCGGTTGGTTTTTTGCCACTTTGGCTAATTTTGTGCGTCAACAGTAACTCTAGCAATATTTTTTATATTTTGTTTTTTGCTAGTTAAGATGCTATAATTTTGGTATGAAACAGCAGCGATGGCTTATTTTAATTGTGCCTTTTTTGCTTTGGCTTTTTAGTCAGATATTTTTAAGGCAGGCAGGCTTTTTTTATGTAGCCCTGGCTTTTGGCACTCTTTTAATTATTATTAGTCTTAAATTTTTGACACGTTTGAAGCCGCATAAATGGTTACTTTTTATTATTGCCCCTACTTTACTCTTTTTAAGTTTTTCTGGTCTGGTCGCCGTTTTATTAAACAACGTGTGGATACAATCATTGATATTTTTGGAAGTTATTTTTATTTTTTTCTACTTACGCAGTGTTTATTATTATTTTTATTTTCCGGCGCCACTATGGCGAGAACGACTTGACCATATTATAATGGCGAGTGGTTTTTTGACTATTTATGCTTTTGCGGCCGTGCTTTTTTATCTGCCAGCTTTTTTAAGTTTCTTGCCTTTTATTATTCCGCTAGTAATGATGGTGGTTATTACTTTATTATTTGTACAATTTAATTTATTTCCTCGTGATAATTGGCAAAAAAATTGGCGTTTGATTTTTGTTATTGTTTTAATTTTAACTGAATTGGCTTGGGCCCTGTCTTTATGGCCATTAGTCTTTAATCTGTTAGCGATGTTTTTGTCTCTGGCTTACTATTTGGGTTTGACTATAATTCGTTTAGCCGGAAGAAACAATTTAAATTATCGCACTTTACGTCTGCCACTCTTGCTTAGTGTATCTATATTCTTAATTTTATTTTTAACGGCCCGTTGGTTGTAATTTATTTTATGTCAAATTCATCATCTTTAGTCAGTAAACATTTTTACTTAACCATCTCCGTGGCTGTTTTGTGTGGTTTAGCGGCCGGTATCTTAGGGGAAATTGTTACTCGGGTTTATATTTTACAGGATTTTGTTGCCCCTTACGGTAATATTAATTTATCTGACTTGGGGACTAATAATCCCGGTTTAATTATTCGTGACGCTAAACAGGTGGTTGTTAATCAGGATTTGAAAGTTGCCGAGACTGTTAATAATGTTCAACCATTACTGCTTGGTATTTTTAAAGAAATTAGTGCCGAGGAGGGAGATGATATAATTGGTTATTATGATTTAGATTCGCCTTTAGCTGTGGGCTTAGTAATTACCGCCGATGGTTGGGTGGCGGCCCCAACATCACCCATTTTATCCGAGGCTTTTAAATTTAAAAATTACGTAGTTATTGCTAATGATCATAGATTATATAAAATTGATAAAATGGCTACTTCATCGGATGGGGTTTTATTAATGCATTTAGCCGGTACTACTAGTTGGTCGGTGAAAAAAATTATGACTAGGGCAGATTTTGTGTTGGGAGGTACTTTGATTGATGTCCCTGGATCCAATACGGTTTGGCCGACAACCTTAAGCGCTTGGTCTCGCGAAACCTCAGTTCTTAGTAGTGAATCACTGGGCGCTCATTTAGTCTTAGCTGGCGGCGATAAAGGAGAGTTTAATAATTCCTTTGTTTTCAACTTAGCTGGTGACTTGGCGGCGATTGTCACGGATAACGGAAAAATAATTCCGGCCTTTTCTTATGCGCCTGTTTGGTCAACCTTATCTCAGCTTGATTCTTCTGGCCGGCCTTTATTGGGAGTTAATTATTTAGATTTGAGTGCTGTTAAGATTGGAACGACAACGGCGGACAAGGGTAATTTACTTTATGCTAGTGCTAGTCAGCCGGCAGTCAAAAAAAATAGTCCGGCGGATATTGCCGGCCTGGAAGCTGGTGATATAATTACTTGGGTTAATAATCAGGAGGTTGATGCCACTCATGATTTAGCGAATATTTTAGCTTTTTATCACGCTGGCGATGAAGTCACTATTACCTATAAGCGTGACGGCGTAGAGAAAGAAGTGAAAATAACATTGGGTCAATTAAAATAAAATTAATTAACATAATTTGTGCATATTAATTCTTTGCGTAAAATTAAAAATTTAAAGAATAAGATAGTTTTTTTGCGCTCGGATTTTAATGTGCCGATTATTGAGGGGAAAATTCAAGATGATTATAAAATTAGTCAGGGTTTAGAAACAATTGAATGGTTAGTGACGCGAGGGGCACGAGTTATTATTGCTACGCATTTAGCTAAGCCTTCCGGCTGGCAAAAAGAATTTTCGCTTAAGCCGATTGCTAGGCGTTTGCAATTACTTTTAAAACGGCCGGTTAAATTTTTACCCGGCGTGATTGAGGATAAAGTTAAGACGACTATTGCCAAGATGAAAGAGGGGGAGATTGTTATGTTGGAAAATTTACGTTTTTATTCGGGAGAATATGATAACGATTTACGTTTCGCTAAAACTTTAGCTACTGGAGTTGATATTTATGTTAATGATGCTTTTGCCGTTTCGCATCGCCAGCAAGCTTCCGTAGTGGCCATTAAAAAATATTTACCTGCTTATGCTGGTTTTTTATTGGAAAAGGAGCTTAGAGCTTTATTAAAAGTTGCTCGACCGCGTAAGCCTTTGGTTGTGGTGATGGGAGGAGTTAAGGCTTCTACCAAAACCCCCTTGATTTCTAAATTATATTTGCAAGCGACCTATATTCTTTTGGGTGGAGCCATGGCTAATGACTTTTTAAAGTATCAGGGCTATCCTGTTGGTCGTTCTTTGGTGCATGCCGATCAGGAGCCGGTGGTGAAGAAATTTTTCTCTGGGAAAAAATTAAAAAAGAAAATCATGTTGCCTTCTGATGTGCTTGTACAGAACAAGAAGGGAATGGTGCGTATTAGTCTAGTAGCGGATGTTAAGAAGGATGAATGTATTTTAGATATCGGACCGCAAACTATTGCTGCCTATGCTGATATAATTAAGACCGCTCAGACTTTAGTTTGGAATGGTCCTCTGGGAAAATTTGAAGATAAACCGTTTCGACATGGGACGATTGCCGTGGCTACTTTAATTGCGGCTCGTTCCTCCGGCTTAGCTTATGGCTTAGTGGGTGGCGGTGAGACTGTTGATGCTTTAAAATTAACTAAGATGATTCAATACGTAGATTGGATTTCTACGGCTGGCGGTGCTATGCTAACTTATCTGAGTGGTGAGGCTATGCCCGGCTTACAAAAAATAATATATTAAATTTATGGTCAAAATTAAAAATATTGTAGCGCGGGAGATTTTAGACTCGCGTGGTAATCCGACTGTGGAAGCTAAAGTGTTTTTGGACAATGGTTTAAGTGCTGTTGCGAGCGTACCGAGCGGCGCTTCAACCGGTGTTCATGAGGCCTGCGAGATGCGTGACGGCGATAAAAAACGTTATGATGGTCAAGGGGTTCTTAAGGCGGTAGCTAATGTTAATGAAATTATTTCTCCCGCTCTACAAGGTCATAAAATTACCGATCCGATGGGAATTGATAAGATAATGATTGACTTGGATGGCACGGCTAATAAATCTCGTTTGGGTGCTAACGGAATTTTAGCAGTGTCCCTAGCAACTGCTCGGGCGGCGGCCTTAAGTGAAAAGAAAGAATTATTTGTTTATTTAAAAGAAGCTTATAATCTAGGTGAGCCAAAAATACCAAATCCTTTATTTAATATTTTTAACGGCGGTAAACACGCTGATACTAATTTGGATTTTCAGGAATTTTTAATTATTCCCACTATGGCTCCGGTGGCGGAAATGGTGAGACGAGGGGCGGAAGTTTTTCATGAACTAGGTAAAGTTTTACGCGAAGCCGGTTATGATACCGATACCGGTGCGGAAGGGGGCTACGCTCCTAACCTAGACTCCAGTATTGAAGCCATTGAACTTATTTTAGCCGCTATTATTCGAGCCGGTTATCAGCCGGAAAAAGATTTTCATTTAGGAACGGACGTTGGCTCCTCTGTTTTGTATGAGGAGGCTACAAAAAAATATGTTTTTCCCTTGGACCACGCCAATTTTACTTCCGACAATTTAATTGGTTTGTATCACGAATGGTTAAAAAAATATCCTATTCTTTATTTGGAGGACGGTTTGGCGGAGGATGCTTGGCCGGAGTGGCGGGAGTTAACAGCAGAACTGGGAGACAAGATGATGATTGTCGGTGATGATTTATTTGTTACTAATGTTGCTCGTTTACGCGAAGGGATAAAAGAGCGGGCTGCCAACAGTATAATTATTAAACCTAATCAGGTCGGAACCCTAACGGAAACCATAGACTGTTTAAGATTGGCTCAGAAGCATAACTATAAGGTTATTGTTTCTCATCGTAGCGGCGAAACCAGTGATGATTTTATCGTTGATTTGGCGGTCGCTACCGGTGCCGACTATCTCAAAGCTGGCTCTTTGTCACGGGGTGAACGCGTGGCTAAATATAATCGCTTAATGGCTATTAGCGAGCTTATCTAATTCGTTTGTAAAATTTAACTATTATGGTTCTTCTGTTATTATTAGACGGTTTTGGCGTAGCACCGGCCGGTGAGGCTAATGTTATTAATGCTGATAACATGCCTTTTTTTACGGAGTTAGCCAGGGAATATCCGGTGGCTGTTTTAACGACGGCGGCCCAGTCTTTAAATACACGTTATCTTACCCTAGGATCAGGCCAGGAAATTATTGATGAAGATATAAAACCGGAGACTACTTTAAGTAGTACTTTAGCGGCGTCTAATTTAAAGCAATTGAAAATTGTGGAGACGGAACGACTAGCGGTCTTGACGGTATTTTTTAATGGTGGACGAGAAGAACGTTTGGTGGGTGAAGAATATAATATAATTTCTTCCGCTTCCGGCGCAACTTCTTCGCAACCATTTGTGACCCTGACTAAGGCAGTTAAAGAAATTACTAAAGCCATAGCCAAAGAAAAATTTGATTTTATTGTTGCTACTATCCCGTATCTTGATTTAGTAGCGGCGAGTGGTGATTTATTTCAAGCTCAAAAAGCGACCGAAGTCTTAGATAAATATTTAAGGACTATTGTCGCGACGGCTGAGTCTAAAGATTGCGTGGTAGTTATTTCTTCGGCACATGGTAATGTTGAACATATGAAGAGTATGTCAACTGATTTACCCGATACCGAAAGAACCTCTAATCCCGTACCTTTTCTCATAATTGGTCGGGAATTTTCCGGGAAGACTATTGGTTTGGTTGATCCGATTAGCTCAGATTTAAGTTTACTGGCTCCCGTGGGAACCTTAGCAGATATCGCTCCGACTGTTTTAAAAATTATGGGTCTTGATGTTCCGCCCGATATGACAGGGAAGAGTCTTCTTCGTTAATATTTAGAGAAATAAAAAACCAGACATTCGTGTCTGGTTTTTTTGTAAGTAAATGCAAAATTAAAAAATCCAATAGAGTAGTAAGCTGGTGGTGGCTCCGACTATAGCCCCGATTAAAACTTGTAGAGGGGTGTGTCCAATATGTTCCAGTAGTTTAGGATAACTGCGATCCAAAAATTCATCTTCTTTTAAATCCTTTACTAAGATATTTAAGGTTTTGCCGTGTTGGCCGAGATAATTACGTAGACCAATGGCATCAACAATTATGATAGTGGCATAAACAAAAGCTGTCGCGAAGATTGGGGAAGAAATACCAAGCTTTAGTCCGAGAATAAAGACTAAAGATACCACTACAGCCGTATGACCGGAAGGCATATCGGAATAAGCAAAAACGTCATGCCAAGTAATTTTGCGTTTAAATGAAAACAACATTACTTTAGTTCCTTGGGCGAAGATAAAGGCTATCACCGGCGATAATAAATAAATATACATATTATAAACCTAAGTCTTTAGTAGAGACTTTTAAATGTCTAAGTTTTCTACTTTTTGCGCGTGCGTCTGAATAAAGTTTTTTCTGGGGGCGACGTTATCACCCATTAACATATCAAAAATTTGATCAGCCTTAGCGGCATCTTCTACGGTTACTTGTTTGACGATACGTTTTGCCGGGTCCATAGTTGTTTCCCAGAGCTGACTTGGATTCATTTCTCCCAAACCTTTGTAACGTTGAATGGTGATTTTAGCGGTCTTCTTTTCTGGCACAATGGCACCTTTTTTATTTTTGCCAGTTTTTGTTTCTGTCGCTTCATCATTTTCATCATTAGTAACAATCTCATCACTTTCTCCTTCGTCATTTTCTTCTCCAACTTCTAGAGTCTCGGCTAAATTACCGCCTAGCTCTTCAATGATTTTTTCTTTTTCTTCGTCGCTATAAGCATAACGAACAGCTGCGCCCTTTTTTAGTTGATATAAAGGCGGCTGAGCGATATACATGTGACCATTGGTAATTAAAGGGGTAAAGTGACGGAAGAAGAGGGTTAAGAGCAGGGTGCGGATGTGAGCGCCGTCTACGTCAGCATCAGTCATGATAATGATACGATGATAACGAAGTTTCTCTAAATCAAGCTGGTCATCAATATTAGTACCCAGAGCAATGACTAAATTTTTAATTTCATTATTAGCTAACATTTTATCTAAGCGTGCCCTTTCCACGTTCAATATTTTACCGCGCAAAGGTAGAATAGCTTGAAAACGACGATTACGGCCTTGTTTAGCACTATTATGTACGAAAATACCGGCTGCCAGAGCGAAATTATGTGTGCCAGAAACCTCTAAATCATAAACATCTATTCGTTTTTTTAGAACTCTGATTTCTTTGATTTTGTGGTTATAATATTGAACCGCCTCTTGCATTTTAGCTTCATCAGACTCAAAAAATCTGTTTTGAAAAGTTTCTAATTTTAACAAATTATTATTTCTTTTGGAGCGACGTACGGTTTCATACCAAGCCGTAGTGCCGTATTTTTCTTGCAAGCTTTTTAATAAGGCCATGGTGTTCTTATAGTAAGTTCGGTCGTAGGCCTCTTTACGTTTTGCCCGAAATTCTGCGGTCCATTGTTTCTTGGTAGTATCAGAACGCCAAGCTAGTAATTCTTGATTTTGCCACTCCGCGTTAGCTTTAGCTGCCAATGATTTTTTTATTTCCGGATGAGCAGAGAAGAACTGTTTTACTCGGTCGGCTTGTTTGTTTCGGTTATCTGCGTTTGCCCAATATTTTTTTTGCTCGGCATTGAGGAGATTGTTATTTTTTTCTCTATAAGCAGCATTAAGTTTATAGAAATTTAGGAATTTTTCCGCCATGAATTTCTTATATTCCTTATTTTCCCATTGTTTTTTTGCTCGGTCGCTGAGCATTTTTTTCATGGTGGGAGTGCTCATAATTTTCCCGATCTTTTCTTTATATTGTGCAGTTTGGTGTATCGCTTTTACTTTAGCTATTACATCGGGACGCAGTAGAGTCTGTTCTATATTTTTGTAATGTATTTGTAGATGTTCTTTGGGAGATAACCTCTGAATGTTAGTGGGGTTATTATTTTTTTTATTGAAATCTACGTGGTGACGATGTTTACCTGCCGCGGCTTGGTATATTTTATTTTTTAAATTAAACATATCCGCCAGAACATGAGTATAGTTCCATTTTTTGGCTTTTGGATCAAATACCATTTCATAGCCGTCTAGATGTGATTTATTCTCTTCTTTTTGAGAATATTTTCTATATAATGGCGCCAGGTTATAATTTGGCGTTAGTTTTTTGGCGGCTATATATTTTCCGTTTGTCAGTCGGAATAAATGGTCAGGCGTACAAATCAGCTCTTGTTCATTATCCAAAATTACTTTAATTACTTGAGCATTTGTTTTAGTTCGGCGCGGATTCAATATCGGAGCGATTCCAATATGCCCATCAGCTTGCATGGTATAGCAGAAATTTTTCTTGCCTTGAGCATGTTCTTTAACTAAATTTTTGAATGATACATTTCTTCCATCAGCTAAAGCTATTTTAGTATTTTCTCCCCAACACCCACCGGCGCTATCTCCCTCAACAATATATAATTCACATTCTTCCGGGTGACGACTAGAACAATCGGCGAGTTTTCCCGGGAGAGTCATTCCTTCCAGAGCCCCTTTACGTAAAATAGTGGCACGAGCACTACGAGCGGCTAAGCGCGCTTGTGCTGATAACAAACATTTACCAACGATTGCTTCCGCCTCCTTTGGATGTTCTTCCAAAAAAGTATTGAAAGCTTCACCAAAGGCACTTTCTACATATCCTTTCATTTCAGCGTTACCAAGTTTACCTTTAGTTTGCCCTTCAAATTGCGGTTCCGGTAGCTTAACGCTAATAATGGCAGTTAAACCTTCACGAACATCATCGCCGGTCAGATTGTCCATCTTCTCTTTAATAATATTTTTGTTGCGCGCGTAGTTATTGAGAACACGCGTCAAAGCGGTTCGGAAGCCGACTAAATGCGTGCCTCCTTCGGGATTATGAATATTATTGGCGAAAGACAAAACAGTTTCGTTGTATTCATCGTTATATTGTAAGGCTAACTCTACCTTACAGTCACTAACATCCTTATCAACATAAAAAATTGTGTCGTTTTTTACAGTTTTATTGCGGTGCAGAGACTTGATGTAGGACTTAATTCCTCCTTCAAAGTGAAATTTATATCTTTTAGGGCGATGTTCGGGGCGCTGGTCTATAACATTTATAGTAATACCTTTAGTCAGATAAGCTTGTTGGCGTAAGCGATCCAAAATTTTCCCCCAATTATATTCTAATTCTGTGAAAATTGTTTTATCGGCGCGAAAAGTAATAGTGGTGCCGCTGCCCTTGGCGGGACCGATGGCTTTCAAGGCTTTCAGTGGCTTACCCATTTTATATTCTTGGGACCAAAGCTTGCCATCACGACGAACCTCAGCTTTCAAATATTCACTCAAAGCATTAACCACGGAAACACCAACCCCGTGCAGACCGCCGGAAACTTTATAACCACCGCCACCGAATTTACCGCCGGCGTGAAGTTTGGTTAAGACGGTTTCTAAAGCAGAAACACCGGTCACTTTATGTTTATCAACTGGAATACCGCGGCCGTTGTCGCTTTCTTCTACTAAGCGGTCCGGCAGTAAAGAGACAGAAATCTCCGTGGCATAACCGGCCATGGCTTCGTCAATAGAGTTATCTACTACTTCCCAAATTAAATGGTGCAGACCGGCGGCGGAAGTAGAACCGATGTACATACCGGGGCGCTTTCGCACCGGGTCCAAGCCTTCTAAAACGGTAATTTGTTCAGCACCGTAGTCACTGGTTTTTTTAGCATCTTTTGACATAAGAGTTATACTGTTAAAATAAAAAATTCCCTGATTTTATGGGCATTTTTGTCTAATTTTTAAATCTATTATCTATTATTATTTTAGCAAAAAAAATAGTGTTTGACAAGGGTGAGTCGTGCTAATTTTTAGCTAATATTTTATAGTATTTTTGCCGACTTTTTTTTCTTAAATAATCGTGTTATTATAGTATCATGTCTAAAATTTTAGTAACTGGCGGCGCCGGTTTTATCGGCTCCACGCTGGTAGATAAATTAATAGCGGAGGGAAATGAGGTCATAGTGATAGATAATCTGTTTTCCGGGAAGAAAGAGTATCTAAACTCAGCGGCTCGTTTTTATGAAGTAGATATTATTTCGCCGGACATCAAGAAAATTTTTCAAACAGAGAAGTTTGAAATAGTTTATCATTTGGCGGCGCAAATGGAAGTATCTAAGTCCATGGAAAATCCAATGTTTGATTTGGATGTTAATCTCCGCGGGGCTTTTAATATTTTAGAGAATTGTCGGCAGTCCGGCGTTAAGAAATTAATTTTTTCTTCTACCGGTGGTGCTATTTATGGCGAGTCGGAAGAAAGACCTACGCCAGAAAGTGCTCCGGCTTACCCGGTTTCATTTTACGGTATTCATAAACTTACTTTTGAAAAATATTTGAATTGTTATTATCAGGTTTATGGTTTTGACTATACAATTTTACGCTTTGCTAATGTTTACGGACCGCGCCAGTTTAAGGGCGGGGAAGCAGGGGTAGTTTCTATTTTTGTGGATAATGCTGTGGAGAATAAGACTAGTATACAGTACGGTGACGGTCTCCAGACAAGAGATTTTGTTTATATTGATGATGTTGTTAAGGCCTTAGTTGCCGCCAAAGACGTGACTTATCAAGGTGAAATTAATATTGGCTCAGGTCAGGAAAGTAGTCTATTGGATATTCGTCGCGATATTAGTCGGGCTTTGGGTGAGAAAATAAAAGTACAAGAAAAACCTGGTAAGCCGGGAGAACAAAGAAGAAGTTGTTTAAGCTATCAGCGCGCTCAGGAAATTTTAAATTGGGAGCCGACGGTTAATTTGACGGAGGGGATTGATCGCACTATCACTTGGGCTAAGCATAAAAATATTCCCAAATAATATGAAAAAGATTATTATCGCCAATTGGAAAATGAAGTTAGACTATAAGTCTTCTCTAGCTTTGGCTAAACAAGTGTTAGCTTCTGTCAAAAAATCTCAAAAAATTAAATCCGAGGTTGTAATTTGTCCCGACTATTTATCTATTACCCCACTGGCTAAGATTTTTCATTCTAGTCCTGTAAAATTAGGGGCGCAAGATAGTGCCATGACTGATCGTGGCGCCTTTACCGGCGAGGTCTCAGCGGCTGATTTGTCCGCTTTAGGCGTGAAATATGTTATTGTTGGACACAGTGAAAGACGTGAGCATTTACATGAAAATTCCTCTATTATTAACGCAAAAATAAAAACTTCTCTCACCTATAACTTAACTCCTATTGTATGTGTGGGAGAAAAATTAATGGAAAAGAAAAGTGGGGAAGCCAGAAAATATTTATCTAAAGAATTAAATAGAGCCTTACGAGGAGTAAAGATTAAGAGTGCGGCGGATTTGATTATTGCCTATGAACCAATCTGGGCTATTAGTAGTTCTAGTAGCGCCAGAGCGATGTCTGCCATGGAGGCTGAAGAAATTCAAAAGTTTCTTAAAGGGCGAGCGGCTAGGATTTTACATAAAAATTTGCGCGTTATTTATGGCGGTAGCGTAAATTCTAAAAATGCCGGAGAATTTTTACAACAAAAAAATATTGACGGTCTTCTGGTGGGAGCCGCCTCTATTAATAATACTGAATTCATGTCCATATGTTCCCAGTAATTTCTTTAATTATAATTATTGTAGCTTTGATAATAATAATTATTATTATTGTGAGAAAATTTCCGGTTTTGGCGATTCTGGATGTTGGTCGTATTCCCGGCGAAAAAGAAGCTAAATTTAAGGAAGAAATAATTAAAGCTCGCGTGGAAAGAGATGTGGCCGTATTGAGCGGTTGGTTTGGTCGTATTTGGTTATGGTTAGAAAAAAGGTTGGGCCTGGTTTTACGTAATTGGCAGACCCATTTAAAAAAAGTAAAAATAAATTATAAAGTTAGCATCAGAGTTCCTAAACAGAAGAAGCAGGAGCAGATTAAAGAATTATTTTTGGCGGCGGAAGTAGCTACTAAAAAAGAAGACGAGGAAGACGTGGAAGATAAGTTGGTAGAAATTATCAGTTTGGATCAGAAAAATTTAGCTGCTTTTGTGCAGTTGGCTGAACTTTATACTGAACAAAAAAAATGGACGGAAGCGAGAGAGACTTATGCCTATGCTTTAAAATTGGCGCGCCAGAAAATGAGTGGTGACGAGGGGGCAGGGGAGACGACCCCGCAACAAGTTTGTTTCGCTTTAGCTGGCGTGGAAAAAGAAGCCGGTGACTCGGCGGCGGCCTTAGAGAATATTAGGGAAGCTTTGGAGCACGAGCCTAATAATCCCCGCTACCTTGATTTAATTTTAGATTTAAGTATAATTATAAAAGATAAAAATTTAGCTATAGAAATTTGGGAAAAGCTGGCAACGGTGAATCCTGAAAATCAAAAGTTAGAGGAATGGAGAGATAAAATAGAGAACCTGTAAGTTTAGGCCGTTGTAGCTCAGCTGGTAGAGCATCTCCATGGTAAGGAGAAGGTCACCGGTTCAATCCCGGTCAACGGCTCAGAAGAAAAACCACTCGTATAGGGTGGTTTTTTAAATATAAAAAAGCCGAAAATAAATTTCCGGCTTAAGGTTAATCACCGTCATAACAGACTGAGCATTCGCTATATCCATAATCTGTATTACATTCTAAACAGGCGCCGCAACCGCCGCAGCGATTAGGTTCAATTGTAGAGCAGTTTAGACAAACATCTTGGCCATTATTGAAAGCTGTTTTTGCTTGTCTAATTTTTTTGTTTTTATGATAACATGGTACGCACTCTCCATTGATTTCATCGTGACAGACCAGACATTTACCACAAGAGCATTTCTTGGACCAAGTCAGGCAATCCAAGCAAATATCAATACCCGAATTAACTTTGTCTTGTATAATAGAGCATTGTTCTTTTATGTAAGATTTATAATCATCATTTCCCATTAGAGATTGCCTAGGAAATTTTATTTTGATTTTTTCTAACAATTTTTGATCTATAGGCAGCTTGGAATTTCTACTTTCTTCTAGAATGAGCTCAAAGTTCGGAAATTCTAAACAAATAGGCTTTATATCAAATTTTTCTAAAAGTTGATATATATTACTTTTTTTGTAATGCAAATTTAGTGTTTTGGGATTAAGAAATTCTTTAGTTAGATCATATTTTTTGGGAGATGAGTTATGTGCAAACAGTTTATCCCATGTTTCTAGATTATATCCGACAATAGACTTCAAAGAAAAATATTCTTGTTGTTCGGCTGTTCGCTTTAAGGTTTGCATGATATTACTGAAAAAAAAGCTTAGTTCGTTAGTTATTTCCCGTGTTAACCTGCTTAGGCCGTAGTTGTCATAACATTTAATATAGTCAGTTATTTCATAAGCGAACATTAGCTCTATTGTCGTTGGATAGTCTTTAAATCTCGCATTTACGACTATAGGAATTTTGTCTTTACCGTTAGGTAGGAAATATAATTGGATAAGATTGAAGTAAGGAAAAAGGTAATATTTTTTGGGAGGAAGAGGGTATCCTATATATTGCTCGAGGATAGTGACATAGTTTTCCTTGTTGCCATAGCTTTTAATTTCTTTAGACCCGTCCAATATTGCTGGTGTTACGAATATAATAAAACTTATTATACCTACAAGAATAGACCAGTAGGGGGATATTTTTGAGGGCATAACTACGTATATGATAGTTGTTATTATTATCGCGATAAAAGCGGTAATAATAAAGAACCATTGCCATATTTGTTTGTTCTTTTCCATGAGAAATCCTCGTTGGTTGTTAAAGAATAGTTGATTTTAAATCTTAGTAGCTTATAACGTTTTATTTATTTTGTCAACTAATTTTTATAAATTTTATATAGATTTTTTCTACTAATATTAGCAAATTTATATATTTAGAAGCTGTCTATCTTGACAAAAATCCAAAAATGATGTATAATTCTAGCAATACAATGAGATTAGGATGCCCTCGCAAAAGGGGTTCCTTAAAAATTAAATTAAACAAAATAGAAGGAGTATTATCATGTCTGATGGAAAAATTAATCTTCTTAAAGCCGCAGCTCTTGATTTCGCTATGATTAACCTTATAGATTTTTTCAAAGGTGAAAATAAGGAACCAGGAGGTAAAGCTTTATCGTCTCTTTTTGGAGGTTTTGGCACTAATGATGAAGCTTTATTCCAAAGTGCCTGCTCTTACGCGTTTATCAAACGTAAAGTTAGTGTAGATGAAATTATCAGGGTGTGTCAGGAAATTATTGACAACACACAAGCAGCAGCAAGAATAAGAGAAATCATTGGTAAAGATGAACAGTCTATAACAATTGAGGAGCCTTTATTAGACAAGGATGGAAATCTTATCTTTGATAAAAAAGGTAATTTAGTCATTAGTAAGACTGCCATGACTTTGAATGTTAGGGGCGGAGAATCCATTTATATAATGTCTAAGATGGATAAAGACCAAATAGCCGTGTTCTTAGGTTCTTCTGGTAGCTTTGAAACAATGGGTAAAAATTTGCAGGATAGTATAAAGAAGGTGGCTCAAGTGAGCAAAGACATATCTAATAACCCAAAAGTTCAAAACGGTGTAAACGAAGTAAAAAGTCTTCGAAACAGAATTGACAACTGGTTTGCTAGTAATTCTTAGAAATTTTAGAAATTGAAATAGGAGTTTAATCATGAATTTGTTATTAATAATTGGAATAATTACATTTTTTGTAATTCTTCCCTTAGTTTTTCCTCACATGTCCGGATTTCTCTTGTCCTTACCAGGTAAAGCAATTGATTTTTTGGGCAATCATAGGGATGATATTGTTAAAGAAGCGGCCACTTATCTTATAGTTTTATGGATAGTTGGGGCCGTTATAGTTGCATTAGTATCGTTTGGAATAATTATTGGTAGTTGTTTTATTACGGGAACTTGTTTCCTAATAGCTATCGGTTTATTCTTAATTGTTTGGTTTCCACATGGGTTAATTCTGAGACTAGTTCAAATTAATGATCAAGTCTTTCCGATTGGCGCCCGTATGTTTGTGGCATGGCTTTCATTTTTCGCTTTTTTAGGAGTTATTTATCCTGAAGTGTTGACTGTGAAGGTTATGTTGATAGTCGTGTTTCTAAGTATTATTATGTTTGCGTCAGCCTCTAAAATTAATGTGGTTGATAAAATCATGATACCTCTGGTTATTGGCCTTTGTTTAGTGGCTAGCTGGAAATGGGCTTCGCCTGATAGTTTTCGAGCTACCGCACGACATATGATAACCAGGGGGATGGAATTCAATTCTTGGCAAGACAGAACCAGTATAGAGGGCGAAGCTAATGCACTCGCCACCTATGCCAGGCCTAATAGAGACGTGAAAGTTCTTTACGTCCCTATTTTTGGAGAAGATGAAGATGGTAATAAAGTTATTAAATCTTTATCTGATGTAATGGTATATTTACATCCCGATATTCTTGTGAAGGTCTACAATCATAAGAATGAAGTCATGTCTTATCAGGGGCAAGGATTTGTTGAAATCCAATTGCCGAAAGAGACGGGTTCATTTGTTGATGGTAGACATTATTGGATTGAAGCTGATTATATTGACGTTGTTAGTCCGAGCGAGTTAAAAGAAGAGCTTGCTCAATCCAGACAATCAGTTATACAAAACTCTTCATCATCGAGGATGATTCCGGTAAAAGTTAGCGAAGTAGTCCTTGGCCCCGGCGAGTATAAGTATTCTCTAAAAGCCGGAGAAGAAACTCCCGTCATTTCCTTTCAATCATGTGGGAAATGGCATTATTCTATAAGTTCTAAGACGTATAATCATGATATAGTATTTTCAGATACTACTTATCATGATAGTCCTAGCCTTATTATTCCAGAAAGACTGGACCCTAAATTTAAAATTAGGGCTCTAGTCGCCGAAGTCGTTACGGTAAAAGTGACGGCAAAAAGTTAATAGTTCTATAGGAGGGGAGACAATTTGTATTGTTGACCCTCTTTTTTATTTTTTAAAGGAATGTTATAATAATATTAATAAATTTAATCATTATAACAATGAAAAAATACATATTAACGTTTTTAGTTTTATCTACTATTTTGTTTTTTGGCGGTTTAGTTCTGGCCGCCAAAGGTGATGCGGTAACTACTTGTGAAAATGGCAAGGATAGTAAAACCGGTGACCTTTGCATCCAAAACCCTCTCGGTAGTATTGATTCCCCTCAAGCCCTAATCGGTAAAGTTATTAATAACGCTTTAGGCGTAGTTGGATCCATTGCTCTTTTAATGTTTGTCTATGGCGGTCTAGTGTGGATGACTTCTGCTGGCAGTCCAGAAAAAGTAAAAAATGGTAGAGATATTTTAGTTTGGTCGGCAATTGGCATGGCTGTTATTTTTTCCGCTTACGGTCTCACCCGCTTTGTTCTAACAGCTATTGCCCAGTAATTATTGAAAGTGAGTTTATAAGTTTGACAATCAGCAATATTTTT
>MNUT01000026.1 GCA_001871165.1 Candidatus Falkowbacteria bacterium CG1_02_37_21 | reverse complement strand
GAAAAGCGAACGCGGAAGTCCCCTCAAGTCCACAAATTTAAGTAGCCCAGAATGGGCTAGTTAAATTTATATATTGGGACTCGAACAAGCGGCGAGCGAGATATGAGGAGGAGCGGAAGCGACGACGAATAATCGAGCGACGATAAACGCGACTAAAGGAGCGTTTAGCGGCCGGTCTGGACAAGAGAGCTTTTCGCAAGAAAAGCGAACGCGGAAGTCCCCTCAAGTCCACAAATTTAAGTAGCCCAGAATGGGCTAGTTAAATTTATATATTGGGACTCGAACAAGCGGCGAGCGAGATATGAGGAGGAGCGGAAGCGACGACGAATAATCGAGCGACGATAAACGCGACTAAAGGAGCGTTTAGCGGCCGGTCTGGACAAGAGAGCTTTTCGCAAGAAAAGCGAACGCGGAAGTCCCCTCAAGTCCACAAATTTAAGTAGCCCAGAATGGGCTAGTTAAAGAGATAATTTAAACGGGCTGTGGTATAACGGCATTACGCACGCTTCGGGTGCGTGTAATCCCGGTTCAATTCCGGGCAGCCCGACATTTATGATTGATTTTAAAAAACAATTAGAAGAAGCTGATCGTCTGGAAGGCAGGGAGCCGGATATTGCTGAAGAGCTTATTGCTGTCACCGGCGGGAAAAAAACCAAACGTTTCTTAACCTACACCATCGCGGTAGTTGTTGTTATCCTGGTTTTTTCCAGTAAAATTTTAATTTCCGGACAAAGTGGTTCAACTTGGTGGCCACAGGGAGAAATGTTTATTAATAGTTTACGTCATCTAGTTCCTAGCGCCGATAAAAAAATTAAAGGAGAAGAGAATGACCGTATTAACATTTTACTATTAGGTATGGGAGGCGAAGGACATGAAGGATCTTCCTTAACTGACACCATCATGCTGGCCAGTTTTCAACCATCATCCAAACAAACATCTCTAATTTCTTTACCACGCGACTTAGTGGCGCCAATAAGTAACTGGCAAAAAATTAATAGCATCAATGCCTACGCTGAACAAAAAGAAGCAGGCAGTGGAGGGACGGCGACTGCCGCTGCTATGAGTGAACTTCTGCAAGTACCAATAGAATACTACGTCCGCATAGACTTCAGCGGCTTTGCTACAATTATTGATGAGCTAGGTGGTATCACTGTTAACGTAGAAAACACCTTAGATGATTATAGCTATCCAATACTAGGCCAAGAAGATAATCCCGACTACTACGCTCGTTTTGAACACTTACATATTGAAAAAGGAAGACAAAACATGAACGGCTCTTTGGCTTTAAAGTATGCTCGTAGTCGACATGCTGCCGGGATTGAGGGGTCTGACTTCGCCCGAGCTAGACGTCAACAATTAGTCTTAGAAGCCGTTAAAGAAAAGCTATTATCTAGTAATATTTTACTCAATCCAATAATAGTTACTAAATTGATTAGCGAATTAAATAAGAACATTTCTACCAACCTTAATGTTTGGGAAATCCTGAGACTTTGGGATTTATTTAAAGATATTGATCGTTCCGCCATAATTAATAAAGTTTTAAGCGACGCTCCTGATAATTTATTAGTTTCTGGGCGGGGTGAGGGTGGAGCTTATATTCTCACGCCACGCTCTGGAAATTTTGCAGAAATTCGTAATTTGGTGCAAAATATATTTACAGACAATGTGGTAATATCTGCTACTCAGTCACTCATCCCTATTAATGATAGCGCTAAAGTATTAGTTCTAAATGGAACTTGGATTACCGGTTTAGCCGGGAAAACGGCAGTCATGTTAGAACAATATAAATTCAATATTTTAAATACAGGTAACGCTCCGGAAAGAAATTATTCGCAAACAACTGTCTACGATTTAAGCGCCGGGACTAAAACTGAATCTTTGTCTGTCTTAAAACAGTCTACTGATGCTTATCAATCATTTCAACTACCAACTTGGCTCACAAATTATCAAACAGCCAGTTCCAGTCCCGACTTTATTCTGGTAGTCGGTACCGACGCTAATAAAGCCGAATAGCCCGACGAATAGTAATAACTAATTTTATGTCTCATCGTCCAGAAAAAAAATTACCCTTAGTCGTAATAACCGGACGCACCAATGTCGGTAAGTCAACATTTTTTAATGCTCTTGTAGAAAAAAGACAGGCTTTGATTTCTAATGTTGCCGGCACAACTCGCGATAGTAATCTCGGCCTAGTAGAATGGGGAGGGAATACTTTTGATTTAGTTGATACGGCGGGAATTATTAATAATAAAGAATTAAAAAAAGTTAGCCAGGAAGAAAATGATATTGATATTCAATCACAAAAACAAGCACAAGAATATCTGGATCAAGCGGACTTAATTTTATTTTTAGTAGATACTAAAGCGGGACTACTGCCGGAAGACCAGACACTCGCTAATCAATTAAAAAATAAAAAGAAATACGCCAATAAAACATTTCTTATCGCCAATAAAACTGATAGTTTTCGCTTAGCCCCGGAAACGGCAGAATTCAATCGTCTTAACCTGGGTGAACCCTATATTATTTCTGCAGCTAACGGCCTGGGGACGGGTGATTTACTAGACGCCATAATTAAAAGATTAAAAGATGACAAAAAATTAAAGACAAGTAAAAAGAAAGAGATTGCGACAGAACAAGCAGACGCTGTTCGGGTGGCAATTATTGGTAAACCGAATGTCGGCAAATCATCTTTACTAAACGCTATTCTCGGCTATGAACGCGTTATCGTCAGCCCCGTGCCACACACTACACGTGAACCACAAAATACAAAAATTACTTATAAGAACCAAACTATCAAATTAGTAGATACGGCGGGAATTGCGCGACATAGCCGTAATTCCATAGGTATGGAAAAACATGGCATCTTAAAATCATTAAAATCTTTAGATCAAGCTGATATTGCTTTATTAGTACTAGATATCAGCGAAGATTTAACACACCAAGACGCCAAGCTGGTGCAAGAAATTATAGAACGTGGAAAAAGTTTGGTTTTTATTCTTAATAAATGGGATAAAGTAGAACTACGAGATACAAAAAAATGGAAGAGCATTTTATATGATAAAATGTCTTTCGCGCTCTGGGCTCCGATCCAATTTATTTCCGCTAAAACCGGAGAAAAGGTTAATAAAATTTTGGATTTGATTTTAACCATCTCCGAACAAAGAAAATTATCCTTAAGCGAATCACAGTGTGAAAAATTTATGAAAGCGGTTGTTAAAATCCATAAACCTGCCAAAGGCAAGGGAACAAAGGCGCCGCGCATTTATGAATTTAATCAAATATCCTCAAACCCACCGGCTTTTACTGTTCGTATTGGAGCTCACGATGATTTACATTTTTCCTATGTTCGTTTTATGGAGAATCGTCTACGCGAAAGACACGGTTTCATCGGGACACCTATCAGAGTTAAAGTGAGTAAAGAAAAAAAATCTCATACCACTTATAATTACTAGTATGAAGATAATCGTGGGCCTGGGTAATCCCGGGGAACAATATAAAAATACTCGTCACAATGCCGGCTGGTTAGCTTTGGATTTTCATTTGGGTGAAGTAAAATGGTCGGAAAACAAAAAATTTCAAGCCCTAACCTATAAAGACGGGGATTATTTGTTTGTAAAACCACTTAGTTTCATGAATAATTCCGGTCAAAGCGTGCAAAAAATTTTAAACTACTACAAATTATTACCAAAAAGTCTCGGTCTTCTTAATAAAAAAGATTCTGACTTAAATGATGTCCTTGTTGTTATTCAGGACGACTTAGACTTGGACCTTGGAACTTATAAAATTGCGACCGATTCCGGTAGCGCCGGACATCGCGGTATTCAGTCTATTATTAATCATCTCAAAACAAAAAAATTCACTCGTCTGCGCCTAGGTGTTAAAAATGATTTACTAAGAACGCATATTCCCCCCGAACAATTTGTTCTTAAAGCTTTTGGTGGCGATGAACGAATAAAACTGAAAGAATTACTAACAACGCTAGACATCAAAAATCTAAACTAAACATAAAATCCTCCTAAAAAATTTAGGGGGATTTTTTAATAATTTAAAAATATGATTAATTCTATCAACTCAAAAGAACGTGACGCTTATTTGTCTTTTAATAATTTTCAAAAAATCGGTCCGATGGGTCTGCGTAAACTGGAAAACTATTTTTCTGATTTAGCTACGGCCTGGCAAGCAAAAATCACAGATCTCATCAAAACCGGTTTACCCTTAAATGTAATTGAAGAATTTATTGTCTGGAGAAAAAGTTTTTCTTTAGAAAAATCCAAAGAAGAATTAACAGCTAAAAATATTAAATTCATAAGCATAAAAGATAATAACTATCCGCCGCTTCTTAAAGAAATATCCGCCGCCCCGCCTCTACTTTATTATCAGGGGGCGCTACACACGACAACCGACACTAAAAGATTGGCAGTTGTCGGCTCTCGCCAACATAGTGCCTACGCTGAAAAAATAATCACCGAACTATTACCCAACATAATAAAACAAAATATAGAAATAGTTAGCGGTCTGGCCTTAGGGGTGGACAGCTTGGCCCATCAAACCACCTTAAAATCTCAGGGCATAACTCTAGCCGTGCTTGGTTCCGGACTAAATAATATTTATCCCCGAGAAAATCTCAAACTAGCAGAGAATATTATAAATTCCGGGGGTGTTATAATTAGTGAATTTCCTCCTGACACACCTCCTTACAAAACTAACTTCCCACGCCGTAATCGTTTAATTAGCGGCTTAACGGAAGCAACCTTAGTAATAGAAGCTAAAAGAAAATCTGGAGCTTTAATTACCGCTACCTATGCTCTTGAACAAAATCGTGAAGTTTTAGCTGTTCCGGGGTCAATCTTTTCTGAATTTTCCGCCGGACCCAATCATTTAATTAAGGAAGGAGCAAGGCCTGTGAGCGAACTTAGCGACATTTTACAAGTATTCAACATTGAAAACCAAAATGACAATAATAAAAAATTAACCACAAAAAAAGAGCTACCGGATTTAAATGATTCATCAGAAAAAATCATATATCAGCTAATTAAACAGGCGACGGAACGCACGGAAAAAATTAGCGCCGACGAAATAAATAAAATCTCTAAGCTTGACACCACAATAATAAATAGTAAACTAAGTATATTAGAGCTTAGGGAAATTATCATTAATGATGGATTCGGTTATAGTTTAAAATAAATATATGGATTTAATTATTGTAGAATCACCCACCAAAGCTAAAACTATCAGTAAATTTCTAGGTAAAAATTACCAAGTAGAGTCTTCTTTCGGACATATTCGCGATTTACCAAAAAGTACTATGGGGGTAGATATTGAAAATAACTTCACGCCTAGCTACGTTATTCCCAGCAAGGCTAAAAAAACCGTCTCAACTCTCAAAGCGGCTGCTAAAAAATCGGATAATGTTATTCTCGCCTCTGACGAAGACCGTGAGGGAGAGGCTATTGCTTGGCATTTAGCTCAAGCCTTAGGCTTAAAAGCTAATGAGACTAAGCGTATCGTCTTTCATGAAATCACCAAAGATGCTATTTTAGCTTCTCTAGAAAAACCACGAAAAATTGATAATAACATGGTGGACGCTCAACAAGCGCGTCGTATTTTAGATCGCTTAGTTGGTTACGAATTATCTCCTTTCCTTTGGAAAAAAGTCGCGAAAGGTTTATCGGCCGGTCGTGTTCAGAGTGTTGCTACTCGTTTAATTGTAGAAAGGGAACGAGAAATTACAGCTTTTAATAAAGAGGAGTATTGGAGTCTAACGGCTGATTTTATCGGCGATACAGACAAGGATAAGTTTAGTGCCGATTTATATAAAATTCGCAATAAGACTTTTAATAAGTTAGAAATAAAAAAAGACGACGCCGCTAAATTAAAAAAAATCTTAAAAAAGGCGGAGTATACAATTGAAAAGATTGAACAAAAACAAGTAAGCAAAAATGCTTCGGCGCCATTTACCACTTCCACTCTCCAGCAAGCGGCTAATCGTCATCTTGGTTTTAGTGCTAAACAAACCATGACTCTGGCTCAGAAGTTATACGAAGAGGGACACATTACTTATATGCGTACCGACTCCCTCAATCTTTCTCCAAAGTTTATTGCCGATTCTACTGAATGGTTGAACAAAAATCTCGGCAAAGAGTATGTAACTGAGGGTGGACGATTCTTTAAAAATAAAAGTAAAAACGCACAAGAGGCTCATGAGGCCATTAGACCGACTGAGGCTCTTAATACGCCTGATATGCTAGCCGCCAAGCTAGAGAAGGGGCAAGAGAGATTATATCGTCTTATCTGGCAAAGAGCCGTGGCGAGCCAAATGCCGGCCGCTAAACTGGCTTCCACGACCATTGATGTTAAAACCACGGTTGATGATGAAGCTTACATTTTCCGAGCCAGCGGACAAATGTTAGTTTTTCCTGGTTACTTAAAAGTTTGGCCAGAAAAAACCAAGGAACAGGAACTACCTCAATTAAAAGAAAAACAAGTTGTAAAAATCTTAGATTTACAAACGGAAGAACATTTCACTAACCCACCAGCACGTTATTCTGATGCCGGATTAGTTAAAGAACTAGAAAAACATGACATTGGGCGACCTTCTACTTATGCTCCAACTATCAATACTATTATCGTCCGTAATTATGTAGAAAGAGATGAAAATAAAAAATTAAAACCGACCCCGATTGCCTTTGTGGTTATTGATTTATTGATAAAACATTTCAGTAATATCGTTGACTATGCCTTTACTGCTAAAATGGAGGATAATTTAGATGCTATCGCTACCGGCGACAAGGAATGGCAACCGGTTATCAGTGAATTTTACGGAGACTTTCATACAAATTTACAAAATAAATACGAAGAAATTAATAAAAAAGATATTATGCCTGAAGAAAAATCCACAGAAATCTGTGACAAGTGTGGCGCGCCAATGATTATTAAAACCGGACGCTTCGGTAAATTCCTGGCCTGCTCAGCTTATCCAGACTGTAAAAATATTAAAAAATACGTCGGCGAAGGCGGAGCCGAAGAAAAAAAACCTGACGCCGGAACTATAGAATTAGAAAAAAAATATGCCGGTGAAGTCTGTGATAAATGTGGCACAACCATGAAAGTTCGCATAGGAAAATACGGGCCATTCTTAGCTTGTTCAGCTTATCCTAAATGTAAGAACATTAAAAATATTGATAATCCGGAAGACGCTAAGGCAGTTGCTTGTCCTATTTGTCAAAAAGGAAAAATCGTTAAAAAATTCAGTCGTCGTGGTCCCTTTTACGCTTGCAGTAATTACCCTGATTGCAAAAACGCTTACTCCGGCGCTCCTACCGGTGAAAAATGTCCCGATTGCGGTGGTTTATTAATAGACATTAAAGACAGTGGAGTAAAATGTAGCAACCGTGATTGTCGCTATAAAAAATAAATCCCAACGCTTGTCGTGTTAGGACGAAAAAAATACTTCCCAGGTCGGGAAGTATTTTTTATTATACTCTTTAATATTTATTTTTTCTTCTTGGTGCCGGGATTCTTTTTCTCTCGTTTCTCTTGCACAAATTCCATAGCTTTTTTAGCAATCTCACCCAAGATCATAAAATAAGCACTACTATTCTTTAATTTTTCTCTGGCAATTTCAATAATTTCTTCCGCCTTGCTTACTCCGTCATCAACTCTTTTAATAACTTTATGGATCTTATGTATACCAGACACCAGATAATATAAACCAAGACAAATAAAAACGGTTAGAACTACCACACAGACAGCTAAAGTTATATCTAAAATATCACCGGAAGTATTGAACATAATATTATTTTTTAATTAAAAGTCGCGTAATTTAGCACCAAGATTTTCCGCCAAATATTCTAACAACTTGTTTTGTAAATTATCAACTTCATTTGAGGTCAAAGTTTTGTCTTCTGATTGATAAACTAAATGCCAAGCTAAACTTTTTTTACCCGACTCTAATTTATCACCGCTATAAACATCAAACAATTCTACCGATTTAATAAGCGCATCAAAATCTTTAATAGCTTTTCTAACCTTATTATACAAAATTTCCTCCGAAACCACAATCGCCAGATCGCGCGTCAAAGGCGGATACTTTAAAACTCCAGAAAATTTAAGATTCGGTTGGGCTAAAACTAGATCAAATAAAAGATCAAAATTAATTTCAGCTAGTGCAATGGGCTTTTTTAAATTTACAGCAGCGGTCGCAGCGGGACTCACCATTGTTACTAAACCAATATCATGACCCATAGTTATAATCTTGGCGCTAATGCCAGCCGTCGCCCAACCCGGAATATTATCTACCTCAATAAATTCTACTTCCGTGTTAAAACCAAGCAAACTTTGCAACAACATATTAACTACTCCTTTTAAGCGACCAAGTAAATTATCATTTTCATCGGCTAAAACAAAGGCCAGTCGCTTCTCTTGATATGGTAAGGATTCTTCGCCACCCGTTTCTTTCGGTAAATTACCGGCACTATCAAAGAAAACACTACCAATTTCAAAGAAGGCTAAGCTATCGGCCTTGGCTTGATTGCTTTTAATATTAGCGACTAAGCCGGGGATTAAAGACTGACGAAGATGAGTGTGAATTTCCGACAAAGGATTAACAACTTTCAAATAATGAGAAAAGTCTACATGCAATTTAGTTAATTGATCAACGCCAACAAAAGAATAATTATAAGTTTCCATCAAAGACGCACGCAGGGATAAGATATTTTTTATTTTTCTTTCCAAAATTAATCTTTGATTGCTCTCCGGTGTCCGTAAAATCTCTAGGGGCAAACGCGATACAACATTATCGTATCCATAGAAACGTAGAATTTCCTCCGCCAAGTCTTCTTTAATATTCACGTCTTTAGTGGCGCGCCAAGAGGGAACTGTGACGGATAATATATCAATTGAATCTTTTTTAGTTGTCACTTCCGTAACAGTAAAACCTAACTTTTTTAAAATATTAATAACTTCATCTCGAGGAATTGGCTGACCAATTTTTTTCTCCAACCAGAATAAATCTAAATCAATAACCAGGACTTCATTTTCCGCCCCTTTAATATCAATCAAGTTGCCACCAATTTTAAATTCCGGACAAAGCTTTTTTAAGAGAGTAAGAAAACGACGAATGGCAATTTCCGTTAACGCCGGGTCTAAAGATTTTTCAAAACGCAAAGAAGATTCTGATCTTAAACCTAATCTTTGTGAAGTACGACGGACAGACGCCGCTTGAAAATTAGCCGCTTCCAACACTATACTGGTTGTTTCCGAGGATACACCGCTCTCCTGTCCGCCCATGATGCCGGCAATAGCGACCGCCTCTTTATCAACAGCAATAACTAAGTCATCAGTATTTAAAGTTCTTTCTTGACCGTCCAGAGTTTCTATAATTTCATTGACGCGAGCCGGCCTGACTGTGATTTTTTTTACTTTATCGGCGTCAAAAGCGTGCATGGGCTGCCCGATTTCCAACATAATATAGTTTGTCAAATCAACAATATTATTAACCGGTCTCTGTTGAGCGGCAATTAATCTCTCTTTCAACCAGGCTGGTGATTCTTTAACAACAATATTTTCTATTTTAAGAGCTTGATAACGAGGACATAATTTTTGATCTTCAACTTTAACCGACAAGGACTTATCTTTACTTATTGATAAATCAAATTTATTTAAAAATTTATCATAAGGCTTTAAGTCTATATCAAAAATAACGCTCAATTCACGTGCTAAACCATAATGACAAAGTAAGTCAGGGCGATTTGATAAAGACTTATTATCAACCTCTAAAATTACATCAGCAGTTTTTAAATATTTAGCAAAAGGCATTCCTACTTTGGTGCCAACAGATAAAACCATAATCCCTTCATGATTCTGTCCCAAACCCAGCTCATCCTCAGCGCACAACATACCGTTAGATTGTTCACCTCTAATCTCCGTCGCTTTAATCTCCGTGCCATCCGGTAGTACTGCTCCCGATAAAGCTACCGGTACTAATTGTCCAACTGCCACATTAGGAGCACCACAGACGATGTTTAATTTTTCTGATTGAACGTCTACCACGGTTAAGCGCAAACGATCGGCATTGGAATGCGGATTAACCTCTAAAACCTTACCGACCACGACTTTATCAAATCGCTCGGCCTGATTAACAAAAGCTTCCACCTCTACGGTGTGCTGAGTTAATTCCGTCGCTATTATTTCTGCTGAAATTTTAGCCGGTATTTTAATAAATTCTTTTAACCAATTAAGAGATATATACATAAGTAATAGATTAAATTCCCCTTAGAATTGTTCTAAAAATTTTAAATCACCGCTCTGGAAAAAGCGGACGTCATTAATACCATATTTAAGCATGGCTAAACGAGTCAGTCCAAAACCAAAAGCCAATCCGGAATAAACTTCTGGATCTAGACCGCCGGCCTCTAAAACTGAGGGATGAACTAAGCCAGCGCCGACGATTTCCAGCCAACCAGTATTTTTACAAACCCGGCAGCCTTTTCCCTGACAAAGAAAACAAGTATATTCACCATTGTTACCCGGTTCAACAAAAGGAAAAAATTTAGGACGCATTCTTAGTTTTGTGGCCGGACCGAATAATTTTTGTCCGACTATTTCTAGAAAACTTTTTAAGTTAGCAAAATTAATATCTTTAGCCACCACTAAGCCTTCCATCTGATAGAAAGTATGCTCATGTCTGGCATCAGTTGCCTCGTTACGAAAACAACGTCCCGGAACAATAAGTTTTAGAGGAGCCCCATATTTTTGCATGGCTCTGATTTGCATCGGTGAGGTCTGTGTCCTGAGCAACAAATCATATTCACCATCTTTATTTTTTTTATCAATATAAAAAGTATCTTGCATGTCTCTAGCCGGATGAGAGGCCGGAACATTCAAGGCGGTAAAATTATAATAATCACTTTCTAATTCCGGTCCATCCAAAATCATAAACCCTAAAGAAGTAAATAAATCTTCTAACTCATTCTGTATTAAGGTGATGGGATGTAAATGACCAAAAGCCATTTTAGCACCAGGCAAAGTAACGTCAATCGGTATATTTTTTGTCTGTCTAGCGGAAAATAATTTTAAAGCTTCCTGAAACTTATCTTGCAATTCTTGTTTTATTTCATTAGCCATAGTTCCGGCCGCCTGTCGACTGTCAACACTTAAATCTTTAAGACTACGTAATAATACTCCTAACTCTCCTTTACGTGAAAGATATTTTAATTCCAACTCACGGAGAGTTATTTCATCTTTAACTTCAGTTAATTGACGTAAAAATTCATCACGCAATTGGCTTAATTTATTTTTCATATTTTTTTAAACTGACAATAACAATTTAACTTTTGGGATTATAGCTTTTTTTAAAACTGCCCAAGAATAATTCGGCGATGGTAAAAATTACAATCAATAAGGCAAGATTCAAGCCATTAAACAAGTTCTGAGACTTTAAAATCAAAAGGGAAATAATAAACAGGGACAATAAAAACGATTGGCGAAAAGCAGTACGCACTAAATTAAAAGCTAAGTCTTTTTTACGCACAATAAAACGTAAAAAAAATCCCAGCAAGGCAATGCTCCCACTCAAAGCAGCAAAAAGAGATGCGTAAAATAAAAGGAAGCCCAGCCAATTAGTCGTAAGCGGATCAACTAAAGTGGCAATAAAGAAAAAGATACCCCAACAAATGGCAGATAGCGTGAGCATCACCACCAAATAATTTTTTAAAGTCATAATGTTAAACAATACTATTTAAAGCTGTTAAAATTTTAGCCAATTCTGTGGTATAAATCGACAATTTTTCTTTTTCGGCGGTAACAATAACCGCCGGAGCTCGATCCACAAAATCTTTATTTGCCAGTTTTGCTGTTTGATTAGCTATTAATTTTTCCAAATTAACTTTTTCTTTTTCCAAACGAACTTGCTCTTGATTATTATCAATTGCTCCACTCAAATAAAGCTCTATCTCGGCGACCGGAATAACTACAGCTTGTGCTGGCGCTTCTCCCGACTCCTTAATTTCAACCTCGCTTAAACCGGTACGTAAATTTTTTATCAGCTCTTCTTGCCCTAATAAGGATGCCGTCAAACCGTGGCCATAAATTAAAGCCGGTAATTTCTTGTTCGGTGCGATTTTATTAACACTACGAGCATTTCTAATAGCCACGACTAGTTCCTGCAACAATTTAATTTTTTCCGTAGCACTTTTAATTCCTGCCGGATCTTGTTTTGCCTTATCAGCGGAAGAAATCTCCGGCCATTTTTCTACGATTAATAACGACTCATTAAAACTGTCCCAGATGACTTCCGTAACATAAGGAATAAAGGGATGCCAAAGAATTAACAGCTTGCGAAGCAAATATAATAAAATTTCTTCCTTATCTTTTTCTATCTTAGCGATTTCTAAATACCAGTCAGCCAATTTATTCCAAGTAAAATCATACAAATCATCGGCCGCCAAAGAGAATTCCAATTTATCTAAATGATTAACAGTTCTCGCCATTAAATCAGTCATCTCGCTCATAATCCAACGGTCGGCATCAGTCTTAATCACGGGAATAGATTCCACGACATCGTCAGCAGCTTCTTTATTGATAAGATTTTTTTCTTCCGCTAACTGTAAAATAAAACGAGAAATGTTCCAAAGTTTATTAATAAAGTTTCTTTTAGTTTCTACTTTCTCTTCATTAAAACGCGCATCGCCACCGGGAGTGGAACCCATAAGAATAGAAAGACGAGTAGCGTCAGCGCCAAATTTTTCTATTACATCTAGAGGGTTAACACCGTTACCTTTAGATTTAGACATCTTCTTGCCATCCTTATCTAAAATCATGCCGTGTAAATAAACCCGCTGAAAAGGAATTTCATTCAAAGCGAAAATAGACATCATAATCATGCGCGATACCCAAAGCGTTAAAATTTCATAACCAGTTTCTAAAATTTGTGTCGGATGAAATTTAGCTAAATCACCAGTTTTTTTACCGTCAACAAAAGTATCCGGCCAACCCAAAGTAGAGAAAGTCCACATTCCGGAAGAAAACCAAGTATCTAAAGTATCAGGGTCCTGAACCCAACCATCCTCAGTCGGCACTTCCTCGCCGACATAAATTTCTTCCCCACGATACCAAACCGGAATCTGATGTCCAAACCAAATTTGTCGCGAAATACACCAGTCATGCAGTTTAGTCATCCAGTCTGTATAACGCTTATGAAAACGTTCCGGTAAAAATTCTATGCCATTTTCTTCAGCGGCCGCTAAAGCTCTTTCCTTTAAAGATTTGTCACCGAGCCGTTCTAATTTTTTATCAACTGCAATAAACCACTGACGAGAGGGAAGCGGTTCAATAATCGTGCCGCAACGATAACAAACAGCGGCATTATGAACATAAGTGTCGTCAATATGATCAATCAAGCCCATTTCATCTAAATCTCTCACTATTGCTTCACGCGCTGAAGCTGTGCTCAGGCCGGCATAACGACCACAATTAGCCATCATCTTACCATCCTCATCAATAATTTTTTTACCGACTAAATTATGTCGGGCGGCAATTTCATTGTCTGTAAAACTATGAGCCGGAGTAACTTTAACCGCCCCGGAACCAAAAGACATATCTACCGACTCATCAGCCACAACCTTAACTGTAAACTTACCTAAAACGCCCATAATTTCTAATTCTTGTCCGACTAATTTTTTATAACGCTTATCATCGGGATGAACCGCCACGGCCGAATCTCCCAGTTTAGTTTCCGGACGAGTGGTAGCTAAAACAAAAGGTCCATATTTTAACCAATATAATTTCGCTTTTTCTTCACGATAATCAACTTCATCATCAGCTAGAGTAGAATGACAACGAGGACACCAATTAACTATTCTTTCTCCTCTATAAATAGCTCCTTCGTCGTACATATCCTTAAACATCCGTTTCACCGCTTTTTGACGAGTCTCATCTAAAGTAAAGGCTAGTCGCGACCAATCTAAAGAAGCCCCCATTTTTCGGGTTTGATTTAAAATTTCACTTTGGGTCACTTTTAAAAACTTCCACACCTCTTCCAAAAACTTTTCTCGGCCTAAATCCTGGCGAGTTTGTCCCTTTTCTTTCAATAATCTCTTTTCCACCACATTCTGGGTAGCAATTGCAGCATGATCAGTCCCGGGCAGCCACAAAGTCCTAAAACCGCGCAAACGATGATAACGAATAAGAAGATCTTCAATCGCTAACATAGCGGCGTGACCCATGTGAAGTTTATCGGTAATATTAGGAGGGGGAAGTACTATTGTGTAAGAAGGGGCCTCGGCCGACAGATTTAAATTATCTGGGTTGAAAAAACCCGAATCTTCCCATTTTTTATAAATTTTATCCTCGTTCTCACTAGGATTATAAGTTTTATTTAATTCTGATTTCATGATTTAAAATTACCAAAAAAACAGGCTTAAGTCAATAAAAAATTGCTTGACTTAGGGCAAAAATAGCTATATATTAAAGGGTTGGTCGACATATATAAGCTTTTAATGCCCTACTACAACAGAAATCAAATTTACATGCTAGGTTTAGAACAACAAATTTTTCGCCAACTGGAAAAAGCTAAAAATACCCTAATTGTCTTCCCGTCGGACGGAAATGGAGATGTTATGGCTTCAGCCCTTGGCTTTTTTTTGTTCTTAAAGAAAGCTGGCAAAGAGGTAACCTTAGCCAGCCCAGAAAAAGACACTAAACTAAGCGCTTTATCCTTTTTGCCCGGCTACGACTCCATTCAAAATATTTTAAATAATTTAAGACGTTTTATTGTTTCTCTCAATATCAGCGAAGCAAAAGTCAGCCAAATAAAATACGCTGTGGATGGCAATCAATTAAATTTTATTATTTCTCCGGCCAGTGGCTGGTTCCAGTCTAAAGATGTTACATCTCAAGCGGGCGAATTTAAATATGATTTAATTATTGTTTTAGGTGCCACCGACTTAGAGTCTTTAGGAAAACTATATGATGATAATGTAGAATTTTTTTATAAAACTACCATTATCAATATTGACAATCGTCCAAGCAATGAAGAATTTGGCCAAATAAATTTTGTTGATCTAAACGCCGCCGCCATCGGAGAAATTATTTTCTATTTACTAAAAAATTGGCAAGAAAATAATATCACGGAAGAATCCGCGACTTGCTTGTTAGCCGGTATTATTCAGGCCACTAAAAATTTTAAAACCCCTAATCTAAATCCGCGCACCCTGCTCAGTGCCTCCGAATTAATTACTCGTGGTGCCGAACGAGAAAAAATAATTAACCATTTATATCGTTCTCGCAATATTAATTCCTTAAAACTATGGGGAAATCTGTTAAATGGTTTACAGGCAGAAAAAAATAATGAATTGCTCTGGTCCGAATTAAAAATTAAAGATTTAACATCAAATAAAGAGAATGATATTTCTGATGGCTTAGATGGTATCGTTGATGAATTAATTGTTGGCCTGCCTAACGCTAAATTAATGGTTATCTTCTACGAAAAATCTCCTCAGGAAACAAAAGTTATTTTATACTCTTTAAGAAATATCAACGCTCTTGACTGCTTGAAAGATTATGAACCACGAGGCTTAGCTCAAAGAGCCGAAGCTATAATCAATAAAAATCTGGAGACAAGTATTAATTTAATTTTAGATAGTCTGCGTAAGACACTTGATAAAATAAATTCCTAATGGTATAAAATAAAAGTTAGAAAGCTAAGGGCATATAGCTCAGTTGGTTAGAGCACCGCTCTTATAAGGCGGGAGTCGATGGTTCGAGTCCATCTATGCCCACCCGGAAGATAAAGGGGCTCGTAGCTCAGTTGGTTAGAGCGCTACGTTGACATCGTAGAGGTCACTGGTTCGAATCCAGTCGGGCCCACATTATAAAAGACTCCCAATTAGGGGGTCTTTTATTATATAAGGATTAAGCACTATCTCGCGGAAATAGCTTGATTTTATTGGATAAATTAACAAACCATTGACATTTCATTAAAAATATGCTATTATTTCAACATTAAAATAGCTCATTTACAAACAAGGTTAAATTTGGTTAATTACCAAGTTCGTCTGAATCTAGGTGAATTTAGTAATTAATCAAATTATTATTAACTTTCAAAAGGAAAAATCATGAAAGCAAAAAGAAGAAAAAAAATGTGGGATGTAATAATATCTTGGTTAATTGGAATAAATCCAGGCGAAACAAAAGCTAAACAATTCGAAGGAGGTCTGATATTTCAGAACTCCTTTTTTATTTCCCCAAAAACCATAAAATCAACTCACGCTTTAGCCCCAATAGTTTTACTTTTTGCTAAATTCTTGCTAAATTATAGATGAATATTAACTCTATGCTTTTTCAAAATAAGGATAAAAATCAAGCTCCATCGTTAGATGAATCTGAATCTCAACTAGCAGAATGGATGGATGCTGCCGAACCGGAAACAGACGGACAATTAGCCATTGACGTTTACCAGTCCGCTAAAAAAATTATTATAAAATCCACTATCGCCGGCGTTAAACCGGAAGATTTAAAAATTTCTCTACATCACGATCTATTAACCATTAAAGGAAGACGGGATGCAGACCAAAATATTACAGAAGAAGATTATCTTTACCGTGAGTGCTACTGGGGTTCATTTTCTCGCTCTATTATATTACCGGCTGAAGTCGACGGAAAACGCGTTGAAGCCGAACTGGAAAACGGCGTATTAACAGTTACTTTATATAAAATGGCAACTCCCTCCATTAAGGTAAGGTCTATAGACTAATGTCTACAAATTTTCGTGTAATTAAAATTGTCTTAACGTCAGTTTTGTCTGTCTTGGTGATTTTTCTAGTAACCATTTTTTTAATTTGGCAAAATAATTATCGCAACCGTATCTATCCGGGAATTAAAATTGGCGACCTCGACCTAGGCGGAAAAACTATGAGTGAGGCAAGCGACTTAATTGCCGCCCGAAGCAATGAAATTACTAATAAGGGACTAGTCTTTAATTACTATAACCGTCAGGCCACTCTAGCAGCCACTACCGTGTCTTTTGACTCAGACCTATCATATTCGTCCTTATCCTTTGCCAATAACGAAATGCTTATGGCTGCGTATGGGGAAGAAAAAAACAGAGGCTTTGGTAATTTTATATTAAATTATTTAAAATCAACAAAACAAAAAACCATAGCGACTGTTTATACTATCAATGAAAATAGTGTCCGTAAATTTTTATCAGACACCTTTTCAGATTTAAATATTGAAGCCGTTAACGCCTATTTCTCCATCTCCGGGGACTCCGGTCAAAAACACGCCACAGTCAGTCAGGAAAAAATCGGTAAGGAGATTAATTATGAAGAAGCTTTAATGAATATCAAAGAGAACTTGAATAACTTTCAGAATGTAAACGTATCAATTCACACTCAATCTTCTTATCCGACCGTCAAGCAAGATGATTTAAATAAGTTAACTGCCATGGCAGAAGAAATTGCTGAACGTGGTTCTATCACCCTGCAATCACCAGCTGATATAACTAGCACATCTACTAAATTTTGGCTGATTAAGCCGGAGCAAATTATCACTTGGGTAAAGGAAAAAAAACAAAACGATAAACTAGTGTTAGCTTTAAATCAAGAGAAGATTATAGAATATTTACAAAAAAATATTGCTCCGGAGTTTGATAAAGATCCAATTTTACCACGCTTTGAAATTAAAGATGACAAGGTTACTAGCTGGCAAGTTGGAAAAAATGGCTACCGCATAAACCTAGAAGCAACAGCGGCGGCAATTAAGGAAAAATTTTTATCAGATAAAAAAAATATCACTATCGTTACGGAGGAAGTGCCGGCTGATAGCTTAACCAGCTCTAATGATTTTAAAATTAAAGAAATACTGGGCACGGGATATTCTCGTTTTTCCGGCTCACCCGCCAACCGTCGACACAATATTAAAGTTGGTGCCGATACTTTACATGGTCTCTTAATTAAACCGGGGGAAGACTTCTCTTTAATGAAAACTCTCGGCAATATAGACGCCAGTTCCGGTTATAAAACTGAATTAGTTATTAGAGATAATAAAACCGTACCGGAATATGGTGGTGGTCTCTGTCAAATCGGCACAACAATGTTCCGCACCGCTCTAGCTTCTGGTCTGCCTATTACAGAACGTCGCAATCATTCCTACCGCGTCTCTTATTATGAACCGGCCGGAACTGATGCTACTATTTATGACCCCGCTCCCGATTTTCGTTTTTTGAATGATACGGGAAACTATATTCTTATTCAGGCTCGTATCAAGAGTGACGACTTATATTTTGACTTCTGGGGAATAAAAGATGGCCGAACGGCCACAACCACTTACCCGGTAATTTATAACATTGTAAAACCGGAGCCGACTAAAATAATTGAAACAACTGATTTAGCTCCAGGTGAAAAAAAGTGTACCGAGAGTGCTCATAACGGAGCTGATGCCTATTTTGACTATACTGTAGTATATCCAGAAAATTCTACGACCACGCCTCTTCATGAACAACGTTTTAATTCTCATTATACGCCCTGGCAAGCGGTTTGTTTGGTGGGAGCGGCCACTTCCACGTCTCCCACTGCTAATACCACTTCTAGCGAATCTATCGCTAGTTCTACCGATACCAATTAAAAATAAAATAAATAAAACCCCGCTTCTATTTTAGAAACGAGGTTTATGTTTTTAATAGAGTATACTTCTAATATTATTTAATAATTTCACCCTCTAAGGTCTTGCCCGAAAGACTTGAGTCGTTGTTTTTCTTACGAAAAGTAATTAACTGTTGAATTACTGTAAATAAAGTTAAGACAAACCAATATAAAGTTAAACCGCCCGGTAAAGACCAACCAATAAAGATAGTGATAGCCGGCATGAAATATAGCATTTGCTTATTCATAATCGCTGCCATACCCTCATCTTTAGAGCCAGGGGTATCAACTGCTGGTTTAGCGGTAGATAACATTTTACCCTGCCAAAACTGAGTTAAACCGGCTAAAATAGCTAAGATAATATTAGGCTTAGACAAGTCCAGAAAGCCCATGGACACAGTGTTAATAACATCCGGACGTGCTAAGAAAGGATAAACTAGGTCTAATTTACTATGTAAACCATCAGCAAAAACGCGATAAACAGCAAATAAGAAGGGGAGTTGAATAAGTAACGGTAAACAGGAAGAGAAGGGGTTAACATTATTATCCTTATATAAATCCATCGTTGCTTTACTCAAGCCAGCCTTATCATCTCCATATTGTTTCTTTAAAGCTTCCATCTTTGGCTGTAAATTCTGCAAAGCCTTCTGTGATTTAATAGCAGAACGACCAAGTGGCCAAAAAACTAACTTAATCACCGCTGTCATCAGAACAATAGCTATTCCCAGGTCCTGAAAAGAGACGGTATTATATAAAAATACCAATAAATTTAAAACTGGTTGATAAAAGACTGCTGTAAAAAAATTTGCCATATAAATATTTATTTTAGAGGATCATTTCCTCCTTTATTCCAAGGATTACAACGTAAAACTCGCCAAATAGTTATGATACCACCTTTTACTATCCCATATTTCTCAATTGCCTCTATACCATATTGCGAACAAGTAGGGTAAAAACGGCAAAATCCATGGGGATAGAAGTGGTGAAGCGGTCCATGATCAAAGGAGAAAGTTTTTTGATATAACTTAATAAGAGATATGACAATACGGCGAGGAAATTGGCTAACATTATATAAAAAATTGTTCATAATTATTTATATAAATTAAGCTTCTTCAAAGCCTTCTGAACGGTCTTTTGAATCTCTTCAAAACTTTTATCTAATATTAAGGGTAGAGTAATAATCACTAAATCCTTCCCATCTTTCAAATTAGACCATTCATTTTTAACTATCGCCCTAATCTGGCGTTTTATTAGGTTTCTATCAACCGCCCTCTTACTTACCTTAGTACTAACCAGAATTCCCAGTCTGCTAACAGCTAGACCATTTTCAACCGTCTTAAGCCCTAATATCTTATCATAAAAAGATTGGCCGAGCTTAAAGGCCCGGTCAAAATCTTTATTACGCCCTATACGATTACTTTTTTTTAACATGAAAAAATCAAAATCCTATTTTGATAATTTTTTACGTCCTTTAGCGCGACGACGATGTAATACTTCACGACCGTCTTTGGTTTCCATCCGTTTCATAAAACCATGCTTTTTCTTAGCACGGTGTTTATCTGGTTGGTATGTCCTTTTCGGCATATATGATATTTAATTTATTATCTACTTTAAGATAACACTTTTATTTGACGGAGTCAATTGATAAATAAGGAGCTTAGTTTTAGTTTATCCCCATATTTTCAACATACTTTGAACAGTCTTCACGCTTGTGGTAAACTTGTTTATCTAATATAATTAGATTAATAAATTTTCTCACAATATTCTATGACTAATGAACAAATCTGGCAGGCCGTTTTGGGAGAAATCGAGGTGAGTTTATCTCGAGCTAACTTCATTACCTGGTTTAAAGACACTTTTATATCTTCATTTGAGAATGATCGTTTTATTGTTTGTGTTCCTAACGCCTTTGTAAAAAAATGGTTAGAAGAAAAATATCACAAAAATATAATAAGTGCTTTAGAGAGTATTACCCAACAAAAGGTTGATGAAGTGATATATAAAATTGAACTACGTAACGGCGCCGGCTTAAATTTAAACACTATTAACAAGCCGGAAATTAAAAATAAGGAAGAGGTCTTGCTGGAAAAAAGTGGTAGTAGTGTT
>MNUT01000031.1 GCA_001871165.1 Candidatus Falkowbacteria bacterium CG1_02_37_21 | reverse complement strand
TTTTTTTAAAAATATTTTTTATTTTTTTTCGTCAATTTTATAACCACGGTTAGAAAATGTGAAAATAAGTTTATGACGATCGTCGTCTAATTTCCGGCGTAGACTGCGGATATGAACTTCAATCGTATTAGAAAATGGATCGGCGTTTTCATCCCAAACATGTTCTATAATTTTCTGACGAGACATGATTTGTCCTCTATTTCGCAATAGATATTCTAAGAGAGCGAACTCTTTTGTAGATAAATTTATTCTTTTATGATTTTTTAGAACTAGAAATTTATCGGGATCTAGTTCAATATCGCGAAATTTTAAAATATGTCCCTGCCAAATTTTAGGACGACGCGTAATGGCTTTAATGCGAGCCAGTAATTCCGAAGTGGCAAATGGTTTAGTGAGATAGTCGTCAGCGCCTATATTTAAAAGATCAACTTTATCGTTTATTTCTGACCGCACTGTAAGTATCAGGACTGGAGTATTTATATTTTCTTGACGTATTTTTTGGGTTATTTCTCGGCCGCTTAATCTGGGCAAATTATAATCTAAGATTATTAAATCATAATCATTAGTGCTGGCTAATAGATATCCCCGCTCACCATCTTCGGCGACATCAAAGACATGACCATCAGCTTTTAAACTCAAACTTAAAGCGCGTCTTATGTCATCGTCATCTTCTACTAATAAAATTTTCATAATCTAAAATTTATAGGTACTTTTATTCTAACGTAAATTTTAATTGAAAACAAACATTAATATTATAAATGATGTTAGATAAAATAAAGTTAAAGTTTTTTTAAATAAAAAATAAAGTCATTCCCCATTCTTGCCTTTCCCCTTTAATCGCGTTAAGATTATATAGATAATGTTTGTGCTTTTGCTTGAGAAAATAGCTTTTTATGAGCCCTAAAATATTTGATATTATTAAGAGAAATCGCCTAATTGAGTCTTTGCGTCCCAAAAACTCCGATCCTTTTTTAGTTAAAGAAGGGCGTTTTTCTTTTGGTAATTTTAAGGACTCTTCCTACTATACTAACTGGACTGAGGAAGCATATTTGGCCGATATCAGTCATAAAGAAATGGTCAGTCGTTCTTTTGATTTTCGTCGTTTAAAATATGTATTTTTTGTTGTTATTTTGGCTTTAGTATCTTTAGTAGGTAGAGCTTTCTGGCTGCAAGTTTCTCGTAATGATTACTATAGTTTGTTAGCCGATAGCAATCGCTTGCGCATAGAAATAATTGAGCCTAAACGGGGAATTATTTATGATAGTGCCGGCGAACCTCTGGTGCGAAATAAAGCGAATTTTGTTTTATCTTTTCGTCCGATTGATTTGCCGCGTGATGAACTAGTACGTGATGAACTATTACGTCATATCAGTTTAATTTTATCGGGTGAAATTACTAACTTGGGTAATGTTCCGGTGCATTCTAGCTCGGCTGACCAAACAACAAGTTCTTCTACGCCCGGATTGGAGCTGAGTAGTGATAACGCTCTTTTTTATCAGTTTAAAGAAGCTTTATCAAAAATTACAGTCGGCTCCCTGGAATCATATCAGTCAGTTTTTGCTGAAGATAATATTGGCTATGATAAAGCGATGCTCATTGCTTTAGAATTACCACATTGGCCCGGAGTCTTTTTATCTACCAAGATAAGACGTGAATATTTAGAGCCAACCGCAATTTCCGGTACTCCCGCGGTTTTAGGCGAAAGCAGTTTTAGCCATATCTTGGGTTATACCAGTAAAATCAATGAAGAAGAAATGGCGACTTTAGACGATAATTATTCGCCGATTGATTATATTGGTAAGACTGGACTGGAAGCTTCTTGGGAAACAGAATTAAAAGGTGAACCCGGTCAAAAAAATATTGAGGTAGATGCTTTAGGCCGTCAGAAAAAAATAATTAATGAAGTGCCGGCTCAGGATGGCATTAATTTACAGTTAGCGATTAATGGTTCCTTACAGCAAAAAGCGGAAGAGGTGGCCAAATCTTATTTGGAAAAAATGAAATTGAAGCGTGCTTCAATAATTATCATGAATCCTAATAACGGGGAAATAATGGCTTTAGTCAGTTTGCCGGCTTATAATAATAATCTCTTTGCGGCCGGTATTAGCCAATCAGAATATGCTAAGTTTCTAGATGACCCTGACCACCCACTTTTTAGTCGGGCTGTGAGCGGAGAATTTCCTTCGGGCTCTACTATTAAACCGATTTTTGCAGCGGGTGCTTTAGAGGAGGGAATAATTACTGCGGTTACCAGTGTTTTGAGTACTGGCGGCTTACGTATCGGTGAATGGTATTTTCCGGATTGGAAGGCTGGCGGCCATGGTATTACCGATGTGAAAAAAGCTTTAGCAATGTCTGTTAATACTTTCTTTTATTATATTGGCGGCGGTTATGGTGATTTTAAGGGGCTGGGTGTCAGTGGTTTGGTTAAGTATGCTAATCTTTTTGGTCTTGGTCAAGTAACAGGGATTGATTTACCGGGAGAGCGACCGGGCTTTGTTCCGACCGCCGCTTGGAAAGAAGAAGTTAAGCGGGAGCCTTGGTATATAGGCGATACTTATCATTTTGCTATTGGCCAGGGGGATGTTTTGGTAACGCCTTTACAGGTAGCGGTTTATACCGCGGCGATAGCTAATGGTGGCATTTTGTATCAACCGCATGTCGTCAGTAAAATTTTAAATAGTGATAACACTGTTAAGCAAGAAGTTAAACCATTAATAGTGCGTCGTAATTTTATTGATCCTGCTAATTTAAAGATTGTTCGGGAGGGTATGCGCGAAACCGTAACTATCGGTAGCGCTCGCTCTTTATTATCTTTACCGATAGCTACGGCCGGAAAAACCGGCACTGCGCAATGGTCCACTAAAAAGGCACCGCATGCTTGGTTTATTGGATTTGCTCCTTATGATAATCCTGAGCTAGTGATTACAGTCTTAGTAGAAGAAGGGGTGGGCGGGGAAGTTAGCGCCACCCCGATTGCTCGTGATATTTTAAATTGGTATTATAGTAACAAAAAAGATTAAATAATTTCGACGGTTATATGGAACATTTACCCCTGCCTTTACATTTATCTATTCATTTTATTCTGGCCGTTTTAGTCGGCTGGTTACTAGGTCGCCGTTTTAATAAACCGGCTTTAGGAATTATTGCCGGATTATTAGGGGGATTTTTTATTGATTTAGATCATGTCTTGGAATATTTTTTAGTCTTTGGCCCGCATTTTAATCTAGCTTATTTTCTGGACGGAAGACAATTTTTAGCCAGCAGTCAAGTGCACAGCTGGTTTCATGCCTGGGAATATGCGCCGATATTATTATTGTTAGCTTGGTTGTTGCGGAAGAAGAAGGCAGTGATGGTTTTCATTATTGTTTTAACGGTCGGGGGTTTAGTTCATTTGGCGAGCGATTGCCTTATTAATCAGTATCCGTTTCGCAACTATTCTTTATTATATCGCTGGCGCGTTAATTTTGCTGCCGATCAGATATTAAGCCCGGAGCAATATCAGGAATTTTTGAATCAAAAAAAATATTTTGATTCGTAATTTTAGCTAAAGTTTCTATTAATTACAGTAAAAAAGACCACCTGTTAGCACTCTCTTGACTTGAGTGCTAACTTTGTTTATAATACTTTATATGATGAGTGATAGAAAAAAGTTTCTCTTAGAAACAATTGTTAAGGAGTATATAAAAACTGCCCAGCCGGTTTCTTCTGGTATGTTGGTTAGTAAATATAAACTGGATATTTCGCCTGCTACGGTACGTAATGAAATGATGGAGCTGGAAGAAGAGGGTTATATTCATCAGCCGCATACCTCTTCCGGGCGCGTACCGACTGAAGCTACTTATGAACTCTTAATTGGAGAACTTAAGGAAGGGAAGAATCGTAAGCGTTTAAAAGAGTCGGAAGTAAAATTATTGGAGCAAATTTTTAAACAGGAGGAAATGGCCTACAAGCAAACAGCTAAAGCCATTGCCGAATTTTCCGGTTCGGCCGTTTTTTGGGCCTTTCATAAAAATGATTTGTACTATACCGGTCTGTCTAATTTATTTGCTCAGCCGGAATTTCGTGAGACCGCTGCAGTTTGTGATGTGTCTGGCGTAATTGATCGCATGGAAGATATTATTGATACGATGTTTGAAGAGTTCAACGATGGTTTACAGATTCTTGTCGGTTCTAATAATCCTTTTGGTAATTTTTTGAGTGCGGTGATTGTAAAATATAAAAATAATAATCAAGACGGAGTATTTGGTATTTTAGGGCCTGTTCGCATGGACTATGGTCGTAACCTAGCCTTAATAGAATTTATTAAAGAAAAGTTTGAATAAATATGAGTGAAAAAAATAAAAATCAAGAAGTTCAATTAAATGAAGATTTATTTGCGGAAATAAAACCCGGTATTTATCATCACTTTAAAGGCTCTGATTATAAAGTCATTTGTGAAGCACATGATCATGACAGCCAAGAGGCGATAGTGGTTTATGCGCCCGTTGAAGGAGGTAATTGTTGGACAAGATCTAAGGCTGATTTTTTAGCTGAAGTAGAAGTCGATGGAAAAAAAAAGAAACGTTTTGAATTTTTACGTGAAGAAGAACAGAATTCTTGGGAAAATAAATATCTGCGTGCTTTAGCGGATTATCAGAATCTTTTGAAACAAAGCACTAAAGACAGGGAAGAATTTGTAAAATATGCTTTGGATGATTTTCTGCAGAATATTTTACCGATTTATGATCATTTAAAACTTTCAGTGGCCGGTTTAAGCGAAGAAGAGGGTAAAAATGCTTGGGCGCAGGGAGTTCGTCATGTCTTAAAACAGTTTAGTGAGGTTTTATCTCAGCATGGTATTGAAGAGATAAAAACTGTGGGCGAAAAGTTTGATCATAATACTATGGAAGCGATTGATGGTAGCGGCGAAACAGTTAAACAGGAAGTTATGCCTGGTTATAAATTAAATGGTAAACTTATTCGGCCGGCAAAAGTAATAGTAGAATAAATTATATACTTATTGTAGAAATACTATTTTTGAGAGACTTTTTTCCGCAGGAAAAATCCGGAGTGAAAAAATAGTATTTCTATAATAAATAATATTAATTATAAAAATATGTCATTAATCAAATGGACACCATTTTTCCCGGAGTTTGAAGACATGGACAAGAATTTTGAATCCATGTTGCCATCTGTCCGGGGCAATCAGTTCGGCTTTACGCCGGCAGTTGATATGTATGAAGACAAAGATAATGTCGTAGTAGAGACTCAATTGGGAGGCATTGACCCCGATAAAGTAGATATCTCTATTGAGAATAATATTTTAACTTTAAAAGGTGAAAGCGAAAAGAAAAGTGAAGTGGAAGAAAAAAATTATTATCGTAAGGAAATTCGTCGCGGCTCTTTCTATCGTTCTATCCCGCTGCCGACTAAAGTAGACGGTGATAAAGCTAGTGCGGTGAGTGAAGGAGGCTTGTTAAAAATCAGTATCCCTAAAGCAGCGGAAGTAAAGCCAAGAACGATTAAAATACAAACTAAAAAATAAATAAATAATTAATAAAAAATATGTCAAAGATTCTAGGAATTGATTTAGGTACGACTAATTCCGCTATGGCAATCATGGAGGGCGGCGCGCCTAAAATTGTAGAAAATATTGAAGGTAATCGCACGACCCCTTCGGTAGTGGCAATATCTAAAAGCGGTGAGCGTATCGTCGGACAGTCTGCCAGACGTCAGGCCGTTATTAATCCGGAAAATACCATTTACGCTGTGAAGCGTTTAATTGGTCGTCATTTTGACGAAGAAGAAGTGCAGCGCGATTTAAAGACCGCTCCTTATCAAATTGTACGTTCCGGTGAAGGAGTTAAAGTAACAATGGGTGATAAAGAATATTCTCCGCAAGAAGTTTCGGCGATGATATTGTCTAAGATGAAAGCTGATGCGGAAACTAAATTAGGCGAAAAGATTACTGAAGCTATTATTACCGTCCCCGCTTATTTTAATGATTCCCAGCGTCAAGCCACTAAAGACGCCGGACAAATTGCCGGTTTAGATGTTAAGCGTATTATCAACGAACCGACAGCGGCTGCTTTAGCCTATGGCTTTGATAAGAAACAAGGACAAAAGATTGTTGTCTATGACTTAGGCGGCGGTACTTTTGATGTTTCTGTTTTGGATATTTCTGCCGATACAGTGGAAGTAAAATCTACCAACGGTGATACTCATTTGGGCGGTGAAGATTTTGATCAAAGAATTATCAACTGGATTTTAGAAGAATTTAAAAAAGATCAGGGCTTAGATTTATCTAAGGATACTTTAGCTTTACAGCGCATTAAAGAGTCCGCGGAAAAAGCTAAAATTGAATTATCAACGGCGCAGGAAACGGAAATTAATCAGCCCTTTATTACTACCGATGCCAACGGTCCTAAGCATTTAGTGATGAAGTTAAGTCGGGCGAAGTTGGAAGCTTTGGTGTCCGATTTAGTTGAAAAAACTATTGAGCCTTGTAAAAAAGCTTTAGCTGATTCCGGTTTTCAGTTGAGTGATATTAATGAAGTATTAATGGTTGGGGGTATGACTCGTATGCCTCTAGTCTTACAGAAAGTGAAAGAATATTTTAGTAAAGAACCTAATTTGAGTGTTAACCCTGACGAAGTAGTGGCTTTAGGAGCGGCGGTTCAGGCGGGAGTTCTCCAGGGTGATGTTAAAGATGTTTTGCTTTTGGATGTTACTCCTTTAACTTTGGGCATTGAAACTCTTGGTGGTGTCGCTACTCCCCTGATTGAACGTAACACTACTATCCCGACTTCTAAGTCACAGGTCTTTTCTACGGCTGCCGACGGACAGACAGCGGTAGAAATTCATGTTGTGCAAGGTGAGAGACCGATGGCGAAAGACAATAAAACTCTCGGCAACTTTACTTTAGACGGTATTCCATCCGCACCGCGTGGCGTACCGCAGGTAGAAGTTAAGTTTGATTTGGATGCTAATGGAATTTTAAATGTCAGTGCGACCGATAAAGCTACTAACAAGCAACAGAATATTACCATTACTTCTTCTTCCGGTTTGTCTAAGGAAGAAATTGAGAAGATGAAAAAGGAGGCGGAAATGCATGCTGAAGAAGATAAGAAAGTAAAAGAAGAAGTGGAAATAAAAAATCAGGCTGACGCTGTTATGTTCACCATGGAAAAAATGATTAAAGAATCGGGTGATAAGATGAAGCCGGAAGATAAAAAGGAATTGGAAGATAAGAATGCGGAGCTTAAGACCGCTAAAGAATCCGGTAATTTGGAAGATATTAAAAAGAAAATGGAAGAAATTAATACTATTGCTCAGCGTATCGGCGCCGCTATGTATCAGAAGCCGGGGGCGGAGACGGGAGCGGGTGCGACTGGCGCGGCCGGTGCCGAACAAGCGGGCGCTGAAGCCGGTCAGGCGGCTGGAGACGAAACTAAGTCCGGCGAAGACGCGGGTGATAAGGACAAAAAAGATGATAATGTCGTAGAGGGAGAAGTGGAAGAAAAGAAATAAATGTCTAAAGATTATTACAACACTCTCGGCGTTGACAAAAGTGCCAACGCCGATGAGATTAAGGCTGCCTTTCGTAAAAAGGCCCACGAACATCATCCTGATAAAGGTGGTAATGCGGAAAAGTTTAAGGAGCTGAATGAGGCTTATCAGGTTTTAGGTAATGCCGAAAAGAGAAAACAATACGATCAATTCGGTTCCACTTTTCAAAACGGACAAGCTGGTGGTGGCTTTAATGGCGCCGGCGGTTTTTCCGGTTTTTCCGGCTGGCAAAATGGTGGAGCCGGTTTTGACTTTGAAGATTTGGGCGATATGTTTGGTGGCTTTGGTGATATTTTTGGTTTTGGTGGCGGTCAGAATAGAGGACGGAAACAAGCACGTGGCCGCGACTTAGAAATGACTTTGGCTGTTGATTTTATGGATGCAGTGTTTGGTACAGAAAAAGATTTGTCTTTTACAAAAAATGCTACTTGTTCACGTTGCAATGCCAGTGGCGCCGAGCCGGGTGCCAAAGTAGATAATTGTCAGACTTGTGGCGGTCGCGGTTATGTTACTAGAGTCCAAAGGACTATACTTGGCAATATCCAAGCACAAACGGTTTGTAGTAGTTGCGACGGTGAAGGAAAAATCTACAGTCAAAAATGTACACAATGTGGCGGGACAGGCGTTCATAAAGAGGCAGTTAAACTTAAAGTTCGTATTCCGGCCGGTATTGCCGATGGTGAATCTATTCGTTTAAGTGGTCAGGGGGAAGCTGGTCCTAAGGGTGCTCCGGCGGGAGACTTGTATTTACGTATTCGTCTTAATGCTCATAAGAAGTTTAAGCGAGATGCTTATGATATTCGGACTGATGAGGTTATAAGTATCAGTCAGGCTATTTTGGGAGATAAAATTGAGGTGGAAACTGTTCATGGTCCCGTTAAACTTAAGATTCCTGAAGGAACTCAGTCCGCCACTATTTTTAAATTAAAAGAGAAGGGAATCAATAAACTTCATGGACGTGGTATTGGCGATCAATATGTCAAAATAACCGTCAAAATACCAACCGGAGCCACTAAAAAACAGAAGGAATTGCTGGGAGAATTAGGTATTTGACATAAATTGAATTTAATGATATAATAATTCAATGCTCAAATGTTGAGTATTACCCAATTTCGCCGGGAAGTGCGAAAAAACAGTATTATTAACAATTCAAACAAAGGTATTATCATGGAAAAAAGTAGCCAAAATCCCAGTTTCGGACAAGGGCTGGAACTCGCCGGTATTATTACCAAAGCGATTGCCAGTGCCGCAAAGAAAACCAACGCCGATTCAGACAGAGTCCAGGCAGTAATCGGCAAGCCCGGAGTAATTTTTCAGCTCATTCATAATTTGTTCGCGGAAGACGGAAAAATCAAGAAGAACCCTTCTATCATACAGCTTATCTCCGGTGGAGAAAAATTAATGATTGAAGCTCTCAATGGCAAAGCGTACATCTCCGACGCCAAGAAGACATTCAAATCATTTATCGACTCCAATTTCAAAAATTGGGGACTCAATCATTCCGGTCAGGCCACCGCTGAAACATTGCTTGATGTAAGCGAAATGATTGGCGATGGAACATTCGTTCAAATCTTTACCGGTATTACTCCCGATCTCGACAAAATCGTCATGACACAGGCACAAATTATCCGCTTCTGCGAAAAACATCCTACCTGGCTTCGTCAGGAGGGCTACGCCACTTTCTTCTTAACGAAGGTTAATGGCGAGTATTTCGTGGTCCACGTGGCTGTGGCTTCGGACGGTCTGGGTGTCGTCGTGGCTCGCCTTGGGCGTGGCCGTGTCTGGCGTGGCGAGTGTCGTCATTGCGTTGTCGTCCCGCAACTTATACCTTTGGCCGAATAGTTCCTTTGGTATTTGTCCCTTTGTCCCTCGGATCCTTTGAACTTAGTTAAAAACTAAGCTCTTGGATTCCGGGGGATTTTTTTGTATAATGAAAGCATGGTTTTGTTTTGTCCGCCGGTCAAGGCTGTCGGGCCAAGACCGTTTAAAAATATTTTCTAGATTTTCGCCGGCCACGGCTTACGAAATAGGGAAAATGTTTTTAATTAAAAAATTATAAGTTGGTATAGAGCGCTTGCGGACTTTCAGGTCCCGAATAATATTCAGCCGCTTCTTTCGTATTCGTCAGAGCGACGGTGAAACCGGAAGGCGCTTTATACATTTTCGTGGTCAACGTGAATGTGAATTCGGACGGTCTGAATGTCAACGTGAATCGCCTTGAGAATGACAATGTCTGGCATGGCGAGTATCGTCATCGCGTTGTCGTCCCGCAACTTTTCAATTTCTCCTTCGTTCATTCGAGGGAGTTTTATTTTCTAGACCTTTTTTCCAGCCGCCTAGCATTCGGCCGATTTCGTCTAAATTTTCAGAAAGGGCGGAATACTTAATATTAGGGAGACACTTATTTTCCCAGGCCAGTTGCAGAAAGAATTTGAGGCTGTCGAGTTTTAAAATGGCCATTGATAATTGAGCCGATTTTCTTTCGCCGGACAAGTAGGCCGTGATAAATGTATTTTCCAGGAGAGATAAAAAATGACCTTCAATTTTTCCGCCCAGGTTATAGCGGTAAATCTTGGGAAAATCCGCGAGAGCATGAAACCAGAGGCTGTAAGCTTCTTTAGTTTTGACGAGCACCACCGGCGGTCGGAGTGATGTACTCATAATTTTAAAATGAAAAAATTTACTAAAACTTACGGCGAAATTATTACTGTTCCCAATCTGCTTTTAGCCTGGGAAGAATTTTTGGCGGGTAAGAAGAAGCGGCCGGATGTGGCTATTTTTCAAGGTAGGCTAATAGACAATATTTTCGGTCTTTACCATGATTTAAAAGAAAAAAGTTATAAACACGGCGATTATCAGGCTTTTAAAATTTCCGACCCTAAGCCCAGGAACATTCATAAGGCCGTAGTTCGCGACCGGTTGCTCCACCATTTGTTATATCAGGAAACATATCAGTATTTTGACCGGCAATTTGTTCACGACTCCTATTCCTGCCGGCTGGATAAGGGTACTCATCGCGCCGTTCGCCGTCTGGCGGAATTCAGAGACAAAGTCTCCGAAAATAATCGGAAAGCTGTCTGGATATTTAAATGCGACATCAGAAAATTTTTCGCCAGCATTGATCATCGGATTTTAAAGAATATTTTGGTTAAATATATTGATGACCAGGATTTGTTGTGGCTGTTCGGGCAGGTAATTGACAGTTTCAATACGCCGGGAAAAATTGGTGTCGGTCTTCCTCTAGGTAATTTGACATCGCAACTATTGGTTAATGTTTATATGAATGAATTCGACCAATTTGTTAAACGTGTTTTGAAAATAAAATATTATATTCGCTATGCGGATGATTTTGTATTTTTGAGCGATAATAAAGAAGACTTAATCGCCTTGTGGCCGAAATTGGAAATATTTTTAAATGAACACTTAGGCCTGACTCTGCATCCAAAGAAAACTTTTTTTAAAACTTTGGCCAGCGGCGTTGATTTTTTAGGTTGGGTGCAATTTTCTGAACATAGAACGCTTAGAACAACGACTAAACGCCGTATGCTGAAAAGAATCAACCAAAGTAATAAGCCGGCGACCCTGGCTTCCTACTCGGCGATGTTGAAACATGGGAATGCCTATAAATTAAGTAAAAGGGCTGGTTTGGTTGACCTGGCATTATAACAGTTTTTGACAAATTAGGCAATATATATTAGGTTGACATGAATTGGTTTCTATTATATATTATTTTGATACTTAAAATATAGTATTAATTAATAATTTCGTAGATTTTTATAAAAAATAGTATTTTTAACAATTAGGAGGTATTGTCATGGAAAAATTTAATGTTACCATGTCCGAACAGATTACGATTAAACGTCTGTTAACAAGCATTAAACAAAAAATTTGCCAGAAAGGGGGAAGCTCTATTGACCCTGTGCTTGTTGACTTCGCTCTCCAAGATATTATTGCTGGAGAATTTAGCCATCAAATAGCAAAAAATGAAGTAGATACAGGCGAAATCTTACGTTTAGTGCCACAGATTAAGCCCGGCTTTATTCAAGCTTGTGATGGTTCGCAGACAATTGCTGACGCTAAAGATATTTTTTTGTCTGGCATTGATTCAGAATTCATAGATTGGGGAACTAATGTACCCGGTCCAGCTACGGCTGTCACCCCGTTTGAAATTTATGATTTAGTAAAAGACGCTACATTCCAGGATATGGGAATTAATTCTGGTAAGTTGTTTTTTACTCAACACCAAATCAAGCTCTTCTGTATAGATCATTTTGACCTATTAACCGATGATTTAGCCGGAACATTTTTTCCGTCTAAAATTAAGATAAGTAAAATTAAAAGTGCAGAAGAAGAGCAATATTTTGTAATTCGTGTACTTAAAAATTCGGATGGGTTATATGCTCGGTTGTATAAAGGCAGACTACCTAAAGAATGGTTTGCGCAAAGTCCTCCGAGAATCATTGTTCCGAGACTCCTTGGCTAGTCTATTTTTTCTTAACGTTTTACCCCTTAGATTTTTTGAACTTGGTTTCGAGACTAAATTCAAAGAATTTAGGGGGTTTTTATTAAAAATATTGCTATTTACAATATGTACCAAATTAGTGCAATTTTATTGACTATAAGCCCATTAGTGCTATAATAAATACAGATAATTAACTAATGAAATTTTATGTGCGATTGGATAAAAAAGCTTTTTGGCTTTAAGAGTAAATGCTCTTGTGAAGAAAGTAATTATCATTGTGAGGACGGTAAATGTAAGTATGATGACAAAAAAGAGGCTGTTTCTTCTACTCCGGTGACAGAAGCTTCTTCTGAGCCGATGACTCCCCCAGCCTCCATGGAAACTCCGATGAGCCCCTCAGAGCCGATGACTCCCCCAGCCCCGGAAGAGAAGCCGGAAAATCAGCTGTAATACTTAGTCTATAGTGACCGCTTAAAAGACGCGATTTTCGCGTTTTTTAAATAAGTTTTTATTATGTTATTTGATTCTCACTCTCATCTTAATTTTTCCGCCTTTAAGGATGATGCCGACGAAGTAATTCGCCGGGCTTTGTCATCGGAAACTTGGATGGTTTTAGTCGGTTCGGATTTTAAAACCTCTAATCGTGCTTTAAACTTCGCTAATAAATACGATAAAGGGGTTTATGCGGCGGTAGGTTTACATCCAGTTCATTTAGAGGATGGACGAGTAGATACGGGAGAAGATGGAGAAAATATCGGTTTTATTGCCAAGGCCGAGGATTTTGACTATGGTAGTTATGAAAAATTAGCCAAATTTGAAAAGGTGGTAGCAATTGGTGAGATTGGTTTAGATTATTATCATTTTGATTCCAGTAAAGATTTAGCGGCAGTGAAAAGGAAGCAACATGAGGTTTTAGCCCAGCAATTACTTCTGGCACGCAGTTTGGATAAGCCGGTTATTATTCATTGTCGTCAGGCGCATGATGATATGTTAGCTTTACTTCAAGACTTTAAGAAGGAATATAGTCATTTGATTCCTAGCAATAAACCATGGGGAGTATTACATTGTTTTTCCGGTGATGAAGATTTAGCTTGGAAATATTTTAAATTGGGCCTCATAATTTCTTTTACCGGCCTTATTACTTTTAGTCAGCAATGGGATGATTTAATTAGAAAAATTCCTTTAGATCATATGATGATTGAGACAGATTCTCCTTATATGACGCCTGAGCCGTATCGAGGACAACGTAATGAACCAATTTTAGTTCAATATGTTGCCCAGCGGATAGCGGATATCAGAGGTATTAAATTAGAGAAGGTGACAGAAAGTACTACTAATACCGCCCGATCATTTTTTGGAATATAAGGTAAAAATAGTTCTAATTTTTAAAAGACGAGGCCTTGACATTTAGTGATTTATGCTATATAAGGGAGATAGTTTAAAACAATATAAAAAAACATGAAAAATGATTCCTGGAACCTGGCTTTAAAAGTAATGGCCAATGTTTCCGGTTGGATTGCTTTTCCGGTGATTATTGGGCTATTTTTAGGCAGATGGTTAGATAATAAGTTCGGCACCGCGCCTTGGCTCTTTTTGGGGACCATCGGCGTCAGTTTCACGGTTTCTATGTATGGTCTAATGATTAATGCCTTGAAGGAATTTAAACAAGTAGAAAAAGAATATCGCTCTAACAAAACAGTTGAGTTAGAAAAAAATAAACATCAAGACAATGGCAGAGGAAATGATTGAGGAGATTATTCACGAAAATACTTTATTCGCGGAACCGATAATGCATCTGGGTCATTTTACTATTACTAATTCTTTATTGACTTCGGCCTTAGCCCTGATTATTATTATTACTTTAGCCTGGTTGGTGCGTCGTAATTTAAAAGAAGTCCCGACTGGGATTCAGAATGTTTTGGAAATGATTGTTGACGCTTTTCTGGGTATTTTTGACAGTGTAACCGGTAGCCGAAAAAAATCTTTACAATTTGCTCCGCTTGTTTTAGCTTTCTTCTTTTTTATATTGGTTAATAATTGGATGGGTTTATTACCAGGCGTTGGATCTATTGGTCAACTGGTGCGAGAACACGGTGAGTTAGTTTTTGTTCCTTATTTGCGTGGCGCTACCGCCGATTTAAACACAACTTTAGCTTTAGCAACTCTCGGCGTGGTTTTAAGCCATATTTTTGGAGTATTGGCGGTCGGTTGGTGGCAATATTTGAATAAGTTCATTAACTTAAAAGCTTTTTTGGAAATACCGGGTAAAATTAGAAAAGACCCGATGATTATTTTGATTAATCCTATTAAAGCTTTTGTCGGTTTGATTGAAATTGTGGGTGAATTAGCTAAGGTAGCTAGTCTCGCTTTTCGTCTTTTTGGAAATGTTTTTGCCGGAGAAGTTCTGTTGGCCTCTATCTCCGCCATATTAGCCTTTGCCGTTCCTGTCCCGTTCTTGTTTCTGGAAATTCTGGTTGGTTTGATCCAGGCTTTAATTTTTGCCATGTTAGTGTTAACATATTTGACTATTAGCACTACCGCGGAAGAACATTAATTTTAATTTATTAATAATGTCCGGACCATTTTAAAGGTATCCGGCTAATAAAATATATGGAAAATGTTATGTTTGCTAAGGCATTAGCCATTAGCGTCGGTGCGGTTGCTCCCGCCATCTCTATCGGTTGGATCGGAGCCAAAGCTATGGAAGCTATCGGACGTAATCCGGAAGCGGCCGGAAAGATTTTAGTGCCGATGTTGTTGGTAGCGGCTTTTGCGGAAGCGGTCGCTATTTACGCCTTGGTTATCGCTTTCAGTATTCAATAATAATTGACGAACTCTTCCTGATAAATTCGGGGAGAGAGGTTAGAGATTATTTTAGTTAGCTGATATTTATTAGCTTAAGTCAATATATATGGAATCATTAGTTGCTACTTTTCATATCGATGCCGGTTTATTTATTGCTCAATTGGTAAATTTTGCCGTAGTGTTTTCGGTATTATACTTTTTTGCCTTTAAGCCTTTAGTTAAAATAATGGTTGAACGTTCGGCAAAAATTGATCAGAGTCTACGTCACGCTGATGATATTGAGAAAAAGTTGGCTTTAACCGATAATGACCGGGAAGATATTATTACAGCTGCTAAAAAGCAAGCGGCCCTTATTGCCGAAGAAGCGGAAAAACGTGGTGAGGCACGTCAGAAAGAAATGATTGTTAAGGCCAAAGAAGAAATTGGTCAAGTTATTAATAATGAAAAAGCTAAACTGGAACGTGATAAAGCGGAAACTTTGAAAGATATTAAAAAAGAAGTGGCGGATTTGGTAATTTTGACTGTAGAAAAAGTATTGAATGAAAAAATGACTGATACTAAAGATCAAGAACTTATTAAAAAATTAGTTAAGTAGTATGGCTGTCAGTGTTAAACAATATGCCCAGAGTTTGTATGAATCCTTGGCTGATAAAAATCAGACGGAAGTTAAAGATGTTCTAAATAATTTTGTGAAAGTTCTTGGTGGGCGTCGTGAGTTAATTAAAATTAACGGTATTATTGCTCGTTTTGGAGAGATTTGGAATAAAGAGAAGGGTGAAATTGAGGCGGAGTTAGTGAGTGCGCGAGCCCTAGGTTCTTCCGCTCAAGAAGTTGTTATTGAATATTTAAAAAATAAGACCGGTGTGAAAACTGTTAAATTACGAGAGAGGGTTCAGCCGGATTTGATTGGCGGCTTCATTCTAAATTACGGGGACCAAGTCATTGATGGCAGTTTACGTAATAATTTAGAAATTTTGCGCAACAAGATTAGTAATTAAATTTTTTAAGATTAGTAATTAAATTTTTATGTCCACTACTAAGGATTTCATCGTTGAACAATTGAAAGAAGAAATTGCCGGTTTTAAAGCGGCGGTTCAAGAAAAATCAGTTGGTCACGTTTTAAAAATTTCCGACGGTATCGCTTTAGTTTCCGGTTTATCGGAGGCGATGATGAGTGAAATCTTAATGTTTAAAACTGATGGCGGCGAAGTGGCCGGGGTTGCTTTGAACTTAGAAGAAAGCCAGGTCGGAGTTATCGTGCTTGGTGACTATACTTTGATTAAAGAGGGTGATGAAGTCGCGGTCACCAAAAGAATTCTGGAAGTACCGGTTGGATCCGCTTTAGTCGGTCGTGTAGTTAATCCTTTGGGAGAACCTTTGGACGGTAAAGGGAAGATTACAACTGATCAGTTCTACCCGGTAGAAAAAATTGCTCCCGGCGTAATTACTCGTGAATCTGTTAAACAGCCTTTACAGACTGGTGTCAAAGCTATTGATGCCATGATTCCGATTGGTCGTGGTCAGCGTGAACTTATTATTGGTGATCGTCAGATCGGAAAAACCGCTTTAGCGATTGACACCATTATTAATCAGAAAGGGCAGAACGTAAAATGCGTTTATGTCGCCATTGGCCAGAAAGAATCTAAAATTGCCAATATCGTTTCTAAATTAGAAGAAACTGGCGCGATGGAATATACGACTGTAGTCTTGGCCGGTGCTTCCGATCCCGCTTCACTCTTATATATTGCTCCTTACGCCGGTTGCGCTATTGCCGAATATTTCTTAGATAAGGGAGAAGACGTGTTAATTATTTATGATGATTTGTCTAAGCACGCCGTATCTTATCGTGAAATATCCTTACTTTTACGTCGTCCCCCGGGTCGTGAAGCTTATCCCGGTGATGTGTTTTATTTGCATTCTCGTTTATTGGAAAGAGCTTGTAAATTAAATAAAGATTTTGGTGGTGGTTCTATTACCGCGTTACCGATTATTGAAACTCAGGCCGGTGATATTTCCGCTTATGTCCCGACTAACGTTATTTCCATTACTGATGGTCAGATTTTCTTAGAACCGGAATTATTTTATAAAGGTAATCGCCCGGCTGTTAATGCCGGTTTGTCCGTATCGCGTGTCGGTTCTTCCGCTCAGATTAAGGCCATGAAAAAGGTGGCCGGTAAAATGCGTTTGGAAGCGGCTCAATACCGTGAACTGGCAGCTTTCGCTCAGTTCGGTTCAGACCTTGATGTTGATACTAAACAAAAGTTGGAAAGAGGTAAGCGTTTGTATGAAATATTTAAACAGGATCAGTATCAGCCCTTGTCGGTCGCTAAACAGGTTTTGTCTTATTATTCTTTGATCAACGGTTTTATGGATAATGTTCCGGTTGAAAAGATTAGAGAATTTGAAAATGGTTTACATAAAGCCGCTGACCAGAATGCTGAAGTTTTGCAGTTAATAGATGAAAAGAAAGAAGTGGATGAAGAAGTGGAAGGGAAACTAAAAAGTTTAATTGAGGACTACAAAACCACATTAGATTATTTACTAAAGAATTAGGCTGATGTTTTAGAGCGACTCTTTTCCGCAGGAAAAATTAACAGAGAGTTAAAAGATAGAATTACATTATTTAATAAAGGATTATAATAATTTTTTAGCGACTTGTTTTTCGTAAAGTAAAAATTAACAGAGTTAATTTTTACCACAGAAAAAATCAGGAGCTAAAAAATCATTATAATCTACCAGTATGGCAAAGACTAAGGAAATATCACGTCGTATAAAATCCATTTCCAGTACCAAAAAGATTACTAAGGCGATGGAAATGGTTTCGGCCGCCAAAATGCGTAAAGCAATTGATGCCGTTTTAAAGACGCGAACTTATGCCAATTTAAGCTGGGATATGGTTTTGCGCTTGACGCAGATAGTTACCGATAAAGGAGAAACATCCCATCCCTTTTTAACGGTCAGGCCGGAGACTAAGCGAGTGGCCGTGATTCTTATTAGTTCCAACCGTGGTATGTGCGGTGCTTACAATTCTGCAGTTATCAGTAAAGTTGAACAGTCTTTAAAAATACACAAATTTCCGACGGACATTATTATTATTGGTAAAAAGGGAACAGTATTGCAACAACGCGGTCATAATATTGTAGCGGAATTTGATAAGAGTGATTTGTTAACGGACATTAAAGAAATATATCCGGTGATTAAGTTAGTTTTAGGAGATTATTCATCCGGTAAGTATGATAAGGTTTTAGTTGCTTATACCGACTTTGTGAACGCCGCTAAGCAAGTACCGCGTCTGAGACAATTGTTACCGGTAGATGTTAAGGCGGAAGAGGAATACTTAGGTATTATTGGTACAGAATCAAATAAAATTGATGATCAGGATAAATTAACAGAGAACCCAGTTTCAAGATATAAATTTGAACCCAATCGGTCTGAGGTTTTGAATCAAATGGTGCCGCGTTTGTTAGAGGTGCAATTATACCAAGCTTTTTTAGAGGCCAATGCCTCTGAACATAGCGCTCGTATGACAGCGATGCATCAGGCGACGGAAGCGGCGGAAGATATGGTTAGTGAATTAACTTTATTTTATAATAAAGCTCGCCAGGCCAGTATTACCGCAGAGATTGCGGAAATATCAGCTGGAGCCAACGCCTTGGCGGAGTAAATTTTAAAATCAAAAAATAATTTAAAAAATATGTCAGAACATAAAGACAATATCGGAGTGGTCAAACAGGTCATCGGCGTCGTCGTTGATGTCCAGTTTGAAAATAAATTACCAGAAATTTATAATGCCCTTGAAGTTACTCTTAATAAGCAGACTTTAGTTTTGGAAGCACAACAGCATATCGGTTCCGGTTTAGTAAGAGCGGTCGCTATGGGCACGACTGATGGTTTGCGTCGCGGTGATAAGGTCACAGACACTGGTGCTCCTATTTCCGTTCCGGTCGGTCAGGAAACCTTGGGTCGTATTTTTGATGTGCTTGGTAATGTGGTTGATGGTGGTGCTGATGTTAAGACGGAAAAGAAATATCCTATTCATCGTCCCGCTCCGAAATTCGTTAACCAGTCAAACAGCACAGAAATTTTAGAAACCGGGATTAAGGTTATTGATTTAATTTGCCCGATTGTAAAGGGAGGTAAAGTAGGTATGTTCGGTGGGGCTGGTGTCGGTAAAACAGTTGTTATTCAGGAACTTATTCATAATATTGCCAGCGAACACGGCGGTTACTCGGTTTTTGCCGGTGTGGGAGAACGTACTCGTGAAGGAAATGATTTGTATCATGAATTTAAAGATAGCGGCGTCTTAGATAAGGTGTCTATGGTTTTCGGCCAGATGAATGAACCGCCGGGAGCGCGTGCTCGGGTTGCTTTGTCCGGTCTTTCTATCGCCGAATATTTCCGTGATGAGAAACATCAGGACGTTTTATTTTTTGTAGATAACATTTTTCGCTTCACTCAGGCCGGTTCGGAAGTGTCTGCTTTATTGGGTCGTATGCCGTCCGCTGTCGGTTATCAGCCGACTTTAGCCTCGGAAATGGGAGAACTGCAAGAACGTATTACTTCCACTAAAGACGGTTCTATTACCTCTATTCAGGCGGTATATGTACCGGCCGACGATTTAACCGATCCGGCTCCGGCTACTACTTTCGGTCATTTGGATTCCACCGTAGTTTTGTCTCGTTCACTTTCTGAGTTGGGCATTTATCCGGCGGTTGACCCTTTGGATTCATCTTCTATTATTTTAGACCCGAAAGTTGTTGGTGAAGAGCACTATGAGGTTGCTCGCGGTGTTCAGAAAATTCTCCAGCGTTATAAAGATTTACAAGATATCATCGCTATTTTGGGCATGGAAGAATTATCGGCGGAAGATAAAATTATTGTAGCGCGGGCTCGCAAGATTCAGAGATTTTTGTCACAACCCTTTTTCGTCGCTGAAACTTTTACCGGCCGCTCGGGTAAATATGTAAAATTATCCGATACGGTTCGTGGTTTTAAAGAAATTTTAGATGGTAAGCATGACAGTAAGGGGGAAGATGCCTTTTATATGGTGGGTGGTATTGAAGAAGTTGAGGTAGTTGAGCCTAAAAAATAATATTTGTTGAATAATTAATTTAACATGTCAGTTAAAACTATAAAATTTGAAATAGTTACTCCGGAGCGCGTTGTTTTACAACGCGAAGTTCTTCAGATTACCATACCTACTACTAGCGGTGAAATTACTATTTTGCCGAATCACATTCCTTTGGTATCCGTCCTACAGGCCGGCGTTATTGAAACCACCAGTTCTGATAATGAAGTGGAAATTATGTCTGTTTCTGGCGGTTTTGTGGAAGTCTCTTGGGATAAGGTTGTGATTCTGGCTGACACGGCTGAGCGCGCAGAAGAACTGGATGAAGGAAGAATTAATGAAGCACATAAACGTGCGGCCGAGCTAAGAAATAACGCCAAAGATTTGGATGAAGTTCAGTTTGCTAATATCAGTGCTCAGCTGGAAAAAGAATTTGCCCGTTCTCGTGCTGTAAATCGTTGGCGTCGTTTAAAGGGTATAAATAATAAAAATTAGAATTTTAATAGTCATTTATCATAACAGTAAAAAAAGGCCGCCTAAAACGGTCTTTTATTTTTTGCTATTTTGAAAGTTTAAAATAATAACCAAGCTAAGACTATTAAACCAAGAACTATACGATACCAGCCAAAGAGTTGAAAGTCATTAGCTTTAATGAATTTAAGAAAGAATTTTACACCAATAATTGCCGTAATAAAAGCGCTGACAAAACCTATAGCCCAGATTAATACATCTCCCGAACCGAGTAAGCTGAGAGCGGCGCGACTTTTATAGAGATCCAGTCCAGTCGCGGCCGCCATGGTCGGTATGGCCAAGAGAAAAGAAAATTCCACTATTTCTTGACGTTTTACGCCTAGTCCTAGACCGCCGATAATCGTTGCTCCGGAGCGAGAGACGCCGGGAATAATGGCTAAGGACTGAAAGACGCCGATGAGAGCGGCTTGTTTGTAGGAAATGACATTATTATTAATGGGACTGACATTAGATTCTATATTTTGTGTTTCTGGCGCACTTGCTTGAGCTTTATTTTTTTTCGCGTAATATCTTTCTAAGACAATAATAATTATACCGCCGATGAGAAGCGCTCCAGCAATTATGTAATTATTATTTAATAAATAGCTTTTCACTACTTTGTAGAGAGCTAGACCGATGATAGCCGTCGGGATAAAAGCTGTGATTATTTTATAGATTAAGTCGTGACTGCTCCAAATTTTTTTCCAATAGAGAACGACGATCGCTAGGATAGCACCCAGTTGAATGGAAATATCAAAAGTTTTAAGGAATTCGGAAGAGGGAAGATGAAGCCATTCGCCCGCCAAGATTAAGTGAGCAGTTGAGGAAATCGGTAAAAATTCCGTTAAACCCTCAATAATACCTAAGATTAGACCATGGATAATATTCATACTTTTAGTATTTATTCTAATATTATACAAGTATTTTACAATAAATATTGATATTAAAATATATTGACAAAGCTATGACAATGTGCTATAGTAATAAGTTCTCTTAATTCTTTAACAAATCACTGCTTAATCTTAAATTTAAGCACTATTATTAATCAATCCACGGAGGTAAATCGTGAAGAAGTTATTTTTTCTACTGTTTTTATTGTGTTTGTCGACAATTAATGTCTGGGCACAATTTGAGGTAAAGCTCTATCCAACAAATCAACCTGATACCCTGTTTGTACTACCCGGAGAATTTTGGGCAATTCAACATGGCATACAAAGTGTAAATAATTATGATTTTTACGCTATAGAGGCTTACACTGATCTGTGGCAATATAGAGAAAAATCTCTTCCAGGATCATTCTATTTTCACATGAATGGTCAGTATGCCTTTGAAAAAGATACGTCGGGTACTTTTTCTTACGGAGTTTATGATCAAGATGGTACCTATTGGGCTAAACTCAGATGGTTGCCTAATTATTCCTCAGCCGCACAGGCATGGCTTTATCTATGGGTGATTGAAGGATGCTCAGGATTAGAAGTCGGAGAAAGTGCCCGAGCATACGTCTTTGGGATGGCTGGAGATTCAGCAGGAACTAGGTCATCTGATGCAAAATATCAATACCTGATTGGTATAGATGGAATATGTGGAGATATCAATCAAGATGGTACAGTTAACGAAGATGACGTTACTATTGGACTGAATGGACTCGATAATATGTCAATGTTAGATTGGTATGGCCGTTTCACAAACACGGGGATAAACTACGGTCTAGGAAGAGTATTTTTTTCTCAACCAGATATAACTTCTCTAGCTATGATCAATATTTGGATTCACGATCATAATGATCCGGCAGTAAAAGATTTGGGTATTGGCGAGCTGATGAGTGTAAGAAGTAAAAAAATCACTCCGGCATCATACAAAAAAACTTTGACTGACAATAATCTTAATGTTGTTACTCAAGCTTTTGCCGTAATGGTAACTACTGTGTTACCAAACGGAGAAATATGGAGCCAGTCAGCGCCAGTAAAGGATGGTCAGATAAATTTCAATATTCCTGACCCGGGTTTAGAATATCGTGTTGAAGCTATCTCATTACCCGCTAGCATTACCGATATTGATAGGGAATTAGAAATTCCCACTGAATTCAATTTAGGCCAAAATTATCCTAATCCATTTAATCCTTCAACAATAATTAGCTTTTCCCTTCCTCAATCTGGTAACGCTCTGCTAAAAGTCTATAATCTTTTAGGCCAAGTAGTTGCCGTCTTAGTTGATGAAGAACTGACTGCTGGTTATCATAATATCAATTTTGATGCTAGTAGACTCGCTGCCGGAGTTTATATCTATACCTTGGAAGCTGGACAGTTCCACACAACGAAAAAAATGATTCTAATAAAATAAGTTTATTAGAATTATTCAAGTTAATTTGTAACAGGAAGCCTAAAACATCGGGCTTCCTTTTTTAATTGTCAAAGTGTTGACAATCTTCTCTCTAGGCATTAAAATATTAAGAGATTAGCACTCGTTCATTTTGAGTGCTAATAATAATTATTTAATATTAGAAAAAATATGCAACTAAAACCATTATTTAACAAT
>MNUT01000030.1 GCA_001871165.1 Candidatus Falkowbacteria bacterium CG1_02_37_21 | reverse complement strand
CAGAATATCAGTAATTAATTTTTTATCTGGTCTTCTAGTTTTTCTACCCCGTTTCTTTTTCCAGTTTGTCCAACTTTTTCCGCACTTCAAACACTTTTTTCTTTTGCCGCCAATTTTATATATTTTCGCCTGACAGCAGGGTGATTTCTCATGTAATTTATTCATACACGAGAATTATCCCCGAAAACATCCAAATTTACTATTACATTAGCTAATATTTTAAATATCTTTACACATAATTAATTTAATCATCCCAGATATGAAATCAATAAAAATTATCAACTTATTGGTTATATTTGGTGTTTTTATAATTACTCAATCAGTCGCGGCGGCTGACTGTAGCTGGAAAAGAGGCTCAAAATCATCTCCGGCCGATAAAATCTGCGCTACCTATGAGATGTCAGTATCTAGCGATGAAGCGGCCTGTAGCGGATCAACAAAACCAGTATTTAGTAGTTTAGAAGAAACCAGTAAAACAGCCATTTGTTGTTGCCCGACGACAAAAAAGGCAGTAGCACCTCCCACTCCCCCTAAATTTATTTTGCCCGATATACAAATTCCTATCCCCGGTTTAAACTTAACTCCCACTAGTTTAATTAAAACTACTCTTAACTCAGACGGCTCTTCCTATGCCGTAGAAATACCTTGGATCTCCGAATATATTATTGGTATCTATAATTACGGATTGAGTATTGCGGGAATATTAGCGGCTATTATTTTAATGGCCGGTGGCTTGCTCTGGTTAGTTTCCGCCGGAGATGCTTCTAAAATCACTCAAGCTAAAGAACTAATCACCGGCAGTGTAACCGGACTGATAATTTTAATGTCTTCTTACATGATACTCTTTACCGTTAACCCGGAGTTAACTATATTCAGACCACTCATTATCAGAACTATTGCTCATAGAGATTTAGCTCTAGCTAAAGCGAAGCTCGGAACTACAGCTGAAGAATATAAAAATATGGACTGCCCCAGCGAAACGGAATTAGCGGCCGGAATACAATTTTATGCGACCGGTTATTACAAAGTTCCTTTTCAATCTAACCAAGACCTAAAATATCTTTGTATGATGCACATGCAAGGTACCTGCCCTAATGGAGTAAATACAAATAGTAAATGCTCTACCGACGGAAATCCTATTTTTGCTGACTATCCCAACTACCAGCCCTGTCAGACTTTTACTCAAGAGCAATATACAAGTAATTATTTTACTCAAGCAGGCTTAATAGTCGGGCAAACCATAGCCGGTCCGATAAGCTGCGGCGGAAAATTAGCAATGAACAACCAAGTTTGCTTTAATGGTAAAACTTATAAAATTACCGACAGTGGCGGTGGAATCCAAGGTAGAAGAATAGATATTTTAAGTGGCTCTCTAGAAGAAGCCCTTAGTAATACTAAAACCGGAACGCTTACCTCCGGCGCTTGCAAATAATTAACACCCTCTATCCATCGCTTCATTAGCCAGACGATCGGCGACAGAATTTTGCGCTCGCGGAATATGTTGATAAGTAATTTTTTTAAAACCAATAGATAAATTGTGAATATTCAAAAACAAAGGAGCTAATTCTTTGTTTTTTACTTTATACTCACGCTTTAATTGTTTAACCACCAGTTCGCTGTCCAAATAAAATTCTAATTCTTCCCCACCCAGCTCAATCGCTTTTTTAAAAGCGGCAATAACAGCTTTATATTCTGCTTGATTATTAGTAGCCACCCCTAAAAATTCAGAAACCTCAGCCACCATCTTACGATTCTCATCATAAATCACAACACCGATACCGGCCGGACCAGGATTACCACGCGCCCCACCATCTGTATAAATAATAAATTTTTTCATATTAAGATTATTTAATTATATCGCTGGTAAAATTATTTTTTAATTTCACTAGGACGTATATCAATTATTTTTAACTGCGGCTCGCGACGACCGTTAAAATCATTAATATCTAAATAATAGACCAAGTCTAATTGATCACCAATTTTTAAAGCTTGATAAGTCTGCGCGGCGCCAAAAGCTACGCCCCAAATGGAAGCCATACCAGATGAAAATCTAAATTTAATATGTTGTTTATCTGTTCCCATCGTCACAATATCATCTACATAAACATTATAACTGGCAAAACGCGGTTGCGGATTATTTTGACCGTAAGGAGACAGAACATTCAGGTCATCAAGCAAGGCTAAATTAATGTCCGCTATCTTTAATTCCACATCAATATTTAATTTTGGATATAATTTATCTAATTCTAATTTTTTCGCCGCCTCGGTCAAAATCTTCTGACGGAAGTCAGCTAAATTTTTTTCTCCAATTAAAGAAAAACCACAAGCCATGGGATGCCCACCGTATTTATCCAAAAATTCCCCACTCTCTTCCACGGCAGCAATCAAATTAAATTCCGGGATGGAACGCCCCGAAGCCTTAAAGCCGGGTTGACCGTCTTTTTCCTCTACTCTCGTCACAATTAAAGTCGGCCGATAATATTTTTCGGCAATGCGTCCGGCCACTAAACCAATAACACCTTCATTCCAGACATCTTCCGCTCCCGCTAAGGCAATAATAACCAAAGGAACATTCTGAGGATCAATTTGCTCCTCTACCGAAGCAGTAATTTCAGCGGTAATTTGCTGACGGTGATTATTACGCTCATTTAATTCCTCAGCCAATTGTTTAGCTTCCGCCGCGTCCGTAGTAGCCAGTAAAGAAAAGGCGCTATTAGCATGAGCCAAGCGACTAGCCGCATTTAAACGCGGACCAATTTGCCAGCCGATATTCCAAGCTTCTAAAGGCCGATCATTTTTTATTTTAGCCGTCTTAATAAGTTCCTCTAAACCAAGACGACGCCCAAGATTTAAAATTTTTAAACCACTCTGTACTAAAGACCTATTCTCTCCTAAGAGATTTACCATATCAGCCACCGTTCCCACCGCCACTAAATCCAAACATTTATCAAAAATTAATTTTTTCTGACTATCGGGTAAATTAGCCTTGATCAATAAAGCGCTCACTAGTTTAAAAGAAACGCCCACTCCGGCTAAAAATGGCCAAGGATAGTTGTCTTCAATATCAGCCGGATTAATATATAAACAGTCCGGTAAATCAGAGCGATTTTCTGGTAGGCTATGATGATCGGTAATAATAACCTCTAAGCCTAATTCTTTGGCGTAAGCTACCGCCTCTTTATTTCTAATACCATTGTCCACGGTAATAATAAGTTTCGTTCCTTGTTCGAATAAAGTTTTTAAGGCTGGCTTATTTAAACCATAGCCCTCCGATACTCTATCCGGTAGATAAACATCAGCCTGAGCATGTAAAATATTTAAAGTCTCCCATAAAATAACCGAGGAGGTAACGCCATCAGCGTCATAATCACCATAGACCACAATCTTATTACCAGATTTAATATTTTTAATTATTAAATCAACGGCCGCTGTCATGTTTTTAAACAAGAAAGGATCATAAGAATCCGGTGGATTAAAAAAATCCTTTATATCTTGCGGTTTGGTTAAACCACGATTAAAAAGTAGCTGTAAAACTACCGAATGCAGTTCCGGATGAGCGGAAATAAATTCCGGACTGGCGGCGGGACTTAGTTGCCAAATTTTCATGCTTTATAATTTAATAAGAGAAGCCAATCATTACTGTCCAAGATACCATAGAAATGACCACGATAAAAGATAAGACAATCCAAAAACCTTTAATAATTTTTCGACGTTTCATAATTTAAGAATATTAAAATAATTAAGCTAGCGTTTCAAAATTTTAACGAAAGTATCGGAAGGAATCTCGACACTACCCTTCCCGGCTGCCATCATTTTTTTCTTACCCTTTTTCTGTTTGTCTAATAATTTCCTTTTACGACTAACATCGCCACCATAAAGTTTAGCGGTAACATCTTTACGCATCGCCGATAGTTTCTCGGAGGCGATAATCTTGCCGCCGATAGCCGCTTGAATTTTAACCGCGAACATCTGCTTAGGCAGACTATTTTTTAAAATATCTACTATTTCTCGCCCCTCTTTAAAAGCATCGTCACTATAAACGATAGTGGCTAATGATTCTACCGCTTCTTCCGCTACCAAAATATCCATCTTAACCACGTCAGCCGGACGATAATCAAAATATTCATAATTAATGGAAGCATAACCCGCAGAAACACTTTTTATCTTATCATAAAAATCAGTTAAAATCGCCGACATCGGAATTTCATAGTGAAGTAGAACACGCCCGTCTTCATCATTAGAACTTAAATATTCCGTATTTTTATATATACCACGCTTCTCTTGCGCTAGTTTTATAATACCACCCATATAACTTTTGGGGCTGATGATATCCAGTTTAACCCAAGGCTCTTCTATCTTACTAATATAATTAGGATCGGGTAAACGTTGCGGTGAGCGAATAATAAGTTCAGTGCCATCAGATTGTAAAACTTTATAAGCCACACTCGGCATAGTAACGATTAAATCTAAACTGTATTCCCGGCGCAAACGTTCCTGAAAAATTTCCAAATGTAAAAGCCCCAAGAAACCGCAACGAAAACCAAAACCAAGAGCATCGGAACGCTCCGGTTCATAGACTAAAGCAGCATCATTTAATTTTAATTTATCCATTGCATCCCGCAACTCTTTAAAGTCATTCCCTTCTCGCGGAAAAATACTAGCAAAAACCATGGGACGAACTTCCTTATAACCAGGCAAAGGCGAGGTCTTTATACTTGAAGCGGATGAATGAGCCACTACCATGGTATCGCCCACGCGACAGTCAGCTACTTGTTTAAAGCCAGTAACAACATATCCGATAGCGCCCGGTAGTAATGCTCCAGTAGATAAATAATCCGGTTTAAAAATTCCGCAATCTAAAATTTCACTGTCCGCGCCAGTAAACAATAAATTAATTTTATCTCCTTTTTTCAAGGCGCCATTAAAAATACGAACATAAGCTACGACGCCACGATAGGTATCATATTTAGAATCAAAAATTAAAGCGCGCGCATTATGACTTGTGTCCTGACCGACATAATGAGCTTCCTGTGGCGCCTGGCCACGAGCAATAACGGCATCTAGAATTTCTTTAACACCCTCTCCGGTTTTGCCGGAAGCACAAATAATTTCTTCCTCTAGACAACCCAAAAGATCAATAATTTCTTTTTTAGTTTTAGGAATATCAGCTGCCGGCAAATCAATTTTATTTACAACCGGAATAATCGTTAAATTTTGTTCAATCGCCAAATAAAGATTAGCTAAAGTTTGAGCCTGAATCCCCTGTGTACAGTCCACTAACAGCACCGCTGTTTCCACGGCGGCTAGAGAGCGTGAAACTTCATAAGAAAAATCTACATGACCGGGTGTATCAATTAAATTTAACCGGTAGTCTAGATAGTCCATGGTCACTGGTTGTAACTTAATGGTAATACCTCGTTCACGTTCAATATCCATGCCATCTAAAATTTGCTCCTTCATTTTTCTCTTCTCCACGGTATTTGTTAACTCCAACATACGATCGGCCAAGGTCGATTTACCGTGATCAATATGAGCAATAATGCAAAAATTTCTAATTTTATTTATTTCTTGATTCATTGTTTTAATTAAATATTTTTCTTAAACTCCGCGCGCTTCACCATGATCTTCCGTGTTAATTTTCTTAAAAGGCCAGCGCCTGATGATTGAGGATAAAAAACTGGACAATTCCTCACTTTGGAGAAGATAGCAAAAAACCAAATAAATCGCCAGCCCCGCCAAGCCGGAAATTGCTAGCTGAGTAAAAACGCCGATAAAACGATCCATACCCACTATGGACGACACCGGAACTTTCATAATTTGCGCGGTAATACCGGCCGCTAAGCCAGCCACTATAAACTTAGCAGTAGATAATAAAATGTGCAAAAAATCCAAATTTCCAACTTTACGTTGTAGCCATAACCAAAGTAATAAGAAATTAACAATATTGGCAGCCGAAAAAGCCATAGCCAGTCCGGCTACCCCGAATAAAGGGCTCAGCCATAAAGACAAAGCTATGTTAACCACCACGCTGACTAAACCGACATAAAATGGCGTAGCAGAATTATGTCTAGCATAAAAGACTCTTACTAAAAGAGGTAAGGTCGCTTGAGCAAATAAACTAACGGCGAATAAGGCGAGCGTATTCATGGTTAAAATAGTATCTTGCCAATCAAAATTACCATTGCCTAGAACTACGCGAACGATCTGTGCTCGTAAAACTATAATTAAGATACTAGCAGGAATGACAAAAAATAAAATTTGTCGCATAGTCTGAGAAAAACTTATTTTTAACTTCTCTATATCAAAGGCGGCCGTGGCTAAAGCCGGAAAAGCCGCAATCGCAAATGATATACCAAAAATTCCAATCGGAAAAGACTGAAGATTATTAGCAAAATTAAAAATTGATAAAGAACCGCTAGACAGCTGAGAGGCTAAAATCGTAATAACGACTAAATTAATTTGAGAAATCGCTAAGCTCATAGTTCTTGGCAGCATCATTTTTCCAATCAAACGCGTATTGATATCATGCCAATGCAAAGAAAATTTATAACGGAAACCAAGGCTATAGACAGTTGGGATCTGCACCAGCATATGTAAAAAAGCCCCTAAGACTACGCCGATAGCTAAACCGGGCATTCCCCACCAATTAACAAAATATAAAGCACCAATAATAATTCCCAAATTATAAAAAATTGGTGCCAAAGAATAAACTACAAAACGTTTAAAAGATTGTAAAATTCCTCCCCATAGACTAGACAGGCCCATAAAAAGAGGGGAAAGAAACATAATTCGCGTTAACAAGACTGTTGTTTCTTGCTCTTGCGGACCAAAGCCCGGTGTCAAAAAACGAGTTAAGACTGGAGCAAAAATAATACCCAATAAGGACAAGCAAGCAATTCCCAAAAAAAGAAAATTAAGAATATTATTGGCTAAGTCCCAAGCGGCTTGATTAAGACTGTCAGTTTTAGAAAAATTTTTTATGGCGGCACTAAAAATGGGAATAAAACCAGCTGATAAGGCCCCCAAAACAATCAAATTAAAAATCAAGTCAGGAATACGAAAAGCGGCATAATAAGTATCCAGAGCCGACCCGGCACCAAATTGACCGGCTAAAATATGATCCCTAACAATACCTAAAAAACGAGAAGCTAGTGATGACAAAGCAACAAAAGCAGCCGCCACCGTAATACTATTAATAGGTTTTTTAAAAATATCTCTAAACATAAAAAATGAAAATTCTGTTACTATTTTAACCGTTTCTGAAGAATAAGCAAACGGTCTACAGCTTCATAATAATTCGGGTTAGCACGTAAAGTGGCCTGAAACCAAGGAATGGCGGATGCATCCTGACCACGTCGGACAAATAAATCTCCCATGTTAAACAGGGCTATATCATAATTAGGATTTATTTTCAATTCCGCCCGAAATTCCTGTTCAGCTAGCACCCAATTTTCTTTTTCCATATACATCACTCCCAAATTATTATGGACCATCGGTTCTTGCGTATTAAGCTCTAAAGCTTTAACATCGGCCGAGGTCGCCGCCGCAAAATTCCCGGCAAAATAATACATAACGCCTAAATTTCTTTGTGCTAAAGGAAGATGGGGTGATTTTGTAACAGCCGCTTGCCAAAATGTGAGACGATCACTAAAACTACGACTATGCCAGACTGATATTAAAGCGAGTAGAAGTAAAATCGTGACCGCACTTATTTTTACCGCCCGCTTACTAAAATCTAAATACTTAATAAAATCAATCTCGGCTATAACTAACAAAAAACCAAAAAATGACAAATGTAAGCGATGCTCATTAAAATATGGCACACCGCTAAAATTCATAAAAGACGGCAAAAGAAATATTAAAAACCACAAAGTACCAAAAATAATATAATTATTGCGTTTATGTTGCGACAGAAACAGAAATGCCAAGATTATCAGTAAGGATATCACACCATAAATAACAGTAGAATCAAGCAAAATTGGTAAAACTGCTAGATTAAAAGGGAAAATTAATGTCCCTAAATACAAAAACAGGGCTGGTAAATTAGAGAAAAATCCAAAAACGGAGGCCGTGCTACTCGGTTCCCCGCCCAAAGAAAAATAACGCATTAAGAACCAAATAAAAGTTACACCCGCCGAGCCGACAACCAATAAAAACTTATCGCTCTTCTCTAAAGCACCACGATTAACAAATAAAAAATAAAAAATAATAAGAAGCGGAAGACCAATAGCACTTTCCTTGGTTAATAAGGCGGCTAAGAAAAAAAACAGATAAGCAATATAAGAACGTAAGCGCGGATATTCCAAAAAATTCAGGAAAGCAATGAAAGCTATCAAGACAAAAACAGTTAATAAGGAGTCATTGCGCCCAGGAATCCAAGCCACTGCTTGCACCAACATCGGATGCAACAAAAATATTAAAGATAAAAAAAAGGCTAGCAATTTTCTTCTTAACAAACGATGCAGTAAATAAAATATCAAAGCGGCCGCCAAAATATGAAGCAAAATATTATCTAAATAAAAAACCGGGGTTAAAAAAGAACCAAAAATAGCATCCATCATAAAAGAAATGTTCAAGAGTGGGCGATAATAAAATTTATCTACAGAGAAAAAGACATCGTTAGTAAAAATTAAACCGAAATTTTTAACATTGCTTAAAAGTTCAACTTTATTAATAATTAATTCTTGATCATCCAAATAAGTAAAATTAAAAAATAAGGTCTGGCTGTATATTAAAAAACCAAGAACAAAAATTAAAAAATACGGACGCCAACTTTTTAGCGTCTGCCAAGGCGAGAAATTTTCCGACCAAGAAAACATAAGATTTATTTAAAACGACCAAATAAATATTGCCCCGCCGTCCACACGGTTTGACAACCATATTTTAGGCTCCGCCAAAAATTAATAGAGGAAGCCTCAGGGAAATAACGCACCGGCACAGGAATTTCTCCAATTGAATAATTTCGCGCCGCAACTTGAAATAAAATTTGGCTATCAAAAACAAAGTCATCGGCATTATTATTCCAGTCAATATTTTCCAAAACCGAGCGACGATAAGCGCGCATGCCGGTATGCCATTCCGATAAATTAAGCCCACTAACCATATTCTCTAACATAGTTAGGGTGCGATTAGCTACATACTTATATAAAGGCATGCCCCCGGCCAAAGCTTCACGACGCGAACGGATACGCGAGCCCAACATAACATCAAAATAATTATCACCAATAAATTCCGCAAAATATTTAACTAATTTCGGATCATACTGATAGTCGGGATGAATCATTACTATAATATCTGCGCCATGTTCTAAGGCTAAACGATAACAAGTTTTCTGATTGGCACCATAACCACCATTATTATCACGCGCAAACACAAAAAGACCAAGTTGGCGGGCTAAAGCAACCGTGTCGTCTGAACTTTTATCATCCACTAAAATTATTTCATCCACTAAAGACGGCAAATCTCTCACAGTTTTTTCCAAAGTTGTGACGGCGTTATAAGCCGGCAAAACTACAATAATTTTTTGCAAATTATACATAACTATTTTTTAAAAATTACCACTAAGGCGCTCAACAGCCATATTAATAAAAGATAATTAAGATTAAAATATGACAAAATAACATTGGGCCAAATTAACTCCAAAATAATCGCTACCACTAAAGTGGCGCTGAAAAAATAAAATATTTCTCGACTAATTAACGCCAAATTTTTTGCCATAATGTTTTTCCGTTTAATTCTACTGATATTTCCTTAATATCTAAAAAGGTATCAACAGTATCCGAGTCTGATGCCCATTCTAAGCCTGGTACAGAAATTAAAAAAGTATATTTACCCTTCTCATAACTAGCAGCCGACATATCAAACTCAGCGCTGGCCGTTTTTAAACCGTCTTGATTAATTGGTCGATCGTAGTTAGCAATAATATATTTTGCTTCTCCTCCCTCTACAAAAAATCTATCTACTTTAGACGGAGCGGGATTAAAAAGTCCGGCCCGGGAAAAAGCAAATACACCATTATTCGCTAAAGTAATATCATCTTTGGATAGTTGCAACTCTTTTATTCCCGGCTCACCGGTAGCAAAGGTAAACTGCTGATAAGCCTCACTCAAATTAAAGTCCTGCCCGCCAAAATTAATATTCCCCAAATTGACTGGATCTAAAGTTCGCGCCTGTATATAAGAGGCGTCAGTAAATAAAGTTAAAGCTCCCGCAGACGCCGGCCAAATCTTATTAACAAAAGATAAGCGGTCAGAGGGAATTTGCAAAGAAGAAATTATGACATCATCACTTATTTTTATTTCCACTTTATAAACTCCATCGTGTAACACGGTGCCGCTAAGAGACATCTTTTTCTCTTCACTAGCCACTCCGGTCGGATTAAGATTATCGTCAACTATAGTCTGAGTAGCTATAATTTTACCATCATCATAAACATTCACGATAATCGGATCAGCAACTCGATCTTTATTCTCGTTAATAAAAGAAAGATCTAATCGCCAAAGATTTTTTTTCAAATAAACATAAAATTGATGACTACCTCGCAAAGGATGGCTCAGAGAAAAAGGAGTTAAACGCACATAATCAGGCACGCCGTAGTCAGAACTCAAATGATAATTATAAACAGCTACACAAGAAGTCGGTCCAGCCGGACAATTACGTAAATGACCCGCAGCTAAATCACTTTCAAAGTCAGCCACCTCGCTATAATATTTTCCCGCCTGTAGAATAAGACGCTGGTCGCTGTCCTCTAAGCGCGGCCAACTAAAACGCAAGCTATCCAGAATATTATTTTGTAAGGGCTGCAAATTATAAGCGCCAGAAATTTTGTCCTGAAGTAAACCAAGCTCAATAATTGGCGTGGCCGCGGTTAAATGGTTATAATATTTAATGGTAACTTTCGCCCGATCAAAACGTCGCGGTGTAAATAAAGAAAAATAAACCGGATCAGCTTTTATTATTAAAGACTGACCATCGTCAGTCACTCGCTCTTGAGGTTTAAAGTCATAGATAAAACCCTTGCCGGATCTCAACACGGTCGGCCAATGGCGTTCATAAGTTATCTGGCCAAACGGAATAATCTTAAAATATAGGATAATAGCCATCAAAGATAACAAAATAATCACAAAAAATAGGCGCAACTTAGCCAAAAAAGATAATTCTGCCCAAAATTTCATACTAATACTCATAATGTTATTTTACTTCATTTTCCACAATAAAAAAAGGGCTATTTCTAGCCCTTTTTTTCTTTCCTTCAAATTGCAACAACATTATTTGCTGTAATCCATGCGTTTCTTTTTTCCTTTATAGCCAGTCCCAGCCGGGATTAAACAACCGATAATAACATTTTCTTTCAAACCTTCCAGATAATCAATCTTGCCGTTAACAGCAGCATCAATCAAAACTCTTGAAGTCTCTTGGAAAGAAGCGGCCGATAAGAAACTGTCGGTAGTTAAAGAAGCCTTAGTAATGCCCATGAGTAAGCGTTCAAACTTAGCCGGCTTTTTAGTATCTTTATTAGCCTGTTCCAGAACTTCTTCTTCCACGGTTTCACCCGGCAATAAGTTAGTATCACCAGCATCCTTAATAAAGTTACGGGAGAACATCTGACGAGCAATAATTTCCACATGCTTATCGTTCAAAGGCTGGCCCTGAGAAGAATAAACATATTGAATTTCACTAATAATATATTTCTGTGTCTCCAGGCGACCCTTAAGTTTATACAATTCACGCAAATCAAGACTACCTTCAGTTAACTGCGTACCTCGCTCAATTACATCACCATCTTTGACCATCAGCATCGTACCCTTAATAATCGGAAATTCCTTAACCTTTTCTACTTCATGCGCTAAGGAAATATACTTATCGGATACAGCCACCACACCGGCTGATTTAGCAAATACTATATCAGCACCAACTTTAAATAGTTCAGAATTTTTACTGACCTCCTGCCCTTCCTTTACCAAAACTTTAATTTCTAGTTTCTTGGCATCTTTAGCGGTCAAGCCACCGGACAACTTTAATTCATTAACCTTTTCAGAAAAATAATATTTGTCATGGTCTTGTCCTTTATAGAAAATACTCAAAATCTTAGTCTGAGGATTATTGACAGAAATTTCGCGTCCCGACTTATCGGTAATAATCTTCTGAGCAAACTCCACCTTAATACGACCAGCCACATCGGAAATAAGAGCTTTCTTTTTAGGGCTACGCGCTTCAAAAATTTCTTCTACTCTAGGCAAACCCTGAGTAATATCGTCCTGACCGGCCACACCACCAGAATGAAAGGTTCGCAGTGTTAACTGTGTACCCGGTTCACCGATGGATTGAGCGGCAATAATACCGACCGTCGATCCCATTTTCACTTCTTTATTATAAGCTAAGTCCCAACCATAACATTTAGCACAAATTCCTTTATGCATCTTACAGCTCAAAACGGAACGAACAATAACCGACTCTATTTCTTTACTCTTCAATAATTTAACATTTTCTTCACTGAGAATATCACCGGCTTTAAGAATAGCCTTCCCTTTTCCGACGCTAACATCCTGTGCCAAATAACGACCGATAATTTTCTTAAAGAAATCATCACCGGTTTTTTCGCTATCGGCTCGCTTCAATATCAAACCCTCAGTATCACCACAATCATCATCAGAAATAATAACATCTTGTGAAACATCAACCAAACGACGAGTCAAATAACCGGCGTTAGCTGTACGCAAAGCAGTATCAGATAAACCTTTACGCACACCATGAGTAGCAATAAAATATTCTAGTACTCCAAAACCTTCTTTAAAATTACCTTTAACCGGCAACTCAAAAATAGTTCCAGAAGGAGAAGTTACCAAACCTTTCATGCCCAAAATCTGAACCGGCTGAGCCCAAGAACCACGTGCCCCGGAATCAATCATAGAATAAACTGGTAAAATATCCGACAAAGATTTTTTACAAATTTCTGCAATCTTATCTTTTGTATTTGTCCATTCCTCAATAACCTTACCGTATCTTTCACTATCCGTCAGTAAACCTTCATTATATTGCTCTTGAATATGATCAACACGTTGATTAGCGGCTTCAATCAAATTATCTTTCTCCGGTAAATTAGGTAAATCACCAAAGCCCCAAGACAAACCAGACTTAGTAATAAAGGCGAAGCTACGATTTTTTAAATTATCAATAAACTTAACAGTCTCTTCTTCGCCATAAATACGCAAACATTCACGAATTAAGTCTTTTAACTTTCCTTTACCAACCACTTCGTTAAGATAACGAAGTTTAGCCGGCAATAAAGAATTGAAAATTAAACGACCAACTGTTGTTTTTATAATTTCACCATCATACTTAACAAGAATAGCGGCATGAAGATCTAAACCACTCATTTCGTAAGCTAACATGGCTTCATCTGAACTAGAAAAATGATGCAATTCCGTTTTAGGCTTTTCCTCATAATCTTTTTCAACCAAAGTCATGTAATAAGTTCCCCAAACAATATCCTGGGCTGGGGCGACAATCGGATCGCCGGTGGCCGGTTTCAATAAGTTATGCGTAGATAACATCATGGTCTCAGCTTCATGTCTAGCTTCTTTGGTCAAAGGAACATGAACGGCCATTTGATCGCCATCAAAATCAGCATTAAAAGCTGTACAAACTAAAGGATGAATCTGAATCGCTTTACCTTCAATAAGAATCGGGCGGAAAGCCTGAATACCAAGACGATGCAAAGTAGGAGCACGATTAAGAAGAACAAAAGCCCCCTTAATAATCTCTTCTAAAATATCCCAAACCTCATCATGTCCAGCCTCAATATAACGAGAAGCGCTACGAACATTATGAACTATCTCACGCTTGATAAGTTGAGAAATAATAAATGGCTTAAATAATTCCAGGGCCATAATCTTCGGCAAACCGCATTGGTCCAAGTTTAAACGCGGATTAACAACAATAACGGAACGACCAGAATAATCTACACGCTTACCGAGCAAATTCTGACGGAAACGACCCTGCTTCCCTTTTAAAGTATCGGCTAAAGATTTCAACTGACGCTTCTGTCCCGTGGAAGCAGTCACAGTTTTAGTGTGACGAGCGGAATTATCAATCAAAGCGTCTACAGCTTCTTGCAACATACGCTTTTCATTACGACAAATAACTTCCGGAGCATTTAAATCAATGAGCTGCTTCAGACGATTATTACGATTAATAATACGACGATATAAATCATTCAAATCAGAAGCGGCAAAACGACCACCATCCAAAGCCACCATCGGACGCAAGTCCGGCGGCACAACCGGCAAAACAGTCATAATCATCCATTCCGGACGAATATCATTATTACGGAAACTCTTCAAAAGTTTTAAACGCTTAACTAATTTTTCCTTTTTTGAATCAACCACCGATTCTAACTTTTCTTCCAAGTGTTCAATACTTTTGGTTAAATCAATCTGAGACAAAAGTTTACGGATAGCTTCGGCACCAATACTAGCCTCAAAAATATGTCCAAATTTTAAACTCAAGCTCTGATACTGCTGTTCTGATAAAATAAGCAAGGGTTTTAGATCTTTTAATTCTTTTTGTACCTGAGCAAAATCATCTTCTAAGCGCGTTAAACGTTCCGCCTTAATGCGAGCCGCCTCTTTAGAATCATTAGCATCCGCCTTATCATCAGTACTTGATTTTGTCGCATCCTTAGCTTCCTTATCTTTTTTTAATTGATTGCTGTAATCATTATCAATATTTTTCAGCTTGGACTTATATTCAGCCTTAACCGACTCTAGAGTACTCTCTTTTAATTTTTCATCTACCTCGGTAACAATAAAGCTAGCGTAATAAATTACCTTTTCTAAAGATTGAATACCCAAACCCAATAACAAACCTATTTTAGAGGATAGACCGCGCAAAAACCAAATATGAGAAACCGGAACTTGCAAACTAATATTACCCATGCGTTCGCGTCGTACAATACTACGGGTTACTTCCACGCCGCACTTATCACAAACGATACCCTTGTAACGAATTTTCTTATACTTACCGCAAGCACATTCCCAATCCTTAGTCGGACCAAAAATCTTTTCGCAAAACAAACCATCCTTTTCTGGTTTTTGAGTGCGGTAATTAATAGTTTCCGGTCTAATAACTTCCCCGTGAGACCAGTCCAAAATTTCCTCCGGGCTGGCCAATTTTATCCGCAAAGCGGCAAAATCACTGGTTTTAATCGGGTTTAACATATTATATGGGTAAAAATTATTTAAAATATGCTGCCTTAATCGTACTAATTATTATTTATTCTTCTTTATCATCTACAACGTCAGCCACTACTTCAGCTACTTCCTTGAGGACAATTTCATCCGCCGCCATTTCTTTATCAATCTCTGTCACCACCTCCGAGGCCGCCTTACCACTTGCACTATCTAAAAGTTCTACATTAAGACCAAGACCTTTAAGTTCTCTAATCAAAACATTGAAAGATTCTGGAACGTTTAATTTTTCAATTTCTTCTCCTTTAATAATAGACTCGTAAGCTTTACTACGGCCAGGAACGTCATCAGACTTAATAGTCAACATTTCTTGTAAAGTATGAGCCGCACCATAACCCTCTAAAGCCCAAACTTCCATTTCACCAAAACGCTGGCCACCAAACTGAGCTTTTCCTCCTAAAGGCTGTTGGGTAATCAAAGAATAAGGACCAATAGAACGCTGGTGAATTTTATCTTCCACCATGTGATTTAATTTCAAAACATATTTATAACCAACGGTAATCTTGTGATCATAAGGAGAACCGGTTTTACCATCATGGAGAATAACTTTACCGTTTTCCGGTAAACCGGCGGCACGTAACTCTCCTTTAATTTGCTCTTCCGTAATACCATTTAGAGCTGGGGTCATCACCCGATAACCTAACTTCTGAGCAGCAAAGCCTAAATGGGTTTCCAATAACTGTCCCAAATTCATACGAGAAATAATACCGAGCGGAGACAAAATAATATCGATCGGTGTGCCATCAACCATATACGGCATATTCTCTATAGGTACAACCTGAGAAATAACACCTTTATTACCGTGACGACCAGACATCTTATCGCCGACCTGAATTTTACGTAAGTTAGCAACCGCAACCTGAATGGACTGTAAAACTCCGGCGGACAATTTATCGCCTTCTTCGCGAGAAAATATTTTAATATCAACTACTTTACCGTGCTCACCATGTTCCAAATACAAAGAAGAATCACGAACATCTTTAGCTTTCTCGCCAAAAATAGCTCGTAACAATTTTTCTTCAGCAGACAAAGTCGTTTCACCTTTTGGCGTAATCTTACCGACTAAAATATCACCCGAAGAAACTTCCGCGCCAATTCTAACTATTCCATCGGTATCTAAATTTTTTAACTTCTCTTCTCCAATATTAGGAATATCATTAGTAATAAGTTCCGGGCCCAACTTGGTGTCACGGACATCAATTTTATAATTCTCAATATGAATAGAAGAATAAACATCATCTTTTACCAAGCGTTCGGAAATAATAATAGCGTCTTCATAGTTAAATCCTTCCCAAGTCATAAAAGCCGTTAACACGTTACGACCAAGTGATAATTCTCCATTATCAATCGCCGGACCATCCGACAAAATATCACCTTTCTTAATTTTCTGTCCCAGTTCTACTACTGGATGCTGATTGATACAAGTAGAAGAATTAGAACGTAAAAATTTATTTAAATTATAAGTCAAAATCTGACCCTTCTTATCGGTTAATTCAATAGTAGCCCCTTCAACTTTAGTAATAACACCATCAACGTCGGCAATTACGACATGACCGCTATCACGAGCAGCTCGAGCTTCAATCCCGGTGCCAACAATCGGAGCTTCACTTTTAACAAGCGGTACCGCCTGTCTCTGCATGTTCGTTCCCATCAAAGAACGCTGACCATCATTATGTTCCATAAAAGGAATAAGCGAAGTAGCGATAGAAATAATCTGATTGGCCGCCATACCAATGAAGTCAATTTTATCAACTTCACTAATACTCGGCTGTCCAAATTTACGAACCTCAAATCTATTAACTAAGAAGTAACCATGCTCATCAATTGGAATAGTGGAGTCAACCGTAATATATTTTTCTTCTTCAAAGGCGTCTAGATAAACAACATCGTTAGTGACATGACTACCTTTTTTATCATGAATAACTTTTCTATACGGGGTTTCTAAAAAACCATAACTATTAAGGCGAGCATAGCTGGCCAAGTGACCAACCAAACCGATATTAGGACCTTCCGGGGTAGCAATCGGGCAGATACGACCATAATGAGTGGTGTGTACGTCACGAACATCAAAACCGGCCCGTTCCCGAGTTAAACCGCCGGGACCCATCGCCGATAAACGACGCTTATGTTCCAATTCCGCCAAGGGATTGGTTTGGTCCATAAACTGAGACAACTGAGAAGACATGAAAAACTCTCGGATAACACCAATCACGGGCCGAGCATTCACCAACTTGGAAGGAGTGAGAGAAACAACGTCGGAAGTGGACATGCGGTCCTTAATAATACGCTCCATACGAGCCAAACCGACACGAAAACGATTTTGGATTAAACCACCAACAGCGCGGATACGACGATTACCCAAATGATCTATATCATCTTCCGGCTTCTTGGTTATATTCAAACTAATTACTTCTTTAATAATTAAAATCAAATCCTCTTTACGTAAAATTCTGTTTTCTTTTTTAGTGGCCGTTAAATCTAAGCCAAAACGACGATTTAATTTATAACGACCAACACTACCGAAGTCATAGCGGTCAAAACGGAAAAACATGGAATGGATAAGCTGACGAGCATTTTCCACCGAAGCCAAATCTCCGGGACGAATACGACGATAAACCTCTTGCAAGCTATCATCGGAATTCTTAGCTGTATCTTTTTCAAGCGTCGCCTCGATAAAAGAAACTTCATCCTTATTCTTTACCAAATCAACATCAGCAAATAATTTAATAAAATCTTCATCACTCTCATATTGTTTTTTATCTTCCGGACGATTTAAAGCGCGCAGTAATGAAGTAATAGCTACTTTACGTTTACGATCAATACGAACCCAAATAACTTTATTAACATCCGTTTCAATCTCTAACCAAGCACCACGATTAGGAATAACCTTAGCGCCATAACATTTCTTACCTTTAATAAATTCTGCCGTAAACATCACTCCCGCGGAACGAATCAATTGAGAAACAATAACTCTTTCAATACCATTAATAATAAAGGTTCCCTTGTCGGTCATTACTGGGAAGTCGCCAAGAAAAACCTCCTGGTTAAGAGCACGCCCAGTTTTCTTATTAACCAAACGGGTCTTAACACGAAGCGGCGCTTCATAAGTAATATTCTTTTTACGACTTTCAATTTCAGTAAACTTTGGTTCCTCCAAAGAATAATCTTCAAAATATAATTCCAGGTCACGACCAATAAAATCCACTACCGGATTTATTTCATCAAACAATTCTGCTAGTCCTTCCTTCAAAAACCACTTATATGAATCCGTTTGAATTTCAATCAAATCGGGCATGGCCATTACCTCATTGACTTCTACAAATGATTTTCGCTGAGACATAAGGGGTTTATTTAAAGAGTAAAAATTCAAAAAAATTTAAAAAATTTTTAAGAAGAATTTATTAACACAAAAAAATACCCAATCCCATATTGGTTTGAGTTTAATAGTATTTAATTAATTATTCTTATGATAAATCACTTTTTTTGGGAAAAGTGTTAAGTAGTTATATAGTATTATGTTTACTTGATTTTGTCAATCCCCAGTTTATCCACAATTGCCGCTCGAACTGCCTCTCTCTCATCCCAAGAAAGCTTAGTCCCATTTGCCAAACAGATATACTGTTCTGCTCCCTTGCCGGTAAAGAGTACCAGGTCGTCTTTAGTGGCTAATTCCAAGGCTTTTTTAATACCTTCGCGTCGGTCTAAGACCTTAAACAAGTCTTTATCCAGTTCTTTTCCAGCTGATTCTGCTCCGGCCGCCACCTGATCAATAATATCACCAGGATCTTCATCGTAAGGGTCCTCATTACTGACTATAACAAAATCCGCCTTGGAGCCAGCTAATTGCCCTAAAATCGGGCGACGACTTTTATCGCGACCACCACCAGTAGAACCTAACAAATGAATAATCCTATTATGAGGTAAAAGAGATACTACGTCATACAACTTTTCTACAGCCTTAGGCTCAAAAGAATAGTCAACAATAGCCGTAAAATCTTGCCCAACATCAATTTTATCCAGTTTCCCTGCTAGAGACCGAATAGTCTCTAATCCTATTATTATTTTGTCTAAAGAAATATTTTGATTCAAACCAATCGCCGCCGCCGCTAAGGCATTATCAGCATTAAATTTTCCTAAAATTTGCAGATTAACCGGCTGTTCATTAATTTTAAAACTGGTTCCCTGCGCGCTGAGACTAACATCCGAACCCTTAACACAAGTAAAATCACTAACCTTACTCTCACTATTTAATTGCTTCATAAAAAATTCGCGAGACGCTTCCGGACGGAAAAAATAAACTGACTTTGCCTCACTCCAAAAATTCAAAAAATAATTAGCATTATCATCATCGCCGTTAACAACAATCGTTTTAGGGATCCTAGTCAAATCTAATTTTTTCATGGCATTTCTCGGACGCACTACTAAATGATCAGAATCAACATATTTTATTGCCCCATAACGAATATGAGTAAATAACTTGCCCTTAGCCTCTCGATATTTATCAAAGCTACCGTGTGATTCAATATGCTCCGGGTAAAGAGAGGTAAACAAAAGAACGTCATAGTTGATAAAACGATGGCGAAACTGTTTTATTCCTTCCGAAGTAGTTTCCACAATAGCATAACGACAACGATTCTTGACCATGCGTCGCAAAAATTTCTGAATAAAAAAACGCCCTGGCATGGTCATCTTACGATCATTCAGCCACTCATTTTCACCATCAGAAAAAACTGCTGTAGAAGTAAAGCCAGTTTTATAACCAGCCGCTTGTAACATTTTAGCGGTTAAATATGCCGTAGAAGTTTTTCCCGCCGTACCCGTAATACCAATAATAATTAAACGGCGACTAGGAAACCAATAAACCAAAGCGGCCAACCAGCTAAAAACAAAATGGTAAAGCGGTTGTAAAAAACTGAAAATTCTTAGAGGAACTAATTTTTTTAATTTTTCTAACATATTCGACATTATAACAGAGGCAAGTAGATAAAAAAAGGGCGCTAATTAAAAAGCTCCCAGTGGGCTGGGAACTTTTATAATGAATTAACTAAAGTTAACATAACCTCTATAAGAATAATCGAAAAAATATTCTAATAAGTTTTGTGATAGTATAGAAGATCCTCAATCTGTCCAGAATAAGCATTAATTATAACTGTTTCTCCGTGAAATTCTGAGAGGCTATTAGAAATTGACCAAACATAATTCTTCATACTACCATCAGGTGAATACAAACTAGTCTGCCACTCGTTGATACCTTTAGCTAAACCGGCCTGCTCAGCAATTTTAATGGCCGCCGCCTCACTAATAAGCCCTATCTTTTTGATATCGATTGTTTTGGGGATACTAATTTCTTTAGGGATGCTAATTACTCCGGGAAGACTAATATCCTTAGGTAGACTGATGTCTTTAGGAATACTAATTTCTTTAGGGATGCTAATTACTCCGGGAATACTAATATCTTTACTATCAGGGATAAGGGCATCTTCGGTAATAATGATGTCTTTAAATCTCTCTTCCATATCTATTTCTTTTATCTTATCAGAAATAATATTTTTTTCAGTTTGAATAGCTGGATCACTATTTTTTATTAAATCTAGCGATTGGCTCGATCTATCTAAAGCTGAAATTTGGATATCAGCAATTGATGACTGGAATTCTGACGGGGTTTGTTCTTTGATATTATCTAAAACATCTCGCTGAACCACAACAGCCTGCACCAAATTATTAACTGAGTCTAGGACCTGTGAAGCATTATTTTCGCTATCAATTTTTGCTATATATACTCGAGCCTGTTCTAAATTAGCTTGATATTGCTTAAGAGTTTTTGCGACTATTTCTTGGGTTGCCTGTCCCTTATCCTGCATAATTTGAATTTCTTGCAAACGCTTGCTAGCTAGTTCAGTCTGTAATTCAGCTTTTTGAGCTACATCTGAAGTAGTAATGGTTCGCACGTTTTCAACCATTAATTTAATCGGGTAAAGAGGGCTATTCGGCAAACTGCTCTGCGAGGCGTTAACTATTCCGCCGCCCATGATTAGACTGACAATAATAGAGAAGATAGCTATTGGCATAGGTTTTAAAATTAATTTATTAAGAAATACCCACTGCCTACTATGACGTTCATTTGGGATATTTCTTACAGAATTAGATTGAATAAAATTCTGTAAATTATTTCGTCCCTCGGCCAACCAATCCTGGTTAACCACCGGGCCGCGTAAATTTCTAAAATATTGGATGATTTTATTTTTTTTCATATATTTAAACCAAAAGTTTCTTAAGTTCTTTCATGGCTCTATGGAGACCAACATAAATAGAATTTGCCGATTTACCACTAATTTTTGCAATCTCTAAAATAGATAGATCATCAAAATAACGCCAAATAATAAGATGCCGATAAAACTCTTTGAGTTGTTCAAGAGCTTCTTTAACCTGATCAGTGGCCAAATTATGATCAATACTATTAGAATAAGACGGATCAGTGGCTATTTTTCTTTCCAAATTACTATCTAAACCATCATCCAAAGAAATATTATTCCGCTCAGATTTACGATAATAATCAGCTAATAGATTATTAGCAATTCTATATAGAAAAGCATTTATATTATCAATCTTGTCCCCCTTCATCAAATACTGCCAAGCTTTATAAAAAACCTGTTGAGTTATATCTTCAGCTGCCTCGCGAGAACTAAGACGATAAGAAACATGGCGAAGCAATTTAGACACATAAAAATCATACACCTCTAAAAATGCCTGTTCATTGCCCTGATTTACTTGTGCTAAAAAGCTAGATTGCTTAAAATAATCCTTCATTTTATATAAGACGTATTAGAAAAGTAAATCTTACAAAAACTCCCCGCTCAGGCGAGGAATTTTATTTAAATCTATTTTGCAAAAAACATTTCGTCATCGTCATCTAACGGTGTGCGACCGGAAGAAATTTTTTCCGAAGAAGTTTTTTCTGAATTTTTGGAAGTCTTTTTTTGTTTATCACGAATCTTTTCTAGGATCTCATCCTCATCATCAATAATCTCATCCTCTTCGTCTGGTGTTAAAGACAGATCCTCTTCCGCTTCTGCCACACTTAGTTTATCATCTTTCGATTCGTCAGCATCAGATTCGTCTGATGACACATCGTCACCAGATTCTTCTTCAACTTCTTCTGCAACTTCTTCTTCATTCTCTGAGGAAGAATCTTCCTCTGATACCGACGATTCAGTGCCTTTAAATACTAAAACATCGTCTTCATCATCCTGAACATTAGCCCCTAAATAACTATCGGGTGCGACCGCTTCCGATCGCTGATGGACAGGCATAGCACTAACCGCATCACCACTCATAGCCTCATACTCCGCCAGGCTAATTAAAACTTCTCGAGGTTTGGAACCATTAGAGGGGCCAATAATACCAGCCTCTTCCAGCATATCTAAAATTTTAGCGGCCCGACCATAACCAATAGACAAACGACGTTGTAACATGGAAGTAGAAGCTTTATCAGCCTTCATTATAATTTCTTTAGCTTCCTCAAAAAGCTCGTCCTCATCACCATGGTTACCGTCTAAACCAACGCCGGCATTACCGCCCACTTTCTGACGATCAGTCACGCCCTCTAAATATTCGGCCGGGCCACTTTTTTCTTTAATGTAATTAACCACATCATTAATTTCGCTATCACTCAAATAAGCGCCCTGAATTCTTTTTGGTTTAGAGAACTCTGACGACATTAAAAGCATATCTCCCTGTCCTAGTAATTTTTCCGCGCCGGAAGAATCTAAAATAGTTTTAGAGTCAACTAAAGAAGCAACGGAGAAAGCAATACGAGTCGGAACATTCGCTTTAATTAAACCGGTGATAACATCAACGCTCGGTCGTTGGGTAGCTAAAATTAAATGAATGCCAATCGCACGAGACATTTGCGCCAATCTAATAATAGCCGCCTCCATATCCTTGCCGGAAGTCATCATAAAATCAGCCAATTCATCAATAATAAATACTATATAAGGTAATTTCTCTTTTGAAGCCGCATTATAGGATTGAATATTACGCTTCCCCGCTTTATTTAAAACATCATAACGTCGTTCCATTTCATTCAAACACCATTTTAAAGCATTAATAGTCTTATTAACATCGGTAATAACTGGCGTTAACAAATGAGTGATACCATTATAAGTAGGTAACTCCACACGCTTCGGATCAACCATAATAAAACGTAAATCATCGGGATTATTCTGATATAACAAACTGACAATAATAGCATTCAAACATACTGACTTACCGGAATTAGTAGCGCCCGCTACCAATAAATGAGGCATGCGAGTCAGGTCATATAACCAAGCCTGGCCGGAAACATCTTTTCCTAAAGCGACATATAAATTATTTTTGCGAGTCTTAAAAGCGCTATCCTCTAAAATTTCCCGTAAACCAACAATAGCCTTCGCCCGATTAGGAACCTCAACTCCGACCAGAGACTGTCCGGGAATCGGCGCCTCTATTCTAATCGGGTGAGCAGCTAGAGCTAAGGATAAATCATTACTTAAAGTGGTGATACGGGATAACTTAACGCCTTCCGCCGGACGAAAAGTATATTGCGTAACGGTTGGTCCGACCTTAGTTTCACCCATTTCTACGCCAATACCAAATTTTTCCAAGGTCTGTTGAATTTTCTTGGTGTTAACTTCTACGTCACCACCGATGGCCTTAGAAAATTTATTATTTAAAAGCTCTATTGGCATATCAATCTTAATGGAACGTCTTGGCCAAACTATTTTTTCCTGTACTTTAGGGCCTTTATTTTTTGGAACAGATAATTCTTCATCCTCGTCTTCACCCTCTTCTTCGCTAATTTCCTCAATGGTTTCTAATTGAGCCGGTATAGATTTTGATTGCCAAGCATTTAAAACTTCCTCACGAGCTTCATCTACAAACTCTTGCCCCCGACCATCCTCATCGGCATTATCGGCCGAAAATAAAGTTTGAAAAAATAAAGCAAAAGGTCTAAAAATTTTTAATAAGAAACTCTCCTGACCAATTATTTTAGACAAAGAAGTGTTGAACACTAACACTAGAGATATCAATAACAAGGCCCCTAGAACCAAGACCCCACCCCAAAAACCAAATAAATAAAAAAAGAAACGACTGAGAATCCAACCCACATAACCACCACCGGCCCCAATAGTCACACTAGCCTCCCAATTGGCGGGTAGTATAAAAAAATGAAATAAGGTCTGATAACTGATAAAAAGTAGGGACAAGCCCAAATAATCTGTGACTTGTAAGGGTCGCTTACTGCGACGAATTAATACTAAAGCCCAATATAACAAGAGAATAGGCATTAACAATTTGCCAAAACCAAAAGCGAATGTTAGCCAAGTCGCTAACCACTGGCCAAAATGTCCCGCCAAATTAAATAGACCTAAGAGGCTAATAAGCCCGGCTAATAAAAAAATAACGACAACAATGCTATGCTTAGCCCGCTCATCCAGGTCAAACTTAGGTAAACTTATATAATCTAAAGGGTTACGATTCTTTTTTCTACGAGACATATAATAAAACAAATAAAAATCCAGTTTTTAACTGGATTTATTATATCACAGGAAAAGCTAAGAAAAAAGCATCTCTTAAATCAGCCCTGTA
>MNUT01000011.1 GCA_001871165.1 Candidatus Falkowbacteria bacterium CG1_02_37_21 | reverse complement strand
ACGGTATTATATGATTTGCAATGAGATGTTGCGAAGAATCAGAAACTTTCGAGCTTATATCGACCATTCAGAATTACACTTGCCGCACACTACCGGTTGCCTGGAATCGACTAACAATATTGTTCGAGATCGTTGCAAATATTTACGCACTTCTGAGTCTTTAAAACTGAGAGCCACAACCTTACTTCGAGCCAGACAAACCGTTCGGTGTAATCATAAAAAATTAACAAATTTTACACATAATTAATTTAATCATCCCTCATATGAAATTAATATCCCATAAAAGTCTAGAATTTACAAGTATTGCTTATTTATTTCTAATTTCTTGGGAAAATATTAATAGTTGCTAATCTTATCGTCATATACTAAAATGATAATAACTTTATAATTTTTTATCAAATTTTTCATGTCTTTTGTCCATCTCCACAATCATAGCCATTATTCTCTTTTAGACGGTTTAACCAAGCTGGATGAGATGGTTAATTATGCCAAAGAACAGGGTTCGCCGGCTATTGCCCTGACTGATCATGGCACGATGTACGGGATTATAGAGTTCTATCAGAAGGCTAAAAAGGCCGGTATTAAGCCGATTCTTGGCGTGGAGACCTATCTAGCGCCTGCTTCACGTTTTGATAAAAATATCAGAAGCGATAAGGGACACCATTTACTTCTTTTAGCTAAAAATATCACTGGTTATAAAAATTTAATTAAGCTTGTTTCTATAGCCCATTTAGAGGGTTTTTATTATAAACCGCGAATAGATTGGGAACTTTTAACTAAACATCATGATGGTCTAATTGCGACAACAGCCTGTTTAGCCGGAGAAATTGCCGATTTAATCGCTTCGGATCGTTTAGATGAGGCGAAAAAAAGAATTTTAGAATATAGTGAACTTTTTGGTAAAGATAATTTTTATCTAGAATTGCAAGACCATCCGGAAATGCCGGAGCAAGTTCGCCATAACAAACAATTAATTGAATTTGCACGCGAACTCAATTTACCTTTAGTAGCGACTAATGATGTTCATTATTTAAAGAAAGAAGATGCTGAGGCTCAGGATATATTGCTGTGTTTACAGAATAAGAAAAAAAAATCCGATACTGATCGGATGACGATGATTGGTCGCGGTGATTATTCTTTACGTTCTAATGCTGATATGATTGCCGCATTTTCGGAAACACCGGAAGCTGTGGCCAACACTTTAAAAATAGCGGAGATGTGTAATGTGGAGTTGGAGTTGGGAAATATTCAAATGCCACACTTTGAAGTACCCGCTGGTTATAATGGAAATTCTTATTTACGGGAACTTTGTGAAAAGGGAATTAGTCAGCGTTTTTCCGACGCTGAGGCGTCTGAATTGAAAATCGTCAATGAGCGTCTGGATTATGAATTAGGGGTTATCGCTAAAATGGGTTGGCCGGCTTACTTTTTAATTGTGGCTGATTTTATAAGTTGGGCTAAGGGCAATAAAATTGTCGTCGGTCCCGGTCGTGGTTCGGCGGCCGGTTCTTTGGTTTGTTATTTAACCGGTATTACTAATCTTGATCCTTTAAAATATGATTTAGTTTTTGAGCGTTTCTTGAATCCTGAACGTATTTCCATGCCTGATATTGATATGGATTTTGCCGATATCAGACGGGGAGAGGTTCTGCGTTATGTGGAAGAAAAATATGGTCATGATCATGTTTCACAGATTATAACTTTCGGTACTATGGCGGCTAGAGCTGCGGTGCGTGATGTCGGGAGAGTTTTGGATGAACCTTATGAATTTTGCGATAAGATTTCTAAGAGCATTCCGATGTTTATGAAGCTGGGAGAAGCGATTAAGACGGTACCGGAAATACGAGAAATGTATAATAACGATCCGGCCGCTAAAAGAGTCTTAGATTATGCCCAGCGTTTGGAAGGGGTAGCGAGACATGCCTCAACGCATGCTTGCGGTGTTTTGATTACTAAAGATCCTTTGACTGAATATGTACCCGTTCAATACGCTTCCTCGGCTGACCGTAGCATTATTTCCCAATATTCTCTTCATCCGATTGAAGACTTAGGCTTGTTAAAGATGGATTTTTTGGGTTTGAAAAACTTAACGATTATTGAGTCGGCTTTAAAAATTATTAAAAATACACGCGGTCTAGATTTAGATATTGATAAAATTCCCCTGGATGACGCTAAAACTTATAAATTATTTCAAGACGGAGAAACTACTGGAGTATTTCAATTTGAATCTTCTGGTATGAAGCGTTATTTGCGTGAACTAAAGCCTACGGAATTTGAAGATATCATTGCCATGGTTGCTCTTTATCGTCCCGGTCCGATGGAATGGATTCCGGATTATATTACCGGTAAACACAGTGATAAAAAAACCACTTATCTACATCCGAAGTTAGCGCCGATTTTAGAAAAAACTTATGGTGTCGCTATTTATCAGGAACAGGTCATGCAAATCGCGCGTGATTTAGCCGGTTTTACTATGGGTCAGGCTGATGTTTTACGTAAGGCGATGGGTAAAAAGATTGTTTCTCTTCTCGCTGAACAAAAAGAAAAATTTATTGAGGGTTGCGTTAAAAATGGTGTCTATAAAGAATTAGGAGAAAAAGTTTTCTCTTTCATTGAACCTTTTGCCGGTTACGGTTTTAATCGTAGTCATGCCGCTTGTTATGCCATGATTGGTTATCAGACCGCTTATTTGAAAGCACAGTGGCCGGTAGAATTTATGGCCGCTCTCTTAACTTCAGATCAAGGGGATACCGATCGAGCGGCGGTGGAGATTAATGAGTGTCGTAATATGGGTATTAATATTATGGCGCCAGATATTAATGAGTCTTTTGATAGTTTTACCGTTGTCACTCCCGGCACTAAGGAAAATCAGGCTGTCACTCCGGCGACAGCGGAAAAGATAGACACGATTCGTTTTGGACTGAAAGCTATTAAAAATGTGGGAGAACATATTGTGGAAGAAATTATTAGGGAACGTAAAGAGAATGGCCACTATCAAGACATTTTTGATTTATTAGAGAGAATTACGGATAAAGATTTAAATAAAAAATCGTTAGATAGTTTAATAAAGTGTGGCGCTTTAGATAATTATGGTGAACGCGGTTGGCTATTAGCAAACATGGAACGTCTTTTGAGCTTTAATAAAGAGTTAGCGAGAAACTCAGATAGTAAACAGGATAGTTTATTTGCTGATTTGCCTAGCGCTGGCCTAGGGCGGCCCACGCTTAATTCGGCTCCGCCGGCTGAATCCAACGAGAAATTAATTTGGGAAAAAGAATTATTAGGATTGTATGTGAGTGAACATCCTTATAATACTTTTCGTCCATATTTAGCTAAATATGCTATTTCTATTGCAGAACTGGGTGGACATAAAGGAGATGACCGAGTGATAACGGCCGGTGTTATTTCTACAATTAAAAAAATAATGACGCGTAAAGGGGAGTCTATGTTGTTTGTAAAATTAGAAGACGCAACCAGCACGGTTGAGCTTTTAGTTTTTCCGCGCTTGTTACAAGAAAATAGTGACCTCTGGGTTAGCGGTCAGGCCATAATACTTGATGGAAAAGTTTCTGATAAAGATCAGGAAATAAAAATATTAGTTAATCGCGCTTCCGCCTTAGATCATTTCAATCCGCTTGAGTCTATAGATGCCTTTAAAAAAATTGTTTTGGAAGGACCGTCAGCCGTCAGCTCACGTAACGGTTATAGAAATAATTACCGGTCGGCAGCTAAGTCAGAAAAACCTGTTGTGAAGCGGGAAGTTAATGTCGCTAAGACCGCAGTCGCTCCAGCTAAAGAAATTAGTAGGGCAACCGCCACTTTATCGGAACAGCCTATCCTGAGAACGGAAATTAATGTTGCTCCCGACCCCAAAGCTCTGCGCCTGACTTTTTTAAAGGAATTAAATCAGTCAGACTTAGAAAAAATACGAAATATTTGTCTGCGCTATACTGGCCCGAATGAAGTACGCTTGAGAATTATGCAAGATGGAAAGTCTCAAGTCATTAAGGCGCCATTTCTAGTGGATAACAATGAGAAGTTGCGTTCGGAATTATTGCAGGATTTTTCCGAGACTTTAAAAATAACGTAATAATTATTATTAGATTTATTTTTTGTTGGCGTGCTTTGAAATTTCTGCTATAATGTAAGAAGCTGACAAACTAGCTTCTTTTTTTGTAAATTTTTTAATTTTTCTCTTTCAATAATTATGCCTAGAGTCAAATCTTCTGACACCGCTCCTAAAAAAGCCCCTGTCAGGAAAAAAACCCTCACTAAAACAATTCATCCCAAGAAAAAAACTAAATCTATTTTGGTGGATGTTATTGAAGATGAGGCTTTGCCGTCAGAAAAAAAATTGGCTAGTGATTTTCTCGTGGAATCAGAAAATAAAAAGAAAAGAAAGGGCATGACGTCTCAGGCGGAGAAGACAACTTCAGAAATTAGTTCTAATCTTGATAGACAAAAAGAATTTTTTTCCAGTTTAGCTTTGAAAGAAAAATCTACAGATAACTCAAACGATGGACGAGGCGGAAAACAGGACCGGGAAGCTGGTAAAAGAAGTCTAGGACTTTATCGTCGCCTCGCGATTAAGTTTATTATTCTTGTAGTGGCCTTAGCAGTAATAGTTGCTTATTTTTCTTTTTCTAAATTAACCGTGGCTGTGAATTTGAAAGGTGAAACAATTAGTGATACTTTACTTTTAAAAATTTTTGATCCCAATAATACTGAGGTCCCCACAGTAGATGATGCTACTGATTCTATCACTAAAACCGCGACCGCCACTGTTTCTATGTTGCAAAATGATCCGCGTGAACCAATGGCCGGAAATATTAAGGAAATAGGCACCTCAGTAGATAAAACTTATTTGGCTACAGGAGAAACTTATTTGGGCGAAGAAGTTGTTGGTAGTGTGAGAATTATCAATAATTACAATAAAAGTCAGCCTTTAGTAGCTACTACCCGTCTCTTGAGTCCTGATGGAAAGTTATTTCGCATAAAAAACGCAGTTAATGTCCCGGCTGGAGGCGAAGTTACTGTTGATATCTATACCGATAAACCAGCCGAGAATATGGCCATTAGTTCTACTACTTTTACTATTCCCGGTCTTTGGCTCGGTCTTCAGGATAAAATTTATGCTAAAAATGACGCCCCCTTTACCTTCACTAAAAAAGTTCAGAAATATGTTACTGCTAATGACTTGGAAATGGCTGTAAAAGATATTGGAGAGAATTTAATTGACAATGCTAAGTCTAAGGCTGGTGCTGGTCAGAACTGGCTTTATCTGACTTTAACGTCGCCGGTTGTTAATATTGACGCTAAAGTTGGCGCCAAACAAGAAGAATTTACCGCTAAAGCGAGTGGTAAGATTGTGGCGGTGGCGGTTGATGTGTCTGAAATGTCTAAACTAGCGGCCGCCAAACTTAATTTGATTATACCCGATGATAAAGAATTGGCTAATTTTAAAGGTGACAACATTTCCTATAGTCTGGATAATTATGATGTTGCTAGTAAGACCGCGACCGTTAAGGCTAGTTTTAGCGGGACAATGATTTTAAGAAGTGATGCTCAAGTGATTAATCCTCAGCAGTTGGTTGGTTTAACCGATGAACAAATTAGAACTTATTTGAACAGTCGTCCGGAACTTAAGGAATATACTCTTAAATTTTCTCCAGCTTTTATGAAAAAAGCTCCCAGCTTAGTTGATCGTATTAAAATTGAAGTAGATAAAAATTAAAGAAGATTTGGTAAAATTAGAGAAGACGGGAAATCCTAGTTATATTAAAAAATACCGCATATGAGCGGTATTTTTTGTGTTTAATATATTGATGAGAATTTAGAATAGACCTAAAAATTTATAATTTTTCTTAGCTTTTTTAGTTTTATTATTATAAATTACTAAAGCTTCTTTAGCACTTTTATTGTCAAAAATAATAGAACCTAAAGCCGCTGTCAGACGCGTTGCTTCTTCTAAAGACCGTTGGTGTAAATTACGACCCATGGCCAAGCCGGTGGTTCCGGAGATTTTTATTTGTTCTTCTAACTCTTTTAGCATTTCCGATACTGTTCGGCGAGAACCACCAACACAAATCACCTTAGTGTGACCGGCCGCCATAACTGCTTCTTGAAATTTTTTCGCGGTTAGTTTGGTATTTTTGGAGCCGTAAGGATATTTTATTTTGACAAAGTCGGCATCAAGAGCCGCTGCCATCCCGGCTCCGCCGGCTATAGTATGAATATTTTCTTCTTTGACATTTTTTCCACGCGGATACATCCAAATAACGGCTGTTAATCCGGCTTGATGTGCCTGCCAAATGGCCGAGGCAGCCGTTGCCAGTAGTTGTGATTCAAATTTTCCCCCCAAATAAATTGTATAACCGATGCCGACGATATTTAAACCACTTTGTTTTTTGAATTTAACAATGTCTGCGATTGTCCACCAAGTTGGGCTGGAGTCTTTATCATCATTTGGTCCTAAATTACTTTTTCCGTTTAATTTAATGATATAGGGAACTTGCTTATAATTATGTCCATAATGAGAGATTAGACCGAGATGCGCTGCGAGAACGCCACCCTGAGAAGCGGCTGCTATTTTAAAAAGATGTTCCGGACTGGCATCTTCACTGGAGACATTAGCGCCGATGAAGTCATCGTTTAAATGTTCAACTTTTTGATCGCCGGCAATTAAAAATAAATTACCTCGATTTTTGGTTAATTTTCGATAGTTGTCACTATACTCACTTTTCTTATTGCCGGGGACACTTGCCGGTATTTTAAAATCGGTCATAAATTTTATAAATTTATAGTATTATGATATTATATAGTATAAGATACTTAAAATATTATATCATAAATATGGTGAAAGATAAAAACTTTAAGTTGGAAAAAGATTTGGCAAAATATGATAAGCTGGATAATCTTAGTTTGCGAGATATGAATTTCGGTTTGTGGTTGTCTCAGAAGCGACAAACATTTTTGCGTATTATCATTAGTTTTCTGGTTGTTTTGTGTGTCTTCTTTTTAGTTTATTCTGCTTATAATTATATTATTTATTTCATGAACGACGATCCTGTAACTGATGTTTATGTCCCGTTATCACCACGTCAGGTGACAGAAGATTTACAGGTTTCGGCTGTGGAAATTTTGCCCAGCGGTGACAGCCATGATTTGGCGGTGATCATAAAAAATCCCAATGAAAAATTTTCTGTTACTTTTAATTATTGCTTCATGTCTGGAGATAGTAATATTCTTTGTCGTAGTGATTTTATTTTACCAGCCGCGGAGAAACATATACTCGCCTTAAGCCAAGACTTACCCGATGGTTCTGGAGAAATTTTTTTGCTAGTAAGCGACGTCGTCTGGAGACGTTTTGACGCTCATCAGATTCCGGACTGGCAATCATTTATTTCTAATCATTTAAATTTTGAAGTTACAGATTCTAGCTTCAAACCGGCGGCGACTAATGGCTTATCGGATAAAGTAAATTTAAGTGCTCTTGATTTTTCCATTACTAACCAAACCCCCTATGGTTATTATCAAGCGCCTTTAAATATCTTGCTTTATAATGGTTCAATTTTAGTTGGCGTGCAGAGATATTTTCTCTCCAATTTTTTGCCGGGTGAAATCAGAAAAATTAAATTAAGCTGGTTTGATAATTTAAATAATGTGACCCGCACGGCAGTAGAGCCGGATATTAATATTTTGGATGATAATGTATATCTAAAATACCAAGGGGCGACAGTCAACTAATCGTCTGGTAATTATCTTTTATGTTTAGTCGTCTAAGAATATATTTAAGTAATTTTGATTGGATTATCTTTGCTGCTGTGTTTCTTTTGGTTGCCTTCGGTCTCTTAGAGATCTACAGCGTTGCTTTGGGGCAGGGTAGTTTTAATTTATTTAATTTCCAGAAGCAGCTATTACTCGCCGGCATAGGTTTCGCTGGCCTTTTTATTTTTGCGTTCTTTGATTCTTATTTTCTAAAAAGTTTGAATCGTTATTTTTATGTTTTAGCCGTTCTTTTATTACTGGGTGTATTAGTTTTTGGCGCGACTATTCGCGGTACTCGTGGTTGGTTTGCTTTTGCCGGTTTTAATCTACAGCCAGTAGAGTTTGTAAAAATAGTCTTAATCCTTTTTTTGGCTAATTTTTTTTCCGGTCTGGCGACTAAAGTCAAGACTATTAGACATTTCCTTTTTTCCGCACTCGGAGCCGGTTTTCTTATTACTTTAGCGCTTTTGCAGCCGGATTTTGGTTCAGCTATGATTTTGAGTGCTATTTGGCTGTTAATGATTATTGTTGCTGGATTTAATAAAAAATATTATTTGGCAGTTGGCATGACTGTTTTGGTTTTACTTAGCTTCTCTTGGTTTTTTCTTTTTAAGGACTATCAGAAAGAGCGGGTGATAAATTTTTTTAATCCGGGTGCGAATGCCCGGGAGTCAGGTTATAATATTTCTCAGGCTATTATTGCGGTCGGGGCCGGAGGTTTGACTGGCAAGGGGGTAGGCTTCGGGTCACAATCACAGTTAAAATTCTTACCGGAAGCTCAAACTGACTTTATTTTTGCGGTTATTTCTGAGGAATTGGGCTTTTTAGGGGTTCTTTTAGTCCTAAGCTTCTATGCCGTTTTTCTCTTCCGTTGTTGGCGTGTCTTGCCTGAAATTAAGAATGATTTCGGTATTTATTTCATAATTGGCGGCGCGGGCTTGATTTTTATTCAAATGTTTATTAATATTGGTATGAACCTAGGAATCATGCCGGTTGTCGGCCTGCCGTTGCCATTTATCAGCTACGGGGGAAGTTCTCTAGTCTCTCTCCTAATTTTAGTGGGCATTATGGAGAATATAATTATTAAATCAAAAATCAGTTTTTAATATGGATATTAAATTAACAGCGCAAAAACGTGAATCAGGTGAGAAGCTTAATAAGGATGTAGTTCCGGCAGTTTTATACGGCAAAGGACTTAATAATGAGCACTTAAAAATCAATAGAGTAGAATTTGAAAAGGTTTTTAAATTAGCCGGTGAATCTAACTTAATTAATTTAGATTTTGGTGATGGTGTGATTCCGGTTGTTGTAAAAGATACTCAGACTGATGTTTTAAAGGGCTTCTTCACCCATATTGATTTTTATCAAGTAAACATGAAGGAAGTAATCAAAGCAGAAATTCCTCTACATTTTATTGGCGAAGCTAAAGCGGTTAAGGAATTGGGTGGTGTACTTATTAAGGATATGGATTCCGTGGAAGTGGAATGTTTGCCCGGTGATTTGGTTGATCACATTGACGTAGATATTTCCGTTTTGAATGATTATGCCGATGCTATCCGCTTAGAGGATTTGAAGATTCCTAATGGACTTACTATTTTAAGTCAGACTAATGATATGGTGGCGGCCGTTAGAGAACCTCGCGTGGAGGTTGAGGAGGAAGTAGTGGAGACCGCGGAAGAAGGTGAAAAGAAAGAAGGTGAGAAGGGGGATACTGCCGGTGAGGGTGCTAAAGAAGAAGAAAAAAAGTAATTTAGATTTAAATAGAAAAATAAACCCCGGCTCTAAAGTCGGGGTTTTTGGTTTAATAGGTTGTCTTAAATACTAATTACCAAAAAACGATATTTTTTTCTTAAATCTTTTTTGCTGATTATATTGGCCGTCGGAAAGTATAATTTTGCTATTTTTTGACCAGAGATATTTTGACTGGGATCTATCTCGCAGATGAGGCTAATTTTTACTTCGTTTAAATTTAATTCTTTTAACTGCTTGAATAATTCTCGATAATATTTAAAGCCTTGTTTAGATCCATCTAGAGCTAATCGCGGTTCATGGTTAATGCCGGGGGACTTATTAATTTGAGTTGATGTTAAATATGGTAAGTTGGCAGCAATAATCAGATGTTTTTTGTTTAACTGATTTTGCTTAAATTTGAAAGCTTGCAGAAGATTTCCCCTGTAAAATTTAATTTTACTGCTGAGTTTGTGTTTAATGGCGTTTTGTTTAGCCACCTTTAAAGCGGGTGCAGAAATATCGCTGGCTTTAAACTCGGAATTTTTAAAAATATCATTCTTTAATTTTTTCAACTCACTAACCACAGCAATAATAATTGCGCCGGAACCGGTACCAATATCCACGATGGTACTGGTGACATGTTGCTGCTTATCTTTTTTTACTATATCAATAATTTCCTCTACCATCATTTCAGTCTCCGGGCGGGGAACTAAAACGGCTGGTGTCACCTTAAACTTTAGACCATAAAATTCTTTTTGCCCGGTTAAATAGGCGACCGGCCAATTATCTTGTCGTTTACGGCTCAGGATGAGAAATTTTTTATGAGTTGCCTTATTTATTGGTGTCTCGGGGTGAGTTAAGAGAAATTCTCTATTTTTTTGCAATAAAAAAGAGACGAAGATTTCCGTCTCTAAACGAGGTAAAGCAGATTGGGCGAAGATGTCGGCGATAGTCATATTAAGCTTTGTTAGCCGCTGTGGCCTCTTTATCGGCTTTTCTTAAGGCAGCTATGATTTCTTCTATTTCTCCATCTAAAATACGATTTATACTATGCCAAGAAATATTAATGCGATGATCGGTGACACGATCCTGGGAAACGTTATAGGTGCGAATTTTATCGACGCGATTACCGGCCCCGACTTGAGTGGCATGAGCGTTGGAGCTAGCAATACGACGGTCATCTTCTTGTTTGGCAAGCAGACGGGAACGAAGTACTTGAAAGGCCCTTTCTTTATTTTGATGCTGAGAGCGTTCGGTTTGTGAGCTGACGGTAATGCCGGTCGGAAGATGGACTAAACGAATAGCTGAATAAGTGGTATTAACGCTTTGCCCACCTGGGCCGCTGGAACAAAAAATATCAATCCGGACGTCGCCCGGTTTTATTTCTAAGTCTACTTCTTCTGCTTCGGGCAGAACGACGACCGTTGCTGTAGAAGTATGAACTCGTCCTTGTTTTTCGGTAGTAGGGACTCGTTGTACACGGTGAGTACCGGCTTCTAATTTTAAGGCACCGTAAGCACCGTCACCTTTTATTTCAAAGACAACTTCTTTAAAGCCACCAATACCAATAACACTGGAATCAATTAAACTTAATTTCCATTTGCGGCGTTCACAATAACGAGAATACATGCGAAAGAGGTCACCAGCGAATAAAGCGGCTTCATCACCACCGGTACCGGCCCTGATTTCTACAATGGCATTCTTCTTATCCTTTGGGTTATCGGGATTGATTTCTTCTTCTAACTCTTCTTTAATTTCTGTCGCTCGTTTTTCTAGCTCTAATAATTCTTCCTGAGCCATAGCGCGTAGTTCACCATCTTGTTCAGAATTTATAATCTCTTTATTTTGACTAATATTATCTTCAGTTTTTTCCAATTCTAAAATCAGCGTCATGGCCTTTTTTAGACTGGCGTGTTCTTGAGAGATTTTGACGAGTTCCTTTTGGTCGGCGATTAAGGCCGGGTCCATTAATTGCTGTTCCAGGTCGGAAAAACGTTTTTTGATGTCTGCGAACATAGATAATTTTAATTAAATAAAAATCGGGCAACAAAAAAACAAGCGGTTTATAATCATTTTAGCAGGAAAGCCAAATAATTACAGCCGCTTGTTTTGAGTAGCTATTTTTTACTTAATTTTACCTGAGCAATTTTTTTCAAATCTTTAGTCTTAACAACCACTTCTTTCTTAGCGCGAACTTCAGCGCGAGCAGCTCTCTTAACTTTCTTACCTTTTTTAATCTTAGCTACTCCTTCTTGAGCGCTAACCTTAGCGGTAAACTTTTCTACGCGACGAGCGGAATCAACCAATTTTTGCTTACCAGTATAGAAGGGATGGCAGGCTGCACATAGTTCAACTTTAATTTCCGGTTCGGTGGAGCCGGTTAGGAAAGTATTACCGCAGACGCAAGTTACCTTGCAATCAGAGTAGTATTTAGGATGAATATTCTCTTTCATATCTGACATTAAAAAAAATTTTATTGATTATTAATAAAATTTCTTGATATTATTTATCTATAATTTATGTTAATATAATGCTAGCATAGCTTTTAAATTTACGCAAGCCTGCTATAATATTAGGGAATATTCTGAGAACTTATGACTAAAATAGAAAATATCGCCAAAAATACCTCATATCTGACTTTAGCCCTGATTCTTCAGAAAATTATATCTTTTTCTTACTTTACTCTTTTGGCTCGTTATGTCGGGCCGGCCGCTTTGGGTCAATATTACCTTGCTATTTCTTTTACCACGATTTTTGCCATTTTTATTGATCTTGGTTTTGCTAATGTTTTAACACGAGAAATAGCTAAAGACAAGGATAGAGCTTCTAGCTGGCTGGGAAATATTTTGAGTTTAAAATTGCCATTAACTATTTTAGTGTTATTGGCTGTTTTTATTTTAATTAATGTCTTGGGTTATGATTCCATGACTAAAGCCTTAGTTTATGTGTCTTGCATTTCCATGGTCTTAGATTCCTTTACGGCGACATTTTTTTCGGCTGTACGTGGTTTTCATAATTTAAAGTATGAAAGTATATCTTCCGTTGTTTATCAGTTAATAGTATTAATTGTTGGTTATAGCGCCTTACTTTTGGGTGGTGGCTTGATTTTAGCAATAGGAGCCTTGGCGCTAGCTAGTATCTATAATTTTGTTTATTCCTGGTCGGTAGTGAGGCGTAAGTTACAAGTTGGCGTCCATTTTCTTTTTGATAAGCCCTTAATAAGAGAAATTTTAGTAATTAGTTGGCCTTTTGCTGCTTATGCTATTTTACAGAGAGTTTATACTTATTTAGATTCGGTTTTATTATCGGTCTTAGCGGGTGATGTTCAGGTTGGTTTATATCAGGTAGCTTTTAAAATTATTTTTGCCTTACAATTTTTACCTTTAGCTTTTACAGCTTCTTTATACCCGGCTCTAAGTGCTTATTGGCATTCTAATCGAGAACAACTGGCGGTGTCTTTTGAAAGGGCAATGAATTATTTAATTATTATATCTCTACCAATTATTGTTGGAGCCGTGGTATTAAGCGATAAAATAATATTATTGTTTAAGGATGGTTATGCCGGCGCGGCTTTGCCTTTAAGAATCTCTATTATTTCGTTATTTTTTATTTTTCTGAATTTTCCCGTTGGCGCCTTACTCAATGCTTGCGATGAACAACGTAAGAATACTCGCAATATGGCGATTGTGCTGTTTGTGAGCATAGCTATGAATTTATTCTTAATCCCTCGCTGGCAGGCAGTGGGAGCCAGCATGACAGTCTTAGCTACCAGCGCGTTGATGTTTATTCTTGGTATATTGGTAGTAAGAAAAATTATTACTTATCGTATCGGCAAGAATTTATTAGTTTTTACTAAAGTCTTTCTAGCCTCTCTATTAATGGGCTTAGTAATCTGGGTAGGACGAGAATATTTCAATGTTTTTATTACTACTATTTTAGGAGGCTTACTTTATTTTTTCATCCTTTTCCTTTTAGGCGGGTTTAGTCGTAACGATATTTTAAGTATTTATCATTCTTTCAGAAAATCTGACACCGGAGCCGTGAAAATTAACACGAATTTATGAAAACATTATTAATCACTTTAGAATACCCGCCCTTTAAAGGTGGCATAGCCAGTTATTATTCTAATTTGCTTAAGTCATGGCCACTTAACGAAGCTCTGGAGATTTTAGATAATAATAAAAATCAACTTGTAGTTACGCAAGGTTTGTTTGCTTGGCGGCGCGCTTTTAAAACTGTCTGGCAACGTTTACAGAAAAACGATATCTCTTATATTCTGGTCGGTCATATTCTACCTTTAGGCACGGTGACTTTTATATTGTCTTATTTAAAGTCATTTAAATATGCAGTATTTTTGCACGGCCTTGATTTCAATGCTACTTTAAATTCTCCGCGAAAAAGATTCCTCAGCGCTTTAATTCTACGACGAGCGGACAAAATTATTTGTGCCAATAATTACACAGCTGGTATAGTAGCGGATTTTTATCCGGCCGCTTGTAATAAGATTAAAGTGGTTAACCCTGGAGTGACGGGCCCGGATGATGAGGAGATAAATAAAATTAGCAATACGGTCAATCTAGACAGCCGATATAACTTAAAAACTCGCCTTATTTTATTAAGCGTTGGTCGCTTGGTACGACGTAAGGGCGTGGATTATGTTATTAAAGCTATAGAACAAATGTCCGAGCCCGAGAAAAAAAATTTAGTTTATTTTATTGCCGGTGCGGGACCTGATGAAAAATATTTAAAATCATTAGTTGCGGCAGAAGATACAAAAAGAATTATTTTTTTGGGAGCGGTAGATGAAAAAGATAAATGGCGCTGGTTAAAAAGATCGGATATATTTATTATGCCGGCCCGTAATATTAAAGGTGACGTGGAGGGCTTTGGCATCGTCTATTTGGAAGCTAATTTAATGTCTCGTCCTGTTATTGCTGGTAATTCCGGCGGAGTAGGCGATGCGATACTTGATTCTTATAACGGCCTCTTGGTAGAAGCGGAAAATATTGCTAGTATAAAAGCGGCGATAATTAAACTCGCTGGTGATGCTCAGCTCAGAAAAAAATTAGGAGAACAGGGAAGAGAGAGAGCACTTAAGGAATTTAATTGGTCCGGACAGGCTAAAAAAATAATTGATATTATTAATACACAGAATTTATGATTTCTATAATTATTCCGGTTTATAATCAGGCCAAGAAGTTAATAAAAACTTTAGAGAGTATTAATTCTCAGAGTTGGCGTGATTATGAGGTAATAATCGTTAATGATGGTTCACGCGATAAGGTGGAAGAAATATTTACCGCTTATTTTAAAGATTTACAGACGGAAAATAGTTACTTGTTTATTAATCAAAAAAATTTAGGGGCGCCAGCCGCTCGTAATCGCGGTGCGCGCGAAGCTAAGGGTGACTTTTTGTTTTTTTGTGATGCTGATGCGACTCTAGAACCAACAGCCTTAGAAGAATTAGTCGCAGCCTTACAGACTAATCCTGAAGCCAGTTATGCTTATCCTTCTTTTCATTGGGGGAGAAAATTATTTAAAGTTGGTCCTTTTGATCAAGAAAAATTAATGAGTGGCCCTAGTATTCATACTATGGCCCTTATTCGTCGCAGTGATTTTCCGGAAGCTGGTTGGGATGAAAGTATTAAAAAGTTTCAGGACTGGGACTTATGGTTGACGATGTTGGCGAACGGTAAATATGGCGTGTGGGTTGATAAAGTTTTATTTCGCGTGACGCCAGGCGGTGTTTATAGCTCCTGGCTGCCGTCCTTCGCTTATAAATTATTGCCATTTTTACCGGTAGTAAAAAAATATCAAGCGGCTTTAAAAGTAATTAAAGAAAAACATGCTTTGGACCAAATCGCCCAATAAGTTTTGGTTAGTTATTACTGCCGTCATTTTGTTAATGGTTGGAATAGTTTTTATTAGCATCCTGAATTTTTATTCTTCTCCTAGAATTTTGCCGACAGCGACTGTTAGTGTCCAAGAGAAAACTATTAAAGTAGAGCTTGTTGCTACTGCGGCCGACATGTATCGTGGTTTGAGCGGTCGAAGTTCTCTGTGTCCGGACTGTGGGATGTTATTTAATTTTCCTAACAGCGGAGAAAGAAAGTTCGTGATGCGTGATATGAAGTTTCCCCTAGATATTGTTTTTATTAGTAATGGTCGGATTATTAAAATTGACGATAATTTAGCGCCCGCGGGCGATAGACCGGAAATAATTTATAGTAGTGAGGGGGAGGCTAATCAAGTTCTGGAATTAAACGCCGGTTATACTACGCAAAATAATATTAATGTCGGAGACTTTGTTTCTTTTAATCCCTAGTTTATGTTAGCAATAAATTACCGAAAAATATCAATTATTCTCGGCCTGTTTTTATTAACAGAAATTTTGTCTTATATTGGTTTTGCTTCATCAATTGCTAATCCTTTTATTTTTGGTTTTTTTATTTTGACAGCCCTGTTTGTCACTGTTTATAAATTAGAATATGGCATTCTATTGGTTGCGGCGGAGTTATTGATATCATCTTTCGGTTATTTAATTTATTTAGATTTAAACGGTAGTCGTTTATCTCTGAGAATAATATTATGGCTCATAGTCATGGCAGTGTTTTTCTTCCAATTCTTAGGGCAATTAATTAAAGAGAAAAATCAGTCAGTTTATTGGAAAAATCTTAAGGATTTTGTCGCTTGGAAATGGTTTTTCCTCTTAGCTTTTTTTATTTTAATCGGTTTAATAAATGCCATTTTTCGCGGTAATGATTTAATGACGGTTTTTGCCGATTTTAACGCTTGGTTATATTTTCTGATGTTACTCCCAGTTATTGCGGTATATAGTCATTCTGAAAAGAGCATCGTGACTGGTCAGATATTAAGCGGTAAACAATCATCGGCTAAGTTAGAACTTTTATTAAATATATTTTTTGCCGCCTCGCTTTGGCTTAGTTTAAAAACTCTTTTTTTACTTTTTGTTTTTACTCATAATTTAAGTATTGGCCCGGAAATTTATACTTGGCTGAGACGTACTCTAGTGGGAGAGATGACACCGACTGCAAGCGGTTGGCCAAGAGTTTTTTTACAGGGGCAAATTTATCCGGTGGTGGCTTTTTTGATAATTTTTTGGCGGCGCGCTCAAGATTTACAGTGGAAAGAATTTTTTAAAATTAATAATTGGCCATTATTTGTGGTCTCATCTTTATTCCTTAGCAGTGTTTTGATTAGCTTTTCTCGTAGCTTTTGGCTTGGCTTGGCGGCTGTGATGTCGCTCAGCTTTATTTTATTATGGAGTTTAAATTCTTTTAAGAAGATGATGTTGGTAGCCGGCTGGGCAGCTCTATCATTCTTGGGGTCTTTTTTGATTATCTATTTAGTAGCCGCCTGGCCTTATTGGAATGTTAACGGTGCTTCTAATTTTAGCTCTGGATTAGTATCCCGGGTTACGGCCAGCGGGGAGGCGGCCTTAGTGTCACGCTGGTCACTATTGCCAGTTCTTAGTCAGGCTATTTTAAAAGAACCTTTATTTGGTCAAGGTTATGGCGCGACTGTCACTTATTTTTCCAGTGATCCAAGGGTGTTAGAAAATAATTCCAGTGGTCAATATACTACTTATGCTTTTGAATGGGGCTATTTAGATATTTGGTTGAAATTAGGCTTGGTCGGACTCTTAGCTTATTTAATTTTATTGTGGCAGATTTTGTCTGCAGCCTGGCAACAAGGTCTTAAACAAAATAATTATTTGTGGTTTGGTATTGGTGCTGCTCTTGTTTTTTTGGCGGTTATTAACTTTTTTACCCCCTATTTAAATCACCCTCTCGGTATTGGAGTCGTTATCGCCGGCTCTTGTTTAATTTGGCTAAATAAAGTATATTAGACAGTAATTAATCAAAAGTTCTATAATATAAATAGATAAAATATGAATGATCAAATAATTTCTCAAGAAGGTTACGATAAATTAAAAGATGAGATGACTTTCTTGTCTACTATTAAGCGAAAAGAGATTGCTGAGCGTATTGAACGCGCTAAGGAATTAGGAGACTTAAGTGAAAATGCTGAATATAGTGAAGCTAAAGATGCTCAAGCTCTTAACGAAGGTCGTGTATTAGAAATTTCCAATACTTTGAAAAATGTGACGGTAGTGGAGGGTACCACTTCTAATGATGAGGTGGCTATGGGCTCTAAAGTGACCGTCAAAACAGCGAGTGGGGAAAAGCAGTATACTATTGTTAGTTTTAATGAAGCCGATCCGGTGGGTGGAAAAATATCCAATGAGTCGCCATTAGGAGTTGCTTTTTTAAATAAACATAAAGGAGATGAAGTAGAGGTAGAAACTCCGGGTGGAATACTTAAATTTAAAATTACCAAAATAGAATAAAAATATGGCAGATAACTCTGCGGAAAAAAATTCTGATAGCGAACGAGATGAACGCGTCAAAAAATTAGAAGCGCTGACTAGCGCCGGACTTGTTGCTTATCCGGCTAAAGTAGAACGTGACTATGAAATAGCCGCGGTTTTAAGTGATTTTGCTAAGCATGAAAAAGCGGCTAAAGATTTTAACATTGTTGGTCGTTTGCGTGCTAAAAGGGAACATGGTAATTTGGTTTTTGCCAATTTAGAGGATGCTTCCGGTTCTATGCAGTTAGTTGTTTCTAAAAAAGATTTGGGTGCGGATAGTTTTAAAAATTTTATAAAATTTATTGATGTCGCTGATTTTATTCAGGTTAGCGGTCATTGTTTTGTTACTGCACGCGGTGAGCAAAGTTTAATGGTCGTAGATTGGAAATTACTGACTAAAGCCTTATTGCCAATTCCTGATGCTTGGTATGGTTTAAAAAATGAAGATGAGCGATTACGTAAACGTTATTTGGATTTATTGTTAAATCCGGAATTAAAAGAATTGTTTCGTCAAAAATCACGTTTTTGGGAGGTCACTAGGGAATTTATGAAAAGTCATGGTTTCTTTGAAGTGGAAACTCCGACCCTGGAAACTACCACTGGTGGCGCCGAAGCTAATCCTTTCCAGACTCATCATAATGATTTTGATTTGGATGTTTTTATGCGTATTTCTGTGGGTGAACTTTGGCAAAAACGTTTGATGGCGGCCGGTTATGAAAGAGTTTTTGAAATTGGCCGAGTTTATCGTAACGAAGGTTCTAGCCCCGATCATTTGCAGGAGTTCACTAACATGGAATTCTATTGGGCTTATGCTGACTATGAAATGGGTATGAAGTTAGCACAAGAATTATATCAAGATATTGCTCAAAAAGTTTTTGGTAAAACTAAATTTAGCACTAAAGGTTTTGAATATGATTTAGCGGGTGAATGGCCGCGCCTAGATTATCGTTCCGAGGTTATTAAACAGACCGGAGTGGATGTTATTAAAGCTACGGAAAAAGAGATGATGGCGGTTTTAGAAAAATTAAAAGTTAAGTATGAGGGGGATAATAAGGAGCGCTTAACTGATACGTTGTGGAAATATTGTCGGAAGAATATTGCCGGTCCAGTTTTTCTAATTAATCATCCTAAATTAGTTTCACCTTTGTCTAAAGCTAAGACGGATGATCCAGAGTTAACCGAACGTTTTCAGATTATTATTGCTGGGAGTGAGATAGGGAATGGTTTTTCCGAATTGAATGATCCGGTAGATCAGCGTCAACGTTTTGAAGAACAACAGACTTTAATTGACAGGGGGGATAAAGAAGCGATGATGCCGGATTGGGAATTTGTAGAGATGCTTGAGCATGGTATTCCGCCTACTTGTGGTTTTGGCTTTGGGGAAAGATTATTTGCCTTTTTGGTTGATAAACCGGTTAGGGAGGTTACTTTGTTTCCTTTGATGCGTCCTAAAGCGGATGACTTGAAAAAAGAAGATAAATAGATTATATTATTTATTGTATTCGGGGATCGTCTAATGGTAGGACGACTGGTTCTGGTCCAGTTAATCGGGGTTCAAATCCCTGTCCCCGAGCAAAACGCGAAAACAGGTTTTTAAAGCCTGTTTTTGTTTTAATATTAGACACATTTTAAGTTCCGAAGTGGTTCGAACATTTTTGAGGTATTTGGGACAATTTATAGTAATTTATAGAAAAACCATGATTTCATTGGTCTATATTAGTTCGAATCCATGCCTCTGTTTTTATATTTGTAATATTGAGATATAATAAAATTACTCTAAATATCATTTATTCTTTATATGTTTAATTGGACTGGATATATCAATATAACGAAAAATAAATTACCGAGACAACTATTAGTCCGGGCTTTAGAATATACAAGAAACAGAGAAGTAGCTCTCGATTTAGGAGCGGGGGCTCTTAATGAATCTAAATATTTATTAAAGTCTGCATTTAAAAAAGTTATTGCTGTTGATAATGAAGAAGATTCGAATTTAATTAGTGAAATTAATCATAGGGCTTTTAGCTTCGAAAAAACTACAATTGAAGATTATAGTTTTTTGGATGACTATTATGATTTAATTAATGCTCAATTTGTTTTGCCATTTGTTGAAAAAGAGAAAATGGATGTAGTTATAAGCAATATTAAAAATTCATTAAAAAAAGAAGGTATTTTTGTTGGTCAATTTTTCGGCATAAAAGATAGTTGGAGCAGTCGCGCAGACGTTTATGTATATACGGAGGAAAAAGTAAAAGATCTCTTGTCTGGCTTAGATATTCTCTACTTTCAAGAAGAGGAAAAGGATGGTCGAACTGCCATGGATGAAGAAAAGCATTGGCATATTTTTCATTTTATCGCTAAAAAATTAATATAGCTATCTAATTAAAAAAATCAAAGATCAAGACCAAAATTTTTAATTAATATTGGCCACACTATTTCGAACTTTGTTTACGACCCCGAGCAAAAGAACAAAATTGAGCCGAACGGCTCTTTTTTGTTTTAATATTAGACACATTTTTAGTTCCAAAGCGGTTCGAACATTTTTAGGACATTTATGGTATTTTACAGAAAACCATTTATTTTATTGGTCTATCTTGGTTCGAATCCGAGACGGGTGTCGCATTTCAACTTAAATGTACTTCTGAGCAAATTTACTAAATAGCGCTTCCGTGCTATTCTTTGTTTATAAGGATTAAAATATCATATATAAATTTACATGGAAAAAATATTGCTTAAAATTATAAAAATACTTCAGGAGTTAAATATAGAGCCAGTAGTATATGGATCTCTGGGGGTTGCTTGTTATCTAGGCAACTTTAAACAGTTTGGAGATATTGATCTTTTAGTAGAAGACGATTTTATTGATAACTGGGAAAAATTTAAAGTTTTTCTTTTGTCGCACAGCTTCATTTTAATTGATGAAAAGGAGCATGAATTTTTATTTGATAATTTTAAAGTCGGCTTTGCTAAAAAAAGCATATTAGTTAAAGACAAAATAATTAATGATTATCTGGATCTGGTAAATTATAAAGGGATAGCCGCCTATACTTTACGACCAGAACATTTTTTAGCCGCTTATAGGTTTAGCTTGAAAGATGGTTACAGGATTACAAATAGAGGTAAAAAAGACCAAGAAATAATTGATAAATTAATAGAATATATTAAAAATAATTAAATATAGTATATGATTATCTTTATAAATGGATCAATTAATTCTGGCAAAAGCACAGTTTCTAAAATTTTAGCTGATAAGCTCGGCAACACAGCCGTTCTTGAAATTGATGATTTACGTAATTTTATAGAATGGATGCCGCTCGAAATGGCAATTCCTATTAATTTAGAAAGTGCTTTGGCGGTTATTAGAGTATTTATAAATAAGGGTTTAAATGTAATCATTCCTTATCCTTTATCAAGTAAAAATTATGGTTATTTCAAAAAAAACTTAAAGGATATTGATGACATAAAGGTATTTACATTAAGTCCAGAGTTAGAAATAGCTTTAACTAATAGGGGATTAAGAGAGCTTGATGATTGGGAAAAAGATAGAATTAAATATCATTACGAAATTGGCGTTCATAAACCAGATTTTGGATTAATTATAGACAATTCTAATGAAACACCAGAGCAAACAGCAAGCCAAATCTTTAAAAAACTGTAATTTAATAGATGGTTAATCTTTAAATAAATAATTATAAAACATATGACAGTCTGGGATAAAATTTACCAAGATTATAAAAATGGTGGGGAAGAATATGCTACTTTAAAAAAGGGGTTGATTCCTGAATTTCTAGAATTTATTAATAATCATGATTTTAAATTAAAAAAGGTTTTAGATATTGGTTGTGGTAATGGTAAATATTTAGTTTTTCTTAAAACACTAGGATTTGAAGTTGGTGGAATAGATTCTAGCCCTACTGCCGTGGAAATGACGAAAGAATCTTTAGGAGAAGATTCAACTATATTATGCGCAAGTATGTATGAATATGTTGCCCCTCTATGTAGCTATGATTTAATTATTTCAATAGCCGCTATTCATCATGGTTTAAAAAAAGAGGTTAGAAATGCAATTAATAATATTTACAAAGCCCTTATTCCTGGTGGTCGTTTTTTTATTACTTTGCCCGATAATGAAGGAAACTCTCACTGGACAATGATGGTAAATCATAAAGAAATAGAACCAGGCACTAGAATCCCCCTATCAGGTCCAGAAAAAGATTTGCCTCACAGCTCTTTTACCAAAGATGAGATAAACGAAATGTTTTCTGATTTTAAGAATATTGATATGCAATTACTAGCAGATCGTGGCAGATGGATAATTACAGGAGAAAAGTAATTATGGTCTGATATTTAATATTAAGTTCTAGATTACACTCCAAATTCTCATCTAATCTTAACCACACTATTTCGAACTTTGTCTACGACCTCGAGCAATAAGGTACGCCTAATGCGTGTAGGCAAAACAATTTTATTTCTAACATAGCCACATCCCCCGAGCTAAATATTGACAATTTCTATAATTATGGTACAAGTTAACTAAGACAGTTAGTTTTGTTATTTTACAAATAAAAATCTGGAGGGAAAATATGAATAATAAATTAGAATCTTCTGAGCTGTACTTAGGTGATGTAAAAAAATTACCCGAAAAAATAAGTGCAGTGTTGTTAACAACAAGTCGGTGTATGCTTGATTGTTTTCACTGCTATAATTATCCTTTAGAAGGTGATTTAAGCTTAAAGAATCACCTTAAAGTTTTACAAAATCTATATGATATTGGTGTTTATAGAATTGTATTTACTGGGGGGGAGTGTTTGATGTTATTGCACTTGATAGAATTACTCAAAGATTCCCAAGAGCATGGTGTTTTAAATACAGTTAGCACTAATGGTATTTTATTAACACCAAAAAAACTTGAAGAAATACATCCATATACAAAAATGATGGATATAAGTTTAAACTCATTAAATCAAGATACTAATCGTAAAATGATTAAAAACTATTTTGATGGATATGAGAAACTTATACTTAAACGTATTGATATGGTTGTGGAAAGTGGTATACTCCTCAATGTTAATGTGTTGGTTTCAAAAATTAACCTATTGGATATACCTGACCTATTAGAGGTTTTAAAAAGTAAAAAAATCAACTCTGTAAAGCTTTTTGAACACTCTGCAATAAGAGGCAGAGCAAGTGAAAATCATCAATACATACTGGAACGGAAGCATTTCATCGTATATATGAACGGTTTGAGCAAGAATTTCATGATATAAGTTTTCAAAAAAGGCCTACTAAGAGGCTAGCCGAAAGCTATTTAAGGATTGCAAATAATGGCAATTTTGAAATGTACAGAGGACTTGGAAAGAATCAAGTTGTTGGTAATCCATTGATTAAAACAATAGCACGTGAAGATTTAGAAAAAATGTTATGACTAAAAAGCTCTAATAAAAACAAAATAAAGTGCCAGGTTTTAAGATTTGGTACTTTTTATTTGCAATAAAGTTTTAACCTCCTCCTCTGACTTTTAAAAAAGTTGAAGGAGCTTTTTTTATTTGTTAGAATATATTTAAATGAGTAAACTTATAAAATTTGTAGTTAAGATTGCAAATGATTAAATTTTAAAATATGAAAAAGTGTAAATTAAGAATTTTATAAACTAAGATTAGCGAAAAAAGTTCGGAAGCTGTCCCTGTATGCGAGCCAACACGATTTTGGTGTTTAAGACCGACTTAGGTTCTAAAACCAGCCAAAATACAAAAAATCTCAGCTAAAACTGAGATTTTTTGTTGAAGTTAAACGCAAAGGGAAGGGCCGTAAATGCGGGAAATTATTGACTCAAACCCGAGCTTTGTTTATCTCAATAATAATCTTTGACACTAACTAATGTTTGGTGTATCATATCAATATAAATTGATTATATAACTTTATGAAAGCAAAATGCTGTACCAATAAAAAATTAACAGCGGAATATGCTAATTTAGCAAAATTCTTAAGAATTATTGGTGATGATAATCGCTTAAAAATTTTATGTTTTCTTAAAAACGAAGAAAAGTGTGTTTGTGAAATTTTTCCGAGTTTAGATATGGCACAAAATCTAGTATCTAGTCATCTGAAAATAATGCTTGATTTTGGTTTACTTAAAGCAAGACAGGAATGGAAACGTAATTATTATTCAGTTAATCGGCCAATTTTTAAAAAATATAATTCATTATTAACTAATTTTCTAAAAAAATATGAGTAAACAAATTACCTCAATCCAAATTTTAGGTTCCGGTTGCCCAACTTGTAAAAAACTTTTTGAATTAACCCAAGAAGCTGTGAGCCAGTTAAATCTCAAAGTAGAAGTTGAATACATAACTGATATTCAAAAAATAATTGAACTAGGCGTAATGTCTAGCCCGGTTTTAACTATTAACGGCAAGGTGGCTCTAGTTGGTCAGTTACCTAATATAGATAAAATCAAAGAATTAATCACCTTAAACAATCAACCAAAAATAGAGGAATTTATGGGTAGTTGCTCTTGCGGCGGTAATTGTTAAATACTATGGACATTTTTTATCCACTACAATTTATCGCTGATTTGCTTGCCTATGACTTATTTGGGTTATTAAAAGGAAGCCATTTAGGTGACTCGGTTAATTTTTTTCTGTACGATTCTTTGAAAATATTGATTCTTCTTTTGATTATCAATTATTTCATGGCAATTTTGCGTCATTATTTACCGATAGAAAAATTGCGTGATTTTTTAGCTTCTCGGAAATGGTATGGTCTAGATTATTTATTGGCCGCTTTATTTGGAACAATAACCCCTTTTTGTTCTTGCTCGTCCATTCCTTTGTTTGTCGGCTTCTTGGAGGCCGGTATCCCCTTAGGAGTTACCTTGTCGTTTTTAATTGTTTCACCACTCGTTAATCAGGTAGCAGTAGTTCTTTTCGCCGGATTATTTGGCTGGAAAGTGACAGCGCTTTACGTGGTCTCCGCTATTTTATTGGGCATGGTTGGCGGTTTTATTTTAAGTAAATTAAAATTAGAAAAACATGTCGCTGACTATGTTTGGAAAATAAAAAGCCAAAAGTTAGAAATAGAAAAAGAAAAATTATCTCGTAAAAAATTATTGCGTCAGTTTTGGAATGAAGGTTTTGCCATGACGAAAAAAATTACTATTTACGTACTAATTGGTATAGCAGTTGGCGCCGCTATCCATGGTTTTGTTCCTGCTGGATTTTTTGAAAAATATATCAGCGCTGAAAATCTTTTTGCTGTGCCGATTGCCGCTATTGTCGCTGTGCCGATGTATGCTAATGCCGTTGGCGTTATACCAATTATGCAGTCACTCGTAGAAAAAGGAATTCCTTTAGGAACAGCTATGGCCTTTATGATGGCGGTGGTTGGTCTATCACTGCCAGAAGCTCTTATTCTAAAAAGAGTAATGAAAATGAAGCTCCTTATTTACTTTTTTGGAATTACTACAATTAATATAATAATTATTGGCTATTTATTTAATGCCTTTGTAAAGTAAAACTATGAAAAAACCTTTTTTATTAATGATTGTTTTAGGGTTTATTATTTTAACTCTAAGTGCCTGTACTCAAGACAAAAAAATAACTTATTTCAATGAAGATGGAACTTCAAAGACAGTATCCACTAAAGATTTGGTGGCTGATAAAGTTGAGGTTTTTGTTTTTCACTCAACCCAGCGTTGTATTTCTTGTATTACGATCGGTAAATTCGCTGGCGAAACAGTTAATGAATATTTCCAACCAGAACTTCGCGATGGAAAAATTGAATTTAAAGAAATAAATATTGACTTACCAGAAAATAAAGAGTTAGCACGAAAGTTTCAGGCTAGCGGCTCTTCTTTATTTATTAATGCTATTTATGATGATACTGATCATATTAAAGAAGATACAAAAGTTTGGCGTTTAGTTAATAGTGAAGATCAGTTTAAAACTTATTTAAAAGGAGTTATAAATAATAATTTTGGGAAATAAATAATATGGATTTAATAAATAATTTAATTGATAGCTATAATTTACCGCTGCTCACTGCTTTTCTTTTAGGTATTTTAACCTCAATTAGTCCGTGTCCATTAGCCACCAATATTACTGCCGTCGCTTTTATTTCTAAAGATATCAAAACTCCGAAACATACAATAATTTCTGGGTTATTTTATACGCTAGGGAGGGGCATTAGTTATACCTTATTAGCTACTTTAATTTATTTTGGTCTATCGTCTTTCCAGGTTTCTAGTATTTTCCAAGGTTGGGGCGATAAAGTTCTTGGGTCAGTGTTAATAATTATCGGGCTAATAATGTTTGATGTTATTAAAATAAATTTAAAAACCAGTGGTAAAACTGAAAAAATAAAATTGTGGTTATCAGATAAAGGTTATTTTGGATCATTAGCCCTGGGCATGTTATTTGCCTTTGCTTTTTGTCCTTATAGTGGCGTCTTGTTTTTTGGGGTGCTTATTCCCTTAACTCTTAAATCAGCCAGTGGGTTACTATTGCCAGCTGTATTCGCTTTAGGAACCGGGTTGCCGGTAATTATCTTTGCATTTCTGATCGCCTATAGCATGAAAACTGTGAGTCGTACTTTTCGATCAATTCAGAAAGTAGAAAAATGGTTGCGTTATGGTGCTCAGTTTACGCACATTTCGGACAAATGACAAGAGGCTTTAGACGTAGATTCGGTAATAATAGTAGCCTGCTCAATATTTTTAATAATTTCTTGCCAAGCGGCTACTTGGCCACGATGTTTTCTCAGTAATTTAATCTTAAGCCGCTGCTGAGTTAGAATCGAGGTTTGTCCAGTCGCTATTTCTCGCGGTGTTCGTTTAAGCGGATCTGAGTCTAATGGTTTTTTGGTATTATAGTATTCCATGTAATCTTCTAGAATTTTTTG
>MNUT01000008.1 GCA_001871165.1 Candidatus Falkowbacteria bacterium CG1_02_37_21 | reverse complement strand
GTTCAACCCCGCCGATGTCTTTAAGATTTTGGCCAGAAACAGGACCATAATCTCTTCCTAAAGCTTCTCTCATGGCTGGTTTTACCAACTTATGAGCTAGAAACTCATCGTAACCCCTACTATTATCGATCAAAGCCGTCCAAGAAGCTGGCGAGCCATACTCCTTGTATACATACCAATTTCCCTCTAACTTGAAGAATTTACCGCTCCCTTTGAACATAAATTCGGGAGTAATATTTCCCTTGAGTTTCTCTTCAAATATGTAACTTGTCCAACCATCTTTGTAGATGGTTTTAACTGTACCTAAGTCCGTATTTAAGATACAAGACTCATTAGTTGAGGCAACTTTGGACGTTGAAGTAGTAGAGGAATAAGTTTCCGTTACATTGGGAACTGGGGCTGGAGTAAAAGTATACTCCTTTTCTGATACTGGCGCTGGAGGTGAAACTGGAGTTTGAAGGTTACCAACTTTTTGATTTAACTTCTTCAGTTGGTCAACAACCGGTTTCAAACTTGATTTTGCTTCCAGGCAATCTTCCTTTTCTTTCATACAGTCCTCTTTCTCTTTCAACAGTAGAGCGATACTGTCTCTCAGTGCTTGATTCTCTGCTGTAAGGCAGATAATCTGCGCCTTGTAAATATCAACCATCTCAATAGCTGAAATATTTACAGTTTCTTCTGTGGTATTAACCGCGGCAATTGGCTCTGTTCTTTCAAAGAGTCCAAAAGAGTTGAATCCAAAGAAAAAAATAATAAGTAGGACTATAAAAACTAGTCCTGCGGTGTAATAATTGTTCCATCTGTTCATGACGTGTTTCCTTTGTTTGTTGTGAAATTATTTATGTGACATTATTTATTCAATTGTGAACGTGCATCTGTAAATTTGATGGGCTAATACTTTATTCGCCAATCAAATTTACCCGGCTAAGCTATAAGACTTAGCCGACAATATTTCTCATGTTACCACTAAAATGCGTTCCCGAATTATTATGGCGCTGATAATCTTCATGATAGTCATCCTGCCCACTAACGGGAATTTCCTGCCTGGCAGCCGTTAAATGACTGTAGTCGGGGCGAGTATAAACAGGAATACTAACCTTAGTTCCCTCTTTAGTCGTAGAGGCACCCTCTTTAACCGTGGAAACATTTTCCTTAATTCTAGCAACACTTTCTTTTTTAACTTTTTTTGCCGGGAAATAATAAACATAACTAAAACTAAATAAAGTCCCTAAAATCAAAGCCGTAATAAAATTTAACAATAAATTAGGTTTAACCGGCCAAGAAGATAGAATCGGTTGATCAATAATTTTTATTTTTAAATTATCACCACTATTCTGATATAGACCATTTTTAGCTATAAGTAGATTATTAACGGCTAGTGATATATTTTTAGCCTGTGTTTGATCGGGGTAATAAATATCTATTTGAATAATACCAGTATCACCAACATTTTGGACGGAAATAGTTTCCTTCCACTTTTTTACCTGGTCCTTATAATTAGAGCCGAAATAACTCCAGTCTATCCGAGAGTCAGAGCTAGAGAGTAATTCAAAGAAAGAACCGGAATAAGCAGCTTCGGTAAGAAGCGAACCTAAGTATTGATTAGATTTAGCAAGATTATAAGAGTCTAAGCTAGGGTTATCTTGAATAATAAGTAAACGAGAACTGGAACGATATTTCAAGGCCTGGCTAAGGCTAACAATAGTAGCTAAAACTACAAATAATAAAACGATAAGAAAAACAATTTTCCCACGTTTTTTTATAATAGCGAAAAAGTTTTTGACTTCCATAAAATAATGTTTTTGCCTTCTATTGCTTAACGGTAAATAATAACATTATTTTTTTATATAGTCAAGAGGTCTGCTAATGAAGTTTGTTTTTTACTAATTTTAAGTAAATATTGACTAAGACTGCTAAGTGTTCACTCTGCTTCAATTTAGCGACGGTCTCTAAAGCTTTACTAATAATATTATTCCTGTCCTCCTGATTCAAGGAAAATACTGAATTTATTTTTTCTTGAAGTTTATCTTTATTACCCGCTTCAAACAAAAAACCGTTAATCCCGTCTTGAATAATTTCCGTAAAACCACCAATTTTACTAGCAATGATTATCTGCCCATATGCCAAGGTTTCTAGAAGGGCGAAGGGCATATTTTCCAACCAACGCGATGGCATCACTACCACTGTTGCCATTTTTATCTCTTTAGCTATTTCCTCTTTTGATAAATGTCCTAAAAATTGAAACTGTCCTTGAGAAATTTCTGTCGCATAATTTGTTTTCAATACTGCTTCTTCCGGGCCAGCTCCAGCCAAATGTAATTTAAAACCATTAGTTTTAGAAACTGCGAGTAAATCATCTACGCCTTTCTCCGGGACAAAACGACCAAAATAGAGTAGATAGGGTTCTGAGGCTGAGGAAATATCATTATCCGAGACATTTTGAGGGATAACATTTGGCGCCGGATTAATTAAAGTAGTAATTTTATTGATTGGCCAGCCACTTTTTACCACTAAATCATGCATAAATTGACTCGGAGCAATAGCTAAAGCCAAGCCTTGTTCATAAAAATGAAAAATTTTGTGATGTAGGGTCATTTCTAGATAAGCTAGAAAACTATGAGAATAGGAATAAAAACAATTTTTCTTAACACAGTCCCAATAATTTTTATCTATTCCGGCATAACAAATTTCCCCGTGGTCATAGAGAGTATAATTAGGGGCAATCAATTTATAGTCATGCAGATGCATAACAACCGGAATATTTCTTTTCTTGGCAACCCTTAAAATAGAAGGAGAAATATGATGATATATATTATGACAATGAATGATGTCGGGTTTAAAATCAGTTAGTAAACGATCAAATTTTCTCGCCGCTTCAAAACTATAAAGCATCCGTCCGGCCGCTCTTAATTTTTCCCAGACCCCGCCTTCATTAAAACTAACCCGAGAAACAAAATACTTTTCCCAGTCCGATTTCTCGTTCTGAGGATGATGCATAGAAAAAACAGCCACCTCGTGACCAAGGTCAACAAGAACTTTTTGTAGCCAAAGAAAATATACTTCCGCCCCACCCCGTCGATAATTAAATTTGTTGACTTGTAAAATACGCATTTTGACTTTTGGTTTATTACTGTTAAACTTTATATAAGCATTATATCAGAGTTTATGTCAATAAAAAAACCGGAGTTCTTCGCCCTTATTGCCATTGTTTTGATTGGCCTTTTTCTATTTAGCCTCTTTTTAGCTCCTAGTGCCTTAAGTGTCTTTCTTTTGGCTATAGTTTTAGCAATTTTAATATTATCCTTCTTTTATCCTCGACTGGCTTTTATTGCTTTAATTGTTTTAAGAACGGCTACAGATTTTTTAACCGCCACCGATATAGTTAAAATCGGTGACTGGTCTTTAAACTTCACCTCTTTAATGGGCATGACGGTAATTCTATTTGCTCTTCATATATTTTGGCAACAAAAGAAAGAATGGAAACAAATACCTCTATTAATGAATTGGTTATTATTTTTAGGGCTAGCTTTTATTCTAATTGCTGTTTCTATTAGCCCAGCAACTAGCCTAGTAGAGTTCTTGCGCTGGACGAGTTTCTTCTCTCTTTTTATTCTTGGTTTTTTTCTGTTTCGGGGCGGACAACAATCTACCGTTCTTATTAAAACAATTATTATCTCCTCTTTTATTCCTATGGCAACTGCTTTATGGCAGGCTGGTACCGGGCAAGAATTTTTTGATGGTGAACGTTGGCGAGTAGCCGGCACTTTTACTCATCCCAACATGTTGGCTTTTTATATGGTTTTTGTCGCTACTTTAGCTATTTTTATATTTTTAACTTTAAGAAAAGATGTAATTCAAAGATATTTTTATCTACTTCTAGCTATTCCACTCATCTCAGTTCTGGTATTAACCTATACTCGTGGCGCTTGGTTAGCCTTCTTATTAATTATTTTACTTATTGGTATATTTCGCTTTCGCATTCTTCTCGGTACTACCATTATAGTTATCGGCTTATTATATTTGAGTGCTCCCTCTTTCCAGCTAAGAGTAGCTAGTATGGGTAATTTACTAAACACCGGCTCAACCGTCTGGCGTTTAGATTTATGGCGAGACGCTTGGGGCTATGCTCAAAATAATTTAGTACTAGGGACTGGCCCGGGAACATCACCAATAGTTATTGGTGCTAACCGTCCAATAAGTTTAGGCTCTACTGAAGCTCATAATGACTATATTAAAGTTATATTAGAAACTGGCTTATTTGGCCTAACTCTTTATCTGGCTCTAATAATTTCTTTGTTATGGAATTTATGGCGTGGCTGGATAACAGAAAAGTGGCCACGACGGAAATTGCTGTTTTTATTTATGTTTATCTTTTCCCTAGCTTTTTATGCCGCCAGTATTGGCGACAATATTTTAAAAGATTCTTCCTTACAATGGAGCTTCTGGGCTCTTGTTGGTGCTTTAATGTATAGTTATTCTCAAATTAAAAACGATAAGAAAGATATGGTGGTAGAATAAATCTTTGTTCTGGGTAATAAAAGAGCCGTCTTGTTTTAAGACGGCTTTTTTTGTGAAAAAGTTTTATTTATCTCTATAATCTCCGTTTGTATATATAACCCAAGCTGTTTTATCGCGAGGATTAACATATACTGTGCCATTTTCATAAAGACGAAAAACGATTTCTCTGACTTGTATCCTTCTAGCTAAAGCTTGACCTAAATTTAGCTCCCATTTTTTATCATAAGGAGTATTTTTAGAATAACTGAACCAAACATTATCCGCCAACATGCTAGAACATAATGTAAACCAGTAATTATCTGACCTGGAGTTAAATATGAACGGGCCAGGCATACTGTCCGTTAAAGCCATATTTTCATACCAGGCTTCGTAAACCGTATCCTTTTCATTCATAAATATATCAGGATAATTTTCCATGATTGTTCCCGCTTCATGTTTCTTAAACTTATCAGTCGCAGGATTATTGATAATGGTAAAGTCGCTACCCATGTTTTGACGAACTTGGTCTAGAAAATAGATTAAGCCCGCTGACCATGATTTGTCTATGGAAATGGAATCATCAGCTATACCATCATTATTTAAATCAATAAGACCATTATTCTGCCAATAGCGCATCCAAAAGACACCCCCCTTCCACATGTTGTCGCCCGCCATTCCTGTTATACAGGGATTGTTTTTCAAGACGTTATTAATATAAACATCCGAAAAAAACTCAATGTAGTTCATCTTTTTCCCATTAATTGTAACGGGCTCCAAATCAATGGCGCAATTTAGCATTTTTGTGCCAGGCCAAAAAGAAACCATTTTTCCGTTAACATCCCTTAGCCAAAACCCAGGAATTTCTTTTACAAAATTAAAAAGATTAATACTCCAAGGCTTATCGGGAAAAGCCGGAACAAACATCTCAATCGGATTAGCATAAGCCAATACTTTGATTTTCTTTTGTTCCTGCAACCAATTTAAATTTTCTCGGCCTGAAGCAGAAAAAAATAAATCGGGGTCAACTACAATATTATTATAGCCAACCGAATTCTCCGCTGTTTGACGACTAAAAGTCGGCAAATAGTGTAACAACACAGTCGTTTGAGCCACGGATACACTACAAACAACGCTCAACAATACGAAAAAAATTAATTTTTTCATTTTTTCCTTCCTTTTATTTATTGATTATTTTAAAGTTCTATTTTATAAGTTTTGTCACCCTGACAAAACCGTTACTATTTTCATAACTGTTTATAATATCATTTATCTTAGTTTGTGTCAAACAGGTGAGAGCGGGCTATTCATACCGATACATAATACCGATGTGTTTTAGGTACACACATATTGCACTCTAGTTAAAGCCTCATTTGGGGTGAGACCATCTAGAGCACAATGTTCTAAATTATTATAATAAAAGTTCCATTGTCGTATTTTCTTCTTTAATCCTAACACAGTTCTAAACTCATTTCTATCATAAAACATTTCTTGATCAGTTCGGTGGCTACGCTCCACTCTACCATTTTGAGCCGGTTTGCCCGGATCAATTAAATAATGAATCATATTTAATCTCTGACATTCTAAATCAAGCGGATGAAGGCGAGGGTTAATCGGATCAGCTGATTTCAAATAACCAACATAGCGATTGGTGAAGCAACTGCCATTATCTGTTTTAATCGCTCTGATTCTAAATGTAGCGATATTGATTAGTTTCGCTAAAAATTTGAGTGTACTTTCATTGTCTCCGTTCTCATATATTTCTAGATATCGCCATCTAGTAGCACAATCAATCGCCGTATACTGATAATATCTCTTTCCTCTTATTAAACTGGGCACGTACTTGATATCAATCTCTACTAAATCACCAGGCGCCATGCTCGGTTTAATATATTTATATTGTAATTTTCTAATTCGATATTTTCTAACCAGCCTCTCTGATTTAATAATTTTCCCAATCGTTCTGACATTGATATCTACATTCTCCTTTTTCAACTTATACCATAATTTCTGGGCACACAATTTATTTTCTTTCCGCATTTCAATAATCCGCTCTTTGATTCTAATCGGCGTTTCTTTGGGTTGTGACTTTGGTCTAGTGGATTTATTATCTAAACCAATCATCCCTAGCTCTCGATATCTGGCTAGCCAATACTTAATCGTTCTTTCACTAAACGGAGAAACTGAAGCTAAATGTTTAATACTTATCTCCTTATCTAGGATTGGCTTAATCCAGCGATACTTCTCGTCTCTAGTTGATTTGGGCATAGTTTTTGACATATGCTCCTAGATTACCACTAAAAGTGCAATATGTGTGTGCACATTACC
>MNUT01000028.1 GCA_001871165.1 Candidatus Falkowbacteria bacterium CG1_02_37_21 | reverse complement strand
AAAATTCTAGAAGATTACATGGAATACTATAATACCAAAAAACCATTAGACTCAGATCCGCTTAAACGAACACCGCGAGAAATAGCGACTGGACAAACCTCGATTCTAACTCAGCAGCGGCTTAAGATTAAATTACTGAGAAAACATCGTGGCCAAGTAGCCGCTTGGCAAGAAATTATTAAAAATATTGAGCAGGCTACTATTATTACCGAATCTACGTCTAAAGCCTCTTGTCATTTGTCCGAAATGTGCGTAAACTGAGCAAATATACAACAAAATGAGTTGATTAAAAAGCTCTTGCGAGAGAGGATCCTATTTTATTCTATATTCTTAACAAAAACTTCCACTTATTTAAAATTTTTTGATTTTTTAAATCAATACTGTTATATTCATAGTGTATTTATTAATTTTTACTATCAATGAAAGAAAATTTAACTAAAGTAGCATTTGTTTATCTACAGAAGGACAATAAAGTTTTACTATTACAAGAAGGCGGGCAGCTAGCCCTGGGTTTATGGTGCGTTCCCGGTGGACATGTCGATGAGGGAGAGTCTTTTGAACAAGCCGCTATTAGAGAGACCGTCGAAGAGAGCGGCTATCAAGTGAGTTTGGAAAAAATAATATATCAATCACTAATTTCTAATACTGAATACAAAGGCGGTCCGCGAGATACAAAAGAAGTAGAACTAGTCATTTTTAAAGGAGTTATAATTGGAGGAGAATTAAAAATAGACGATCAGGCTTTAGATTTAAAATGGTTTACCAAGGAAGAGGCTACTAAGCTTCCCTTGCGTTGGGGACTTTTAAAAAATTTGATTTTAAATAATTAATTATTGTGTTCTAGAGCTATCATCCTAATTTGTTAAATTTTACAAATAAATAATATTAAAATCACTGTCTGTGATAGTATTGCCTTCTATCAAGAGATGGGGCGACTCAAAAAAATAAATTAAAAAGACTTGTTTTTCAGGTCTTTTTTGAAAAAATTATTTCAGGTTAATCCATAGATAATTTTTTTATTAGGACATTGTATCGCCCATAATATTTTCTCACTTTCCCGGGATCAATTAATTGCCCACGGCTATTAATATTATCCAGAAAGCTTCGGACTGAATACAACTCAACAATCACATTTTTGCCAGAAATTTTTATATTACTAAAATGTAAACTATCCGAAGCTGGAGAATAAAGACCATCTTTATTATTTCTGAAAAATATTGTGACATAATTCCCAGAAACTAATACCGGGCCAGCATAGCTACCAATACAGAAAATATCTCCCGAACCTGTAGCCCAAGGTATTTTAATACTAACGCCGGCCAACAAATCTAAGTAAACAGCCTGATTAGTTGGCTATTCTTGAAAAAACAGAGAGTCGTCTCTTCTAAAATAATTAAGAAATTGAGTAGTGGCAGGTTCAGTCTCATAAGCCGGCGGCAGTGAGTTAAATTCATCTTTAGCCGAGGTGGGCTGTAGTTGAGATGAATCAACAATGCCTGCTTTACAACCAGAAAAAATAGCGGCTGACAACAGTAATAAAAAAATAAGATTTTTCATCTTTTTTCTCCTTTTTATTTATAAATGTACAATAATTTATCATCAACTAGACTCTATACAATACTAATTAACACTAGTTCAGTCAACCATCACTCAATTCCCCCAATAATCTTATAAAAATTTTGGCAAATTTAAAAGAACATGCTGAGCACATGTCTTTTAATAAAATATAGTATAAATTAGCAGAATAACAAGTAGACTATTTTTTATTCCCCGGCTGCATAGCCGCCAAGAATGTGGCAATAGGCATTGATAATATTACACCGATACTGCCAACGAGCGTTCTCACTATTTCCGTACTAACTATTTCCGTATTAATTAATCTATTGAACGTCAATCCAGAACTTTGATTAAGAATAAATAACAAGAGTAGGGGCAAGGCGGCTCCCACATAAGTTAGAAACAAGGTATTAATTATCGCTCCCAAATGAGCATTACCAACCTTATACGCTAGACTAAAAACTTCTTTCGCGGATAAATTGGGATTAGCTTCTTTTATTTGTTCCACTGCTTCAATTTGCCCGACAATAATATCATCCAATACTCCGATTGCTCCAATAATAAAGCCAGCCAACAATAAGCCCTGAAAATTTATTTCAATATTCCCAGCGCCTATTAAAAAAGCGGCTTCTTCTTGAGCTAAACCTGACAACTTGGTAAGCTTTGTAAAAATCACGGATAACACTAAAGTCGCGGACAATGAAATTAGAACAGACAAGATAGCAATATGCGATTTTCTTTGAAAGCCCTCCGTTAAATATATTATTATTCCTAGAATAAATAGTCCTCCTAACAAACTGATTAAAAAAGGATCTTGTCCATTTAATATCTGCGGTAAAACAAATTTAACAATAACTACAAAACTCAAAAATAAGCTAAGTAAAGCTTTTAGACCTTTAAATCGTCCTATAATAAGAACAAGCAAAACAAAAATAATAAACAAAATATAAAGATACCCACTCCTGACAAAATCAACCACATAAAAAATATCCTGACCGGATTGATTAGTATATCCATCCACATAAACCTCATCCCCAACTTTATATTGATTAACATTAGTAACTTCAATATCGGATATGCCCCTATAAATTATTTCTCTGTCTTTCCAAATACCCTCCAAACCTAACAACCTTAAGTCTTGTTGTTGGAAGGTAACTCCATCTTCTCGTGTTTTCTCCTCAACTTGTATAATCTCTGTAACCCTAGATCTAAAATTAACTACTTCATCTTGAGCTGTCGCAGCCATCAATAAATGCGGAATAACCAAAATTATTAATGCCAGTAATATGGAAATTCTTTTAAACATCTTCATAAATTATAATATTTGCAAAATTATTAACAATGCCACTATTTATTAATAATCTGTTATTTTATCTAGTATAAATGATAACACAAATAATGATTTTTCACTTAATGTTCTAAAATACAACCCCACTCACCCAGACATGTGACTAAATAGCCTTGTCAAAATTATAATCATTTGTTATTATCAACCTTGTAATTGCGCCTATAGCTCAGTCGGTAGAGCAACAGCCTTTTAAGCTGATGGTCCCAGGTTCGAGCCCTGGTGGGCGCACCCTGAAAATAGTGGCCGCGCAAGCGGCTATTTATTTAATGTCATGTGCCGACTTAGCTCAGTGGTAGAGCAGCTGTTTTGTAAACAGCAGGTCGTCGGTCCAATCCCGACAGTCGGCTCCCTAAAACTCACTTAAAAAACCGCTTTTTAGCGGTTTTTTATTACTAGAAAATAGGGGACAAACTGCGTAAAAACTGCGTAAAACTTTGCTTGAAAAATAGTCTACTATAAGTTAAGATAATAAAGACTTAAGAGCTTGATAAAGATAAATTAATCAAGCTTATCTAAACTTATTACTATGGCCAATACCCCTGATAATGCCATCGCCAAAATCCCGCCTCACAGTTTAGAGGCGGAAGAGTCTTTACTCGGTTCCCTGTTAATTGATAAAGACGCAATAATTAAAGTGGCTGACTTAATCATGCCACAAGATTTTTATAAAGAGGCCAATAAAATTATCTACGATACTATTAAAGAAATATACGGCCGCCAAGAACCGATTGACATTATTTCTCTTGCTAATCGACTGGAAGAAAAAAAACAGTTGGCCGGTATCGGCGGACGCAGTTATTTAGCACAACTCTCTAATGCGGTTGCTACCTCCGGCAATATTAGCAACTACGCTAACATCATTCAGCGTAAAGCTACTCTCCGACGTCTCCAGCAAGCGGCCGCAGATATTTCCCGCCTAAGTTTTGACGAAGAGAAAGAAATTGATGAAATTCTAGACGAAACGGAAAAAAAGGTCTTTGGCGTTTCCCGTAAATATTTAAAAAATGCTTTTCTACCGATTGATAATCTTTTAACGGCTGCTTTTGACCGTATAGATGACTTACATAAGTACAGCGGTAAATTACGCGGTCTCTCGACTGGCTTCCCCGACCTGGATAATCTTTTAGCCGGTCTGCAAAAATCTGACTTAATTATTCTCGCCGCTCGTCCTTCCGTTGGTAAAACTTCTTTAGCTATGGATATCGCCCGCCAAGCCGCCATTAAAAATAAAGAGGGGGTTGGAATCTTTTCCTTGGAAATGAGTAAAGAACAATTAGTGGATCGCATGCTTTGTTCCCAAGCTAACGTTAGTTTATGGAAAATGCGTACCGGAAATTTATCAGATAAAGAAAATGATAATGACTTTGCCCGCATCGGCGAAGCTATGGGCAAATTAGCCGAAGCCCCTATTTATATTGATGACTCAGGCACCTTATCCATTATGGAAATTCGCGCTAAAGCTCGTCGCCTGCAAATGGAAAAAGGTCTCGGATTAATTATTATTGACTACTTACAGTTAATGGAAGGCCGCGGCAAATATGGCGACAATCGCGTTCAAGAAATTGCGGAAATCAGTCGTGGCCTCAAGTCTATCGCCCGTGAATTAAACATTCCCATCCTCGCCTTAGCCCAGCTCTCTCGTGCCGTGGAATTAACTCACCCCGCCATCCCGAAACTTTCTCACTTGCGTGACTCCGGTTCTATTGAACAGGATGCTGATGTTGTTATGTTTATTTATCGTAAAGCGGCTGATCGTGGCTATAATATTGATGATTTACCGATGGACGAACGCCATCGCGCCGAAATTTATATAGCTAAACATCGTAACGGTCCGACCGGAAAAGTTGATTTATTCTTTGACGAAAATACAGTCAGTTTTAAAAACATCAGCCATAAAGCGAACGAGGAAATGGCGCCAATAGAATTTTAATTAAGTTTAATTCAAATAATATGTTCAATAAATTAAAACAATTTAAAGATTTACGCAGCCAGGCTAAAACCGTACAAAACGCTCTCGCTCAAGAAAGCGTCACGGAAGAAAAAAATGGCGTTAAAATAGTTCTTAACGGTAACATGGAAATATTAGAATTACATATCAATCCTGAATTAAATAAAGAGGCACAGGAGAGTGCTCTTAAAGGATGTTTTAATGACGCTTTAAAACGAGCACAAAGATTAATGGCCAAGAAATTACAAGATATGGGCGGTTTGCCGGGTATGAACTAAAGTCATTTAATAGTTTCACGTAGTTTTTTTATAATACAATGAAATATCCCGAAGCCATCCAAAACCTTATTAATCGTTTATCTGAGTTACCCAGCGTCGGCCCTAAAACAGCCGAACGTTATGTTTTTTATTTATTAAAACAAAGCAAAGAAAGATTAAAAAGTTTAGGTAATGCTATTAACGAATTACGAGATAAAACTACGGTTTGTCATTCTTGCTTAGTCATTTCTTCCAGTAACCCTTGTGCAATTTGTATTAATCCACAACGAAGTAAAGAAATACTATGCGTGGTAGAAAATACACAGGATCTAGCAGCTATAGAAAGTACCGGCCAATACTTTGGTCGTTATTTTGTTTTAGGTGGACTTATTAATACTATTGAGGAAGTCAGACCGGAAGACATTAATATCGCCCGACTGGTAAAAAAAATAAAAGAGGAAAAAGTGAAAGAAATAATTTTAGCCTTAAATTTTACACTGGAAGGAGAAACTACTTCCCTTTACCTTAACAAGATACTAAAAAATCATATAAAAATTACTCGTCTCGCCAAAGGTTTACCGGCCGGCTCAGACTTAGAATACGCCGATGAATTAACTCTAGGTAGCGCCATTAAAAACCGCAGAGAAATAAAATAAATCGTGCTAAACAAAAATCCACCTTTTTTGAGGTGGATTTTTTCAATTAACAAAGCAAACGGGCTAGGCAATCTTAGCAACCTTGAGTTCGGTAAAGTGCTGACGATGACCGACAGTTTTTTTATAACGAGTTTTATTCTTATATTTTACAACAGTAACTTTCTTCCCCTTTCCGCTCGCCAAAACTTCAGCCTCTACTTTTTCTCCTAAAGAAGGGTGGCCAATTTCTAAATCAGCGCCATCGGCAATCAATAAAGTGTCCAGTTTAGCAGTCTTACCATCCTCTATATCCAACTTTTCCACTTTCAAGACGTCACCGACCTGAACTTTGTACTGTTTTCCTCCTGTTTTAATTATTGCAATTTTTGACATATATAGTAACAAAAAATCAGAATAAAATCTGAACTAGCTTAATGATAGCAGATATTTGAAAAATGTCAATAAATCGGCTATGATTAACTAGAAGATTAATAAAAGATAAATATCCCTTTAAATTAGCAAAATATGGCAAACCTAATAATTAACGGCGGCCGCAAGCTACATGGCACGCTACGAACTAACTCGGCTAAAAACTCGGCAGTGGCAATTCTATGTGCCACCGCTATGATTAAAGGTAAAACCACTTTAAGCGAAGTGCCTCGTATTGAAGAGGTAAATCGTATTATTGAAATTTTAGTTTCTTTGGGTTTAAAAATTCGCTGGTCAGCTAAGCATAAACTAGAAATTATCAATAATGGTCACTTGCTCCCCCAAAAAATTAATCGCGAATCTTTTCTACAGACACGTTCTGCTTTGCTACTTATGGCCGCGCTCAGTGCTTCTTTTAAAAAATTCTCTTTGCCAAAATCCGGTGGCTGTAAATTAGGCAAACGAACTGTCAGTCCCTACATCCTAGCTTTAAATTATCTAGGTATTAAAGTAAAACAAAGCCTCAACACTTATACCATCAGCTACGAAAAGAAAAGAGGTGTAGAGTTTACTATGTATGAACAAAGTGATACGGGAACGGAAAATACCATCATGGCCGCCGTCTTAACACCGGGCAAAACTATTATGCACCTTGCTTCTACTAATTACATGGTTCAGGATTTAATAGTTTTTCTTCAAAGAGCCGGAGCTAAAATAAAAATGGATGATGGCACTATTATTATAAACGGTGTTAAAAAATTACAAGCAGTCAAAGATTATCCCATCATGCCCGACCCAATTGAATCTATGGCTTTTATTTCCCTGGCCGTTACTACAAAATCACATTTAAAAATAACGCGCTGCCCGATTGATTTTTTACGCTTGGAACTGGAAAAATTAAAAGTCATGGGACAAAAATTTAATATTAGCCACCTCCACATATCTCAAAATAAACATTTTAAACTAGTAGATATTGAAATCTTCCCCAGCCAACTAAGAGCTTTAGATGATAAGCTCCACCCCCAAACATATCCGGGTCTCAATATTGATAATTTACCTTTATTTGTTCCTATTCTTACCCAAGCTAAAGGCGCTACCTTGGTTCATGACTGGATTTACGAAAATCGTGCTATTTATTATACCGAGTTAAGCCACTTAGGAGCCGACATTATGCTCCATGATGCGCACCGCGTCACCGTTACCGGACCCACTAAACTCAAGCCAAATAACATGATTTGTCCGCCCGCCTTACGCCCTTCCATTAACATTCTTATTGCGATGCTAGCCGCCTCCGGTAAATCTATACTCAAAAATTCTTACGCCATTGATCGCGGTTACGAAAATTTAGCCGCCCGACTTAATAAGGTTGGTGCACATATTGAAGTACAGGAATCATAAAAAAATCTTGATAAACAAAGTCTATCTTAATTTAACTATGTCCAAAAAATTCCGTGATTCTCTTTTTATTTTGTTTATCTTGTTTTTTTTAATAGGAACTATTTTAATTTCTCTCTATGCCTCCGGCTATGAAATCAGTCTAACTTGGCCCCCCAAATCCAATCGACTATTGATCAAGACCGGCATGATTATCGTTGATAGTTCCCCCAGTGAAGCTAATATTTTTCTAAACGGACGCCAAACAACAAATTTTTCTCTCAACCCTTGGGATGTCAGCTACCTCAGCACTCCCGCTAAAATACGTAGTGTGACGCCGGGAGAATATGACTTACGCCTGGAAAGACCGGGCTATTGGCCTCTCACTAAACATGTCAGAGTTTATCCCGGACAAACTAATTTTCTGGAAGATTTAAATTTATTTCGTAATAACTTGCCCCTCCTCATTACTTCGACGCCGGAAGGCACATTGACTTTAAGTCCCAATCATCGTTATTTATACGCGAGCAGCGAGCAAAAAATTATTACCCTGAATAACGGACTAGTAAATTCTTTGACTACTACCAGCTCCGCACCGGCCACTTGGCTTAATAACACCGATGAATTATTACAAGACGGAAAACTACTGAGTCCAATCAACAGCGCCATCAAAGACTACCAAAAATTAATTGGCACCGAGGCGGCTAACTGGTATTATGATGAAAATAATAATCGACTCTACTATCAAAATGCTAATTCTCTCGGCTATTTAGATACTAATCAAAAAAATGGCACTTTAGTCCTAAGTGGTGATACTTATTTAACTTATGAAGCGCGTGACGATCAATTGTTCGTCGTGACTAAGGATCAAGGAAAAACTATTTTAAGAAAGTATTCCCTTGCTCAACGTCAACTGGAACAAGAAATAAATTTACCCAGCGTCGGTTCTTATAAATTCGTCAGCGCCGGGTATCATTTTCTAACTTTATACGACGAGCAAAATCAAACTTTATATTTAATCAATCCCGCTGATATTAACAACAAAATTGTCACTCTTAATAAAGTCGTCAGTTGGAATTGGATTGATGATAATACTTTACTTTACAATAATAATTGGGAAATATATCGCCTGGATATGGATCTCAATGCCAACATTTTAATTACTCGCGTCGGTGAAGCTATAAGTTCCCTGGCTTGGAATTCTAAAAAAAATTATCTCATTTTTTCAACAACTAAAAGTCTTAACGCCCTCGATCTAGTCACCGGGAATATCACTAAAATTTTTCAAACAGAAAAAATCAGTTCTCCCGTCTTAAACGAAAAAAGTGATATGTTATATTTTTGGGCCAAAGTCGGCCAGCAGGAAGGAATATATAGTTTACTATTACAATAAAAAACCTCGGGATTACCGAGGATTTTTTATTATACTCTTTTAACTTAATATTATTGATTAAGTTCTTTAATAAGTTTTCTTAAGTCTTTTTCAATCTCTTTATCCTTTAAACCAAACTTTAAGGTCGCTTTAATAAAGTTAAACTTATTGCCGGTGTCCAGCCATTCTCCTTCTATTTTTTTAGCATAAATTGGTCGTTTGTCTTCTAACATCAAATCAAAAGCATCCGCCAAACGGATTTCCCCGGACTTGCCGGACTGCATTTTCCCCAGCACTTTAAAAACTTCCGGTGTAATTACATAGATTCCCACCGCCGCTAAATTAGAAGGGGCTTGCCCGACTTTAGGCTTTTCTACAAAACTCTTTACTTCATAATTACCATCACCTAAATCTAAACCATCGATTACGCCAAATTTATCTACCTCTTTCGGATCAACCTCCGACACACCAACCACAGAATCACCATATTTTTCATAAGTCTCTATAATTTGGCGAACCGGCGGTACCGGAGCGTCAAACAAAGTATCACCAAACATTACTAATATTGGTTCATCATCATCAACCAGATGACTGGCACATTGCAAGGCATGCCCATCCCCCAAAGGTATCGGCTGGCGCACATAAGAGAATTTTGCCAAAGTAGATATTTCTCGCACTTTTTTGAGTAAATCAAGTTTATTATGTTCCACTAAAGTGTTTTCCAGTTCAAAAGAATAGTCAAAGTGGTCTTCAATCGCTCGCTTACCACGACCGGTAACGAAAATAATTTCTTCAATACCGGCCCGCACTACCTCTTCCACTAAATATTGAATAACTGGTTTATCAACAACCATTAACATTTCCTTGGGTTGTGCCTTAGTTGCCGGCAAAAAACGCGTACCAAAACCAGCTACCGGAAAAATTGCTTTTTTAATTTTTGACATAATTTTTAGTCTTAAAGCTCCATTTAATAAAATATTTTAACCAAGAAATAATATGATGCCAGGTAATAATATCCAAAAAAATCGCTAAATACCAAGGATGCCGGGCACTGGCACGCCGATGATCATGAATAACAATAGCCGTAGGATTATAAACTACAGACAAACCATTTTTCCAAAATTGTCGCGCTAAGTCAGTATCCTCAAAATACATAAAATATCGTTCATCAAAATGTGGCGACCAAGCTCTGTTATCTGATAGTTTAATCTCTTTTTTAAACATTAAACAAGAACCCATTAACCAATCTACCGAACGCAATGAATTATGATTAAATTCCTGCATAGTAAAACTATCACGACTGGTCTTAAAATAGTCACCGATAAAAGTACGTCGCAAAATTGGCATAAAAAAACTAGGAAAACGAGAACAAGACATCTGCAAGGCGCCATCAGGATATAATAATTTCGGACCAATTAAACCGACAGTAGGATGACTTTTTAAATAAGAGAGTAATTCCGGAATAGCCCGACCTTGTACTACGGTGTCAGGGTTAAGGATTAAAACATATTCTCCTTGCGCTATCGCCAAACCAATATTATTACCGCCACCCATTCCTTTATTAACCGGGTTTTTAATCATCTGCACAGTAGAGTAATCTTCATTGACCTTATCAAGTTCATCGCCGGAATTATTATCGACCACAATAATTTCATACTTAACATCGACCATCTCAGCCTGACGCAAAGAAGACAAACAATTTAAAAGTTTATCGCGACTGTGATAGTTGACAATAATAATAGACAAATCCATATTAAATATTTTTTTTCACTAACGACCAATATATATCAAATAAAGGGTTAACAATATATTGTAAAACTAGATTATTTATTTCTTGAAATTCAATGCGACCGGAAAAATCTTTCGCCAAAGTAGAAAACTTTATGACACTAATCGCTTTTATCTTTTTTCTTATTAATAATATTCTAACATAGTTCTTCGGCCGACAAAAATAAAGCCAAACCTTTAAACGCGTCGGCAACCATAAACCAAAAATAGAATAGAGCAGTAAGCCTAACTCCATTATTAAAGCGGGCAAGAAAAGAAAAAGCAAGAGACGAGTCGGATAAAACATGAGCATAGTTAAGTAGCGATTACGCTCCATGTAATATAACATTTTCGTACTACGTTTAAACTCATATTTATGATACAGCTTGGATAATGGGGCTAAAATTATTTTATAACCCGCCAAACGAACTTTCAAACTTAATTCCAAGTCATCATGATACATGTAAAACTCTTCCTCATAACCACCTATTTTTTGCCACAACATACTTCTAATAATGAAAGAACAACCGCTGGCATAACCATTAATTTCCGGGTAAGCGCCTAATTCTTTATTCACCTGGCCGTAGCCGTCGGTGAAGCCAAAACCAAGAAAATGGATGATATTACCTAAACTATTAATAAGCGGCTGCTGTTTTTGCTCATCATTTTTCGGATAAAGCAAAATCTTGGACTGAGCAATTCCCGCCTGAAAATTAATTTCTAATGCTTTTACCAGCTCCGCCAACCATTCCGGCGCTACTTCCGTATCCATATTAAGCGTTACTAAATATTCACAACCATCATTAATAGCTTGAGAAAAACCCAAATTATTAGCAGCCGAATAATTGCCGTCCGTACGAGATAAAATTATCGCTTCGGGATAAATTTTTTTCAAATATTCTTGTGACTCCGTCGTCGCAGCGTTATCAACAATATAAATTTTTGTTAATTCCGCCGCATAACTCTGAGCGCACAAAGAATCACGACAAGCTGTTAAGAAACGTGTCGCGTAGTCCTTATAATTCACTAAGATAACTCCAACTTTTTTAGACATGACTTATCTTATAAGAAATTAAACAAAAATCTTCACCAACTTCCAGGCTATCTTTAAAATAATATATTTCCATTTACTTTCCCACTTCTGAAAATATTTTAACATGGATTCGCTAAAATATTTTTGTGTTTGACTTCTTTTTACTTGTGCAAAACTTTGCCCAACATAATCATGACAAGAAGCCGTCGGCGTGTACCAAACTTCCCCGCCTAATTTATTAACCTGACGACAAAAATCTACTTCTTCAAACCAAATAAAATATCTTTCATCTAAAAAAGCATCTTGCCCATCGCTCAAGCGACGAAAATTCTCACGATTAATTAAAAAAAATGACCCGCGAACGGAATCTACTTTACTGGCTTGTTCATAATTAAAATCAGAACACAAATATCCATTAACAACGGCTGGCCAAAAATGTGGTAATTTAAAAGTAACAGCCAATTGATCCCAAAAATCGGGAAAGCGACGAACTTGTGGTACTATAACCCCCTCTTCGCCTAAAAGTTTACAGCCGGTAACCGTGGCTTGAGAATTATTTTGTGCCCAATGTACAATATTATTTAAAGTATCCGCCCTGACCGACATGTCCGGATTTAATAATAAAATAAAATCTCCCTTAGCTTCCTTAATCGCCTGATTATTAGCTTGGGCAAAACCCCTATTATCCAAATTAGCAATTAAATGAACAGTCGGAAATTCTTGTCTGACCATTTCCGCGCTACCGTCCTCCGAGCCATTGTCCACTACAAAAACTTCCCACTCAAAATCAGTCACCGAGCCGAATAAAGACTGCAAATTAATTCGTAGTTTATCTTTTACTTGCCAAGAGACAATAACAACTGATAAGAGCATAGGGCTAGCGACTTACTTTTATTAATTTCTTACGACCGGTAGCACCGGATACTACTTCTAACTGATAGCGACGTACCCCTAAGCTAGTGGCTAAATATTTTATTAGCTCTTGATTAGCTTTATTTTTCTCGGGAGCAGCGGCCACAGAGATTTTTAGGGTTCCATCGGACATGGTACCCGAAAAACATGTTTCCGGCTGGCCAACAATTACTTTAATCTTTAAATAAATTTCTTTATTTTTAGCTAATTTTTCAATATATTTTTCTAACATAAACACAAAACTGATAATAATATTAGAATCTGACGACAGTCTAGCTATGTATACAGTTTAGCTCATTTTTCCTCTTTTTAAAAGGCTACCCCAGTACATAAATGACTCCTTGTCAAGATTTATTTTCTTTAAATAATAGGTTAGAATTAAGGTACAATAAACAGCTAAATAAATATAAAATTAAAATATATGAGTAAAGCGGTTATCAATCAAAAAAATGACTATCAGCGACCATCCTGGGATGAATATTTTATAAAAATAATGGAAATGGTCGGTAGTCGCGGTACCTGTGATCGCTTTCGCGGTGGCTGTGTTATTACTCGTGATAAAAGAATTATTGCTACCGGTTATAACGGTTCACCAGTCGGTCTGCCCCACTGTGATGATGTGGGTCATGAAATGCATACAGTAGTAAATGAGGATGGCTCTACCAGTCGTCATTGCATTCGCACTACACACGCCGAACAAAATGCCATTTGTGATGCAGCTCGTATGGGAACTGCCCTAAACGGAGGAACCTTATACTGTAACATGACTCCTTGCTACACTTGCGCTAAAATAATTATCAATGCTGGTATTAAACGTGTGGTTTGCGATAAAGATTATCATGCCGGGGATAGGAGTAAGGAAATTTTTAAACAAGCCGGCGTGGAATATGTATTATTAAACCAGCAAGTTAGAGAATATCCCGATCAATAGAAATTTACGCGGACGTAAAATAATTTTTTATAAAATAATGATATATGGCTAATATTTTTCTCTACGATGAATTTAATCCGGAAGACACGGCGATGATGCAAGCTTTGTATTCCCGAAGCGCTAAAAGCGTTGTTGAACATGTCGAAAAAGTAAAACAAAGCGGTTCCGGAAAATTTATGGAAACTTTCTATGTCGGCTACGGCCATGCCAGCATCGCCGACTGCGGTAGCACAACTTTATTCATTGAAGGAATCAGTATCTTAGGCGATAAGGCTATTCAGGATTGGCAATTATATAGTGGCCAAGAAACTAGCACGCGTTATATTGATATGAGCAAACAAGCTATTATTGATCCGCTAAATACTCAACAATCACAGGCAATTATAAAAAAGTGGATGGATTTTTATATCAGCAATCAAGAAAACATCCAAAATTTCTTAATGGCTAAATATCCGCGCCAGGCCGAAGAAGCGGAGGCAATGTATATGAAAGCCATCAAGGCGCGCGGTTTTGATATCATGCGCGGTTTCTTACCGGCTGGCATCACGACTCAATTAAGCTGGCACACCAACTTACGTCAAGCCTGGGATAAAATCGCTTTATTACGTCATCATCCTTTACTAGAAGTGCGGGAAACGGCCGCTACAATTTTAAAAACACTCCAAGACAAATATACTCACAGTTTTTCTCATAAGACTTACGAGGAACAAGAAGCTTATCGCGCCTTGAGCGCTACAGAATATAATTATTTACGTCCAGAAAAAAATCCTGTTTTTAAGTTAAACACAAATATTATAGAGACCGATTTAGAACAATACCAAGATGTAATAAATAAGCGCCCAATTAAGACTAACCTGCCGGCCTTCATGGGAGAGCTGGGTAATCTTAGTTTTTCTTTTGTTCTTGACTATGGTTCTTTCCGAGATATTCAACGTCATCGTAATGGCGTCTGTCGCATGCCACTTTTGACAACCGAACTCGGATTTAACTCTTGGTATCTTGAACAACTACCAGAAGATCTCCGCCAAGAAGCAGTAAGTTTAATTGCCGAACAAACAATCGCTATCGCCGCTTTAGAAGCTACACCGGAAATTAGACAATATTATATTGCGATTGGCTTCAATATTTTTAGTCGAGTCACCTACCCTCTCCCGGCCGCAATTTATGTTATGGAATTAAGAAGTAATAAAACAGTCCATCCAAGTTTAAGAAAACTGGCTAAAGAAATGGCGGCAGCAACGCAAAGCCAATTACCAAATTTAAAAATGTATATTGATCAGGATCTTGATGACTGGGATGTCCGCCGTGGTTTAGCAGATATTACTAGCAAATAGTTTATTTATTAAAATAATGTCATGTCTAAAATTATTATTGGTTTAACTGGCCAAATCGCCTCCGGAAAAGATGTTAGCAAAAAATATTTAGAAGAAAAATATAAAGCTAAAAGTTTTCGTTTTTCTACAATCATGCGCGAAATTGTTACTCGGCTCGGTTTAGAAATTAACCGTCATAATCTGGTTAACATTTCCTTGTGTTTAAGACAGACTTTTGGAGAAGACCTGTTTGCTAAAACTATGGCTAATGATGTTATGAACGATTCCTCAGAAATAATCGTCGTTGATGGTATCCGACGTTTAGCTGATATTGAATACTTAAAAAAAGTTCCGGGATTTCATTTAATCAGTGTTGACGCCACCCCAGAAATACGCTATGATCGACTGATTAAGCGTAATGAGAATAAGGGTGATAGTGAAAAGACTTATGAGCAATTTTTGGCCGATGAAAAACTAGAAACTGAAGCTAGTATCCCGGCTGTCATGGCTCAAGCAGAAACTACTATCCACAACAATGGAAATTTTGCAGAACTGTATCAACAAATCGAAATAATTATGAAAAATTTAAATAAATAATTATGAACGGTTTCCCGGGGAAATTTATTGTCATTGACGGTACCGACGGCAGTGGTAAAACTACTCAGCTTGCTCTCTTAAAGGCGCGTCTGGAACAAGAGGGGCATGCTGTGGTTTTAGCCGACTTTCCTCAATACAACACAAAATCTGCCGGTCCGGTAGAAGAATACTTATCCGGTAAATACGGGACAGCCGAGGCCGTCAGCGCCTATCAGGCTTCAATATTTTATGCCGCCGACCGTTTTGACGCCAGCTTTAAAATACGTCAATGGCTCACAGCGGGGAAAATAGTCCTATCTAATCGCTATACCAGTGCTAATATGGCACACCAAGGCGGAAAAATCGATAATCCCTTAGAACGTCGGGTATTTTTTAATTGGTTAAACGATTTGGAATATAAAATTTTTGCCATACCGCAACCCGACCTCTCCGTGATTCTTCACGTTGAGCCGGAAATAGCTCAAGACTTAGCAAAAAAGAGAGCCCGCGAAGATTGGAACGGAAAAACTACCGACATTCATGAAGAAAATTTTGATCATTTAAAAAAAGCTGATGCCGTCTATCATGAGATTGTGGAGCTCTTCCCTCACTTTGATTTAATTTCTTGTACTCGTAATGGACAAATACTTAGTCGCGAAGATATTCATAGTTTAATTTGGCCGATAGTTAAAAAAGCGGTCGGTCATCATTCGGAAGAAACACAAAATCATGGTTTTTGTCCTATCGGACAATTACTCGTCACTAATGAACAGATTATAAATAATCATGATAGAATTTTTGATCGTTTTAAAAATTTTCCCAAGGAAGAAGTGCAAGATTTGGAAGTAGCATTAAAACAAACTGCTATTATACCGGAAAAACCAGCTCCAAATAAAGAGAATGTTGCAGATTATAAATTAAAAGTTGAAAGAATTAGCCCTGACGCTAAACTCCCCCAAAAAGCACATCCTGGTGATGCCGCTTATGACTTATATTCTAATGACTATTATTCTATTCCTCCCTATGGCCAAGCTCTCGTCGCTACCGGTCTTAAATTAGCCATACCGAATAACTACGTCGGATTAATTTGGGATAAGAGTGGCCTAGCTAGTAATGGCATTACTACTTTAGGTGGCGTGATTGATTCTAATTATCGCGGTGAAATAAAAGTAGTGGTAAAAAATCTCAGCGAAGAAATTTTTAATATTGTCCCCGGACAAAAAATCGCCCAAATTCTCATTCAAGCCATAGCTAGTTGGGAAATTAAAGAAGAAAGTATTAATGATGATACCGAGCGCCAAGACAAAGGATTTGGTAGCTCCGGCCAATTTTAATATGACTTATGATACTATTATCGGTCTGGAAATCCACGCCGAGTTAAAAACTAAGAGTAAAATGTTCTGCTCCTGTGATAATGACGCAGAGGGTAAGGCGCCTAACACGAATGTCTGTCCGGTTTGTCTTGCTCATCCCGGGACTTTGCCTGCGCCCAATAAACAAGCGATTGACTGGACAATCCTCACCGGCCTGGCTTTACATTGTAAAATAAATCATGTTTCAAAATTTGATAGAAAAAATTATTTTTATCCCGACCTCCCTAAAGGTTATCAACTTTCACAATATGATCAACCCTTTTGTTATGACGGTTGGCTAGAAGTTGAAGGTGAAAAAGTTCTTATTACTCGTATTCACTTAGAAGAAGATACCGGAAAATCCGTCCACATGACTAATCCCGACCGCACACTTTTAGATTTCAATCGGGCTGGCACGCCTTTAATGGAATTAGTAACCGAGCCGACTATTAAAGACGCGGCTCAAGCAAAAAAATTTGGTCAACTCTATCAACAAATCCTGCGCTATCTAAATATCAGCGACGCTGATATGGAAAAAGGGCAAATGCGTTGCGAAGCTAATATTAGCGTGCAAGAACAAGGTGCTTGGGAATATAAAGATGGCCTAATCTTAGCTACAAAAAAGAATCATCCCCTAAACGCTAAAGTAGAAGTAAAAAATATTAATTCTTTCCGGGCCATGGAACGAGCTATTAATTTTGAAGTACACAGACAAACCGCCCTATTAGAAAAAAATGAAAAAATAGCAGCCGAAACTCGTGGCTGGGATGAAAATAAATCACAAACCGTTAGCCAGCGTATAAAAGAAACCGCTGCCGACTATCGCTATTTTCCTGAACCGGATATTCCTCCCTTCCGAATTGATGACACCCTTCTAGCTAAACTACAAGCGGAACTTCCGGAACTACCGAACGAAAAAAAAATGCGCTTTATAAGAGAATATGGCCTGCAAGATAAAATTGCGGAGATTATTGTTAATGATAAAGCCCTGGCAGATTGGACTGAACATGTTATTTCCGAACTGGATGCTTGGATAGAAGCTAATGAAGATGAAGCAAATCGTCAGGAAAAAAGGTTAGCTAAGACTGCCACCTTTTGGATTACCGGCGAATTATATAAACATCTTAATATTGATAATAAAAAAATCAGCGATTTGAAGATGACGGCGGAAAACTTCGCCGAACTTATTTGCCTAATGTACCAAGATAAAATTACTGCCTCCGCCGGGCAAAAAATATTAGAAAAAATGTACTCTGACGGCGGTGATCCGACAGATATTATGATAGAAATGGGCTTAGAACAAATGGATAACACGGCAGAAATGGAGACGATTGTTAAAAAAATAATAGCGGATAATGCGCCTCAGGTTGAACAGTATCATGCCGGAAAAACCAGTGTCTTCCAATTCTTTGTTGGCCAGGTTATGGCCGCTACTCGCGGTAAAGCCAATCCTAAGACTGTAAAAGAATTACTGGAAAAATTTTTGAAATAAGTTATTGCTACCGGATTAAACTTAAGTAAAATTTAAAAGGCTCTGTTTAATACAGAGCCTTTTTGTTATGCTAGGAATTTTTTTACTTCTTTTCTGGCCGCCGCTAAATCTTTAACTGACTTTATCTTTCTTCCCTGTCTCCGCCATCTTCTAAACCAAGTTCGTTGTCGCTTAGCAAAACGCCAGCTGGCAATACTCAATTTATCAATCATCTCTTGATAGCTCAGTTCGCCTAGCAGATGCTGACTAATAACTTTATATTCCAGACCAAATGATTTTAAACGTTCCCAGGACAGACCTTCGTCGTGTAGTCTCTTTACCTCTGCTATCATCCCCTCTTTTTCCAAACGCTCCAAAATACGAAAATTAATACGCTCTCGTAAAGTTTTATCGGGCCAATCTAATCCTATGACTAAAAAATCATAAGGCGACTCCTTCTTGTTCATTCCTACTTCCCCGCCCGCTTCTATAATTTCTAAATAACGAAGTAAGCGGCGAGAATTGTTCCGGTCGCTATTGTTCAAGCGATCAGCAAATTCCGGTTTAATAACTTTTATTTTTTGCCATAATTCCGCAGCAGACAATTTTGTCAAAACTCTATTTTTAGATAACTTATCTGATTTAATGTCCAACTGATAATTATCTACTAAAGCCTGTAAATACAAACCACTACCACCCACCACTATCGGCAACTGACCACAACTTAAAATATTAACAATCGCTCGCTGCGCCGCTGTCTGATATTGAGCCAAATTATAATCTTGCTGAGGATTAACAACATCAATTAAATGATGCTTAATTTTTTGACGACCAACTTTATATGAGGCTAAATCTTTCCCGGTTCCGATATCCAGACCCCTATAGACCTGGCGACTATCGGCACTCACTATCTCTCCCTGAAACTCTGCGGCTAGTGCCACGCCTAAAGACGTCTTACCACTAGCGGTTGGGCCAATAATCACTAAAATTCTAGCTTTTTTCTTGTGGATAGACTGCTTTGCCATATATAATAACCTTTTTTATTTTCCTTACTTAACCGCCCCCTCTTTAAGATCCAAAATATCACTACTCGTCGCCAACTCTTCAACATGTTTCAATTGATATAAACCGGACTGTAAATTAGTTTTCTGAATTAAATTAATGCTTAGATTATAAGGTGGCAATTTACGCTCATTCAGATAATTTACATCAGCCTCATTCAAATAAAAACTATAATAATAAACCGGATAATATTTTACCAGCTTAGCCGCCGCCGAAAAAATTTCCTCGGTCGGAATATTCCCCATAATCACCCGTCTCTCCGGCCAAAAAAATTTATCATAATAGCGAGTAATAATAACACTGTCCGGCTCGGTTAGAGACAAAACCGTAGCCGTATTAACTTTTTCCGCTCGGGAATTATGATACAAATAAACTAAACCTTCTTCCGAACCATACAAGACAAAAAATAAAGAGGAAATACTTACTATCATTACCACTATAACTTGCAGGGCCAAAGAGAAGACAGCTTGCAAACGAAGTCGCTTATCCGAAGTCGGGTTTTTTTTATTATTTCCCCACTGAGTTAAGGCGCGACTAATACGAACTAAAGCCAAAGAAAATAAAGGTATAAAGCCCAAATAAACCGGCAGCCAATAACGTGTATAGGAGTTACCAATAGTAAAATGACTTAAATCAGGATTATCATTAAATTTCCAACTACCATAATAAAAAATTAAGACCACGGAAAAAACAAACCAGCCTAACAGATAAAATAAATATTTTTTTTCAAAACGACGAAACATTTGACCGACAAGAATCAAGGCTCCTACTACCCCGCCATAAAATAAAATAGGAAACATGTCTATTACATAATGAATAAACATCAGAACAGACTGCCTAAAATTAAAACCAAAATAAAAGACCTGACTAAAAATTTGACTAAAATAATTACGAAAAGAGCTAAAATCACCCTGAGCCGCCAACTGCCAAAAATCACCACCGCTCTGAGCAATGGTATCCAGAGAACGGTTCATTTCGTTATAACCGCCATGCCAAAAAGAACCATATAAAATTTGGTTATAATAAGCGATGGGAACTAATGGCAGGGCCAAACCAATAAGCATTAAAACAATTTTAGTCCAGCCTAGACGCCGTCCGTAAAAAATTAAAATAAAGAAAAAAATAGGAGCTAGCCATAATATCTCCGACGTACGAGTAATAAGAGCCAAGCCGACGAATAAGCCTGAAAAAAAAGACAATAATAATTCTCCCCAAAAACTCCAAGGAAAACGCCATTGTAAAAATTTTACCGGCAATTTATTTTCTTCTAACTTTTCATAATCCCTCCCTAGAGCAACAATAAACAAATAAACAGCTACTAAAAGCAAGACTATAAATAAGACATTATGAAACATGGAGCGAGCCGTGTAATAAATATAAACCGGGAAAGTGGCGAGTAAAAAAGCTGACCACAGCGCAACCCGAGAGCCAAATAAACGACGCACAATAAAATAGAATAGAATTATAGATAAAGCCGCAAACAATGGTGTAAGAAAAGGAATAATCGCAACTCCCAAAAAAGATGCCAAAGAGCCATAAATTAAAATTAGACCCAAAAAACTAACCGGCTTAATAGCCCCTTGATCATTCCTCACGCTTCGCGGCATGACTAAATTATTACCCACCAAAGCCGCTTGATCAAAAAAAGCCAGTTGTCCAGTTTCCGCCCAGCGACTGGCAAAAAAGTAATTAGCGGTTTCATCCGGAGACGACCATTTAATATAATTTATATCTTGTGTTAAAGCATTAAAACTGGCCGTAGCTATAAAAAAAGCTAAGGCTAAAAAGCCAATAATTACAAGATTAATTGATTTTTTTAGATATCTTTTCATCATTTTAATGTTATCCGAAATTGCCTGTTTTAGCAAGAATTTGCTATGATTAAGGTATTATATGAAAATATCCAACTTATTGTCGCGCCCCAGTGATAAACTAAAAAATTGTCATAATAATTCCCTACTTTTTATTTCCCTATTAATGATTTGTGGGGCAATAATTTATTATTTTTACGCGCTCAACTGGATAGGTGTTGTTTTAACCATTATTTTTAGTGTTGGAATTTTTATTGCGCTCCAAGCCTTATACAATAAGCACGGCGCTGATAGCAGTGAAGACCTTACCTTAGCCGAAAGAATCGATACAACGAACAAAAAGCCATATCTACAAAAATATTACTTACTGTCTCTATATGTCGCCAGTTACTTAGGTGCCGGCGCTATGCTCATTTCCAGTCGCAGTGATCGCGCCCTTATCACCCCCTGGGCAATTATTCCTACTGACTTTTTCTGGCTTTACGCTCTCACTTCTCTATTTCTGGTTTTTATTTTAATAAAAAAAGATCTCTCAAATACAACAAAACTTGTCTTATTATCGGCACATTATTTTATCTCTCTCGGAGTGGCCATTATCGTTTATAAAATTAGCTATGGTTATGACCCCTTTATTCATGAGGCGACTATGCGGCTAATAGATACCAAAGGCTTCGTCTTACCCAAACCGCCCTATTATTTAGGTGAATATAGCTTAATTATTGTTCTTCATAAAATCAGTGGCTTAACAATTGCCGGCTTAAACAAAATATTAGTTCCGATTCTAGTCGCTATATTTTTACCGACCGCTTTATATAAGTTTCTAAAAAGCTGGCTGGCAGAAAATATAGAAAGCGCCAAAAAAATATCTCACAATAACATTTTTTTAATAATTTTATTTTTACTCAGTCTAACTTTTTCTCCCTTTATACTAAGTACTCCGCAAAATTTAAGTTATTTATTTTTAATCTTAACAATTCTAAGCGGCTTAAGCTCCTCTCGTCCTGCTGCTACCTGGATATTAGCTTTAGCAACCACTGCCCTTCACCCTCTCGCCGGACTACCGGCCCTAACATTTGCCGCCGTAGTCAGTCTAACGAGCGCTAAAAATATATTATCTCAGCAATGGCAAAAAATTATAAAATCAGGAATTTTTTTATTCAGTTCCCTAGCTTTACCTCTAACTTTATTCTTTGCGGCCGGGCGAGACAATAAATTAGCGGGTAGTCAAAATATTTTTTCATCATTCAAACCATGGCTAATTAATACTAGCAGTGCCGGACGCGAAGATTTCTTATCAAACTTCGTTTATTTTTTTGCCAATAACTATCCGTTGTTTATAATACTGCTAGGCCTGGCGACTGTACTCTATTATTATTTTTACAATCGCCAACAAACAAACAATTTAACAAAATATCAGGAAAATGCTAGTAATATTATAAAAATTATTATTCCCTCGTTGTTAATCGCCTATCTTTTAAGTAAGCAAATAAATTTTAACGATTTGATTAATTATGAGCAATCAGATTATGCAAGTCGCCTACCGATTATAATTATTATTTTTCTTCTTCCTTTCTGGCTTATGGCCGGATATAATTTAATTAAAAAAATACGACAATCGGAGAGAGCTATCCAAATAATTTGTTTAATCTTCGGCCTAGGCTTATTAAATGTCGCTCTCTATAGCTCTTATCCCCGTTTTGATAAATACTGGAATAGTCATGGCTATAGCACCAGTCAAAATGACATAGAAGCCGTGAAATCGGTTGCTAGAGACACTGATATGCCATATATTGTTCTAGCCAACCAACAGGTTTCGGCGGCAGCCTTAAAAGAATTAGGCTTTGATCATTATCATGATAGTTCTGCTGGCGCAATATATTTTTATCCGATTCCTACCGGCGGACCACTCTATCAATATTATCTGGATATGGTTTATAAGGCTCCCGACCAAAAAACCATGACTGAGGCCATGGCTTTTGCAGGCGTAGAACGTGGCTATTTAATCGTGAACAAATATTGGTATCAAAGCGATCGTATTATTGCTGCTGCCAGACTAACGGCGCAAGAATGGTGGGATATCAATAACGAAGTTTATATTTTTAAATATTAATCGCTAATATTTTTCTCTGCTAACAATTAATATGTTTCTTTATAATCCCAAACTGGCCCTATCGCGAAGGCGGGACTAGTGCCGGACTGGTGCACTAATATCAAAAGTTTTAAATTACTTAAATCTTCCCGCCAACCCTTAGGGGCCGTGGCGGTTTTTAATAATAACTGTTTAGAGGAGGCCGGGGTTCCCAAACTCCAGGTATTAATCAAACGATTAATCACGACACCATCCGTGGCGTCCAAATCCTCACTACTCAATTCCTTATTCATCATAGTTCGCAAAGAAGATAGGTCGGCAGATAGATCTTTCAAATTTTGCCAAGCGAAAGGCACTTCCGAATCTAACTGTAAAGCGGAAAACATTCCTAGTAACATATTATTATCAGCCAAAAGTTCGTTAATCAAATTCAAATTCGGTTCAACATAAAAGTTTTTATCCAACATGGCGCCGGAAGCTAAAGCAAAATTACTGTCTTTCTTAGGTCTTAATAAATTATCTCTAGGTAATTGTAAATTTATCCAAGCGGCGGCGGCACTATTAAAACTCATATTTTGCCAAGCGGCCGAATGAGCAAACAAAGGTAAATTATTTTTATCCATTTCCAGACCAGCTTTAATAAAGTTCAAAGATGTCCAATAGTTATTAAGATGCCAAATATCACTTTTATTTAGTCCCGTCCGTAGACTTTGCACCTGCTGGCTATAGTTGGCGTAATTAGTATTCTCCACAAAATAATCATGACCGACAATCGGATAAACTAAATTAACAGGATCAAGCGCTAATCCATAACAACGATTAATAGCTTTAGTTACTGGATGAACACAAGCAGTAAAATTATTGGCAGTCGTAGTAGTGGCCATATAAACTCCGACCGCAGGGTTGGTTAAATTAGTAAAAATATAATTATTAGGCCAATATTCTTCTGCTAAAATCTTAAAACCTAATTTTGTTTTGCCGTTAATATCATCATTAGAAAAACCACTGGAGATTTCTGAGAATGTATAGCTTAATAATTTCTGACGTAACTTCTCTAGATTAGCGGCCGTCTCTTTGTTGCTATCAGTAAATAAAGCTTCAATTTGATAATCCTCACCAAATAATTCCACTAAAGTGTCGCGATAGAAAACATAATTTAAATTTTCTCGCAGACCCTTAAAAAAAGACATTAATTTATATATTCTCGCCCATTTATTTTTCAATTCCGGTAAAGTAGCGAAATCTTTAGCCATGAACGAGGCGGCCGTCATATTCACGCGCCAATCAGCAGAATCCAATAAACAGTTAGGGCAATCTTTATCACGATAATTAAGAGGAAAAACCGAATTGAGCCATTTAGCCGTTAAATAAAAATTATTCAATTTCGCGCTACCGAGATAATCCGTCGGAACGCTAAATTCCGTGTAGTCTCTGTTATACAACAGCGCTGGAGATTTAATATTATTTATTTTAGCTTCCCTGATTAATTTAACTTCAGATAAAACGTCATCACGTAAATAAGGCGGCACGACAAAACTGAAACGTGAGGCCTCGGTCTTAGATAAAGTCTTACCGCTATCCGAGTTTGAGATAGAGGTCGAAATTTGGGCTGCCGTCGGTTTTAGTAATTCCAAAGCCACGGCAAAGAAAGCCGCTTCTAATCTCTCTCCTTCTAAAATAGAATCATTAATACCGCCGATAGAGGCCAAGCGTGTTTCATAACGATTTTTTGCAGTAGTATATAAACTCTCATTAATATCCCACAAGTTATCATAAAAAACATTAGTCTCAATATCTTTAAACGCCTGTTTCAAACTATTCTGATAAGAATAAACAATAAAATCAGAAGTGATTAAAATCGGTAATTGTTTATCAGCTAAGCTAGTATAGGCGCCATAAAAACCCGGTGTTGTCTGATTCCAAGGATTATCCAATAAGGTAAAACCATTATTGTCTAAATTTTCTAGACCAGAATCAAGATTTACTTTACGGGAAACATCATAATAATTGACGACATCAATTTTGACGTTAAGCGGTAATTCATAATCATTTATCTTCGCCTCAAATTTATTATCCGGTGCTTCATAAAAATCGGCAAAAGACATATACTCTACAGCCAAGTCAGCCGCGGTAGAAGTGGCAATAGAATCCGTGCTTGTGCTAGCTTGGTCTAAACCGGGCAAAACGGGTGTCGTCGTACTAGAACTGATTGGTGTTGAGGTGGCGACCTCTGCTGGCGCGGGATTTAACCAATATTTATTAACCACCACAAAAATAATCAAACCGAGCAGAAGCAAAGAAGCTACTAAAGCTCCTATTAAGATGATTTTTTTTAAGGGCGAGTGTGGCTGTTCCGGAGCTGAATCTACATTAAATTCAGTTGAGGAATCATCAGCTGTTAACTCTTCGGAAACAATTGTGCTTGGTTCGTCTAACATAAATTTATTTTAAGATAAATTATTTTAGATATTTATATTTATTTTGCAAATGCTCTTCGTAAGTTTTAGCATAAATAACTTGACGGTCAGGGGTGGTTAAAAAATAATAATACTTAGTGGTAGCGGGATAAATAGCCGCTCGAATAGCCAGTAGTCCGGGATTTGCAATCGGACCAGGCGGTAGGCCACGATATTTATAAGTATTATATAGAGAGTCAATTTGTAAATCAGCACCACTATGCTGGTCTTCTTTATCTTTTAAAATATAAGATAAAGTAGCATCCGATTGTAAACCTTGCCCTATTTTTAAACGATTCCAAAAAATACCACCAATAATTCGCGCGTCCTCATCCTCCTCTTTATTATAATTAATTGGTGCTTCCTTCTCAATCAAAGACGCCATAATAATAATATCTTCCACCGTCTTCCCTTGTTTAGTAATATCCGCCCGCAACTCATCAGTTAATTTAGCGTCAAAATTTTTCAACATCTTATCTACGACGGAAGCGGCCGTAGAGCTAGCATAAACACGATAAGTATCAGGAAATAAATAACCCTCTTTACCCTTAGCGGCTTCTAGGACATCAGCTGCTAACCATGGTCCAGTTTGAGCTAAATAAGTAGCAATATCATCATTAGTCCAACCTTCCGGAATTCTAACAGTTATCTCGGCGGCCGGAATAATTGGATCAGGTTTCGGTTCACGACCGAATAAACGATCAAGCAGACGCTCGGACCGAGAAGGGTTAGCAAAATCATCACCACTGGAGTGAGTATTAATTATTTTAGAATACAACCAAAAAAGCAAAATTACTGCCAACAACAAAAAAACAATTTTTTTCAAAAACTTAGCCATAAATTGTGAGCGAACTACTTGGCACGATCAACTAAATTTTTAGCCACTTTTGCTTTGCGAATAGCTGCTTGAGAAATAATTTTAGAGCTCGCTCGAATCTTTCGCCCCAAGCCATCTATCATTTTGATATTAAACTTCTGACAAATAGAATATTCCGGAACATCACCAATACTATGACGATCTCCACCATTAGCAAAAATATCAGGCTTAATTTTGCTTAATGATTTACAAACTGTTTTATCACGATCAATAGATAAAAACACTTCATCTACGCCACGCAAAGCGGCCACAATTTTTAAACGATCAACTTGTGACATAAAAGGTACACTACCTTTTAATTTCACTTGGTAATCATTATTAACTATAGTAATAAGTTTATCTCCTAACTTTTTGGCCTTCTCAATCATTTCAATATGACCAACATGTAAAGGATTAAAATAGCCGGAAACAACGACTACTACCGGTTTTTTTACAGATTTTTTTAATTTAGACATAGACACTCGTTTATAATTTAACTAATCATATTATAACAAAATTAGCGAGAAATTAAAATTTTTTAAACAAAAAAGCCGCTTAAACATGTTTAGCAATTAATTCTTTTAATTTCTTTGCATTTCCATGGCTCAACATCCCTAAATAAGAATTAAGCGACTCTTCTTTGTAGTTATTCTCTTTTAATTTCCTAAACATACGTTTTTTAGTTGATCTTCTTAAAACTCGAAATTTAGAAAAACTAGTCCAGCCCAAGAAATCAACACCAGAATTTATTGTTTTAATAAATAGTTTATTTGGGTGTATTTCTAAATTTAGTCTTGCCCAGAGAAATTCTTTAATTATAGGTACTTGGTTTTCAAGCCAGACCCTGTCGTCCGACAATATTACAAAATCATCAGCATAGCGGATGTAAAATTTTGCTTTAATTTTATGTTTTATGAATCGATCAAACTCATTAAGATAGATATTTGCAAAAAGCTGCGACGTAAGATTACCTAACGGCAGACCCTTATCATTTTCGGTTTGAAAGCTATTAATAACTTTGGTTAATAAGCAAATACTATTTTCATCGGAAATATATTCTTTAAGGATATTTATTAATATTTTGTGATCAATGCTAGCAAAAAATTTTCTAATATCCCCTTTAAGCACCCAACAAGATCTCGTATTATTTTTACTGACTTTTAAAAATAATTGATTAAATCTGGTAATCGCCTTATGAGTTCCTTTATCTAAGCGACAAGAATAGCTATCAAAAATAAAAGTCCTATCAAAAAATGGATAGAGCTGGTGATAAATCGCGTGATGCAGTAGTCGGTCACGGACAGTAGCTTTATGAATATTTCTAGTTTTAGGATCGTACACCTTAAAAGCCTTATAACCGCCGTGTTCGTATTTATGATATACTAAATCGTGATGCAGATCTAAAATATTATCCATTAGCCTGGTACGAAATTCTTGCACATCTTTGCGCTTGCGTTTACCTAACAAAAACTCCTGCCAAGCCTCTAGTAGATTTTCTAAATTTATAATATCTTCAAATTTATGAGTCAATCTAATTTTCATACCTCTAATTCTACCCCCCCAACAATTTCAACTAGCCCCGCTTCTTCAAAAATCAAAAGATTCCTACCTATTGTGGCATACCTATTTTAAACTGATACCAAAAGAATACCGCTTCAGTCTTGGCGTTAAAATTGATAATATTTTTATTGAAATAATAGAGATGGTTGCTGGGGCTTTATACGTAAACAAAGAAGAAAAGACGTTATATATAAAGACCGCCATCAGAAAAACAGATACTTTAAAATTACTATTCCTAATGCTCTGGGAAACAAGATCGCTTGATAACAAGAAGTATTTGATGATATCTGAAAAAATTGACGAAATTGGCCGTATGCTCGGCGGTTGGTTGGGGCAAATTATAAAGCAAAACTCCTCTATCAAAAGATAGGGGAGTTTTTAAGAGACTTGCGAAACGGCGAAAGCAAACCCATTGCCACGACCCCACTTGATATCAGGGCTGCCATAGTGCGTGTTCAACCAGGAACCATTGACATAGCGATAAGCGTCGAGCAGCTTAGGACCGCCGTCAGAATCTTTAATTGGTTCATGCATTGCAACGATCCAATAAAGTCCCATGGCTTCCAGTTCTTTATCAGAAAGCTTCTCTCTGATGAGGCAGGCTACTTCGGCGTTTGGCGTAGAAAATTTGCGGTTCTTAGCTTCCTTACGGATTGTTTTAGTAATACGATCACTGTCGCTGAAGAATTCTCCTTTTAAAACAGCGATTTCGTAAGTAATGCCGCTGGTGGGTTTAAAGCTTCTTGAGCGTAAAACGCTTTTAGCATAATCTCCAACACGGAAGCCTTTGTCTTCTAAGCGGGCAATCCATTGTTCACCAGTTGTACCATCTGAAATGACGGAGAAACGAATAACGTTGTCTTTTTCAGTCCACTTAGATTTAATAACTGAGATTTGTAGTTCACCAGAATTCATCATTCTAACCGCTTCTTCAGGCTCTGTTATACCTGTTTGGGTCATGATGTTTTTTACCATGGCGTTCAATTTGCCAGTTTCGATACCAGAAATTAAAAATTCACTTTTCATATAATCTCCTTGCGCTATTTTGCGCTATTTTATTTCCCTATTCCGAGAAGGAGCTATAACCATTGTGGTCACAGCCAGAAAATGGCTAAATATAAACCATCTTTTGGCTGTGACCAATTTCGCGAGCGAGGTATTTAAAGGCCTATTTTATGATATAATTATATCATAATAGACACATTTTGTCAAATCTTGCTCAGTTTACGCACATTTCGGACAAATGACAAGAGGCTTTAGACGTAGATTCGGTAATAATAGTAGCCTGCTCAATATTTTTAATAATTTCTTGCCAAGCGGCTACTTGGCCACGATGTTTTCTCAGTAATTTAATCTTAAGCCGCTGCTGAGTTAGAATCGAGGTTTGTCCAGTCGCTATTTCTCGCGGTGTTCGTTTAAGCGGATCTGAGTCTAATGGTTTTTTGGTATTATAGTATTCCATGTAATCTTCTAGAATTTTTTG
>MNUT01000029.1 GCA_001871165.1 Candidatus Falkowbacteria bacterium CG1_02_37_21 | reverse complement strand
CTTCATCCAGTTTTCCGGAAGTTTCTCCGGAACGAAGAATATTAACAAAAAATTCGGAAAAGATTTTGGGATATTTACTAAAAGCATCTGATAGTAATAACCCGGACTCCACATCAAAAGCGATACTGGCAATCATGTTCTGTAAACTAAGATTATTAGTTTGATCAATTAAAACTATTAATGATTCCACGACTGGGACATTGGCAGAAATCATAACCGAAAATTGACGCGCAAAAACAACCAAATCTTTATTTTTAATTGGGGCAATAATCTGCAAAAAACGAATATAGAGCGTATTTGTCACATCCGTTAAACCAACAGCGTTTAAACCGACCTTACGTAATTTAATGATAGCTTCATTTTCGGAAACGCTAACCGTCAAGCCACTTTTAGTGGCCCCTTCTTCATTTTCCGCTTGATATTTAAAAATTGACATAAACTATAAACTGCAATTAACTCTCAATAACTCGCAAGACTTCTTCAATGGTTGTCAATCCTAATAAAACTTTAATAATTCCGTCTTGTTTAATGGAAATAAAATCTTGGGCCTGTTTCACGGTCTCTATATTAATATTTTTATCGTCATTATCAATCATAGTACGAAGTTGATCATTAATTTCAATCACCTCTGAAATGGAAACACGATTAGCATAACCAGTATTATCGCAACGCGGGCAACCAACAGCTTTGTAAATTTTATAATGACTAAAAGCTTCCGCTATAGAATTTATGTCTGGCAACTCATTTTTAATAGCCGCCAAAGGAGCTCCTTCTAATTCTGCGGACAACTCCTTAACCGTCTCTTCTGGTAAAGTTTCCTCTTTTTTACAGTATTCACATAAACGGCGGGCCAAGCGCTGGGCGACTACGGTTTTTAAAGTGGAAGATAATAAGAATCTCTCGATCTTCATATCCAGCAAACGAAAAATTGCACCCAAAGCATCGTTAGTATGCAAAGTAGATAAAACCAAATGGCCGGTCAAAGAAGCATTAATAGATAACTCGGCCGTCTCTTCGTCACGAATTTCTCCCACCATGATAATATTAGGATCCTGACGAAGTAAAGAACGTAAACCATTAGCAAAAGAGAAACCAATTTTAGGGCGAACCTGAGACTGATTAACCCCTTTCATTTCATATTCAATAGGGTCCTCCAGGGTAGAAATATTTACTCCTTCTTTATTTAAAATATTCAACAAAGCATAAAGCGTAGTAGTTTTACCGGAACCGGTTGGTCCCGTCACTAAAAAGATACCGCTAGTTTTTTTAATTCCGTCACCAATGCGTGATAAGGCTAATTTATTAAAACCCAAATCTTCTAAACTGGGGGCGCCACGAGAAACGTCCAAAATTCTCATTACCACTTTTTCGCTGGAAGCCAGGGGTAAAGTAGAGACACGAAAATCAATTTCTCTATTATTAACCATTAACCGTACCCGACCGTCTTGCGGGATACGAGTTTCATCCAATTTTAATTTAGCTAAAACTTTAATACGAGCAATAATGGCATTATGAATACTCTTAGGTAAAGCTAAGGAAGTGTGCAAAATACCATCAACCCGATAACGAACACGACTTTCTTTACCAAAAGTTTCAATATGAATATCAGAAGCGCGCGCTTCCACGGCATGACGAATAATAACTGACACAATCCGGGAAACCGGGGCGCTATTAATATCCTCAGCATTAACTTCCTCATCTCCGGTCTGGATAGCCACCAGTTCTTCCCCTTCTTCTTTAGCTCTCACTTCTAAAGCGCTAGAAATTTCTTCTTCCATTTTCTGATATTTTTTGAAGATCTTTTCCCAAGCACTCTGAGAAATCAAATAATATTGCACCTGCATTTTTTCGTCGGCCGCCAAAAAATTAATAGCCTCCATGGCTTTTAAATTCGGCTCCACCAAACCAACCTTAAGGGTCTTGCCCTCTCTGCCAAAAGCTACCAACTTATAAGTACGAGCAATTTCTTCCGGTAAAAAATTTAAAATATCCTCCGGGACGTCTTCATCAACTACATTATAATAAGGGAGTTTAAATAAAGAAGATTTTAACTCCACTAATTTTTCTTCAGCTAATATTTTTTGACTGAGCAAATAGTCCTCCAAGTCCTTTCCGCTCGCCAGTTGTTCCTTAATATCGGCTACCTGGTCATCATTAATAATCTTTTGCGATATTAATAAATCCAATAATTGTTCTGATCTATCCATATTTATGTCTTAAGTGATGTAATTTTTTACTCAACCTTAGAGGAAGCAAAGGGTAAATTATTACCCGGTGCACAAATAACTTTAGTAATTGTGGAAGAAGCTAAGTTAGTATTGCCCCCCGTCTCATCCTTTGTAATCACGGCCGTATTAAATCGCCCCGTAGAATTTTCCGGGCGAAAACAAATATTGTCAAAATCAAAATCTTGAACATGCTGAACTAAAGTCGCCAGACGTGGATCTTCTAAAGCTTGCGTATCTAACATATCCGATTCGGCTGAGAAAGAGGCCGGAGACGATAAATTAACTGGTAACTGTAAAGAATTTAAAATTGGTTGCACAAAAACTAGCAAAGCCAAAGCTCCCGTCACCAGTAGGGCAACAATAAGGTATAAAATTAGACGAGAACTTTTACTGTTCATAATTAATTGGCAGTTTGATAATAATAAGTCGTCAACATCAAAGTAACACTATTGCTAGCAGAGTCCAAACTAACGTTAGTGACATCTAATAAGCGGAGGTCAGTTTCCAAAATCTTTAATAAGCGTTTAAAATCAATGTAATCTAAGCCGGACAAAGATAGCTCCACATTAATTTGTCCCACGTTTTTATTAATATCGCCGGGCGGAGCCTGTTCAATATTAATTTCTGTCAATAGCCAGCCACCGGAATTTATAATTTCCTCTAATTCACCGAATAATCTAGCCGGAATATAATTGTCCGGCAAGACACTGTCAAACTTTTGCAAATCAGCTTCCTTAATGGTTTTGTATAGAGTGCCTACCGCCTGCAAATTAGCCAATTTCTGCTGGCTTAAGGCATACAAATTTTCTTGTTCGGTAATATTGGCTTGAATAATGTCTTTAGTAGCGGTAAATTTCGGCCCCAAAAAAACCAAATAAGCTAAGGCTAAAAATAAAATTAAAACTCCCGCCAGAATAATACTAAAATATTTATTTAGCCATTGATTAAAATTATTTTTATTTTTAGGGCGAGGGGGAATCATTTTTTTATAGCCACAGAGGCCAATTATCCTTTAAAAATAACCGGGTCAACTTGCAATAAAATTTCAAATTTAACTTGACCGGGTGTTGCGGAATCTTTTTCACGTAAATTAGAAGCACTTAAAACTTTCACTTTTTTAGTTTTTGAATCATTTAAAAAAGACTTAACCTGCCAAGAAATATCAGCATAACTCGGAGCAGTGGCACTTAAAATATAACTACCATCCAAACCGCCCTCAAAGCTATCATATTGAACCGTACTTAAAGTATTCCTTTCCAACCAATTAAAAAAATTACTCCAATAAATATGATCATTCAAAAGTATAGAAAAATCATTTATCTTATCCTTATAGTTTAAGGCATCTGACGTTTGGTTCTTTAATTTAGCCGTTGCGGCATTAGCCTCTGCCACCGAAATTCTGATCGGCTCTAAGCGTGCCGCTTCTTGGCTCTCCCACCAGGTCAAACCGAAATAAACTTCTACCACAAAAATTCCCGCTAAAAAAATAACCAACGCTAAAACTAATAAATTTTTATTCCAGTCAAAAAAGGTTTGCCCCTCATCCTTAATTAAATTAACTTCCAAAATCTTCGGGTTCTGAGAGGAAGCCCGAGATGAAGACGTTTTTCCTTTTGTCTTTTTGGGAATATAAAACATAAAAAGTCTAAGAAATTTCCCGCATAGCCAAACCGATGGCTACGGCTAAGCGTGGACCGGCCTCGCTAAGCACCGGCTTCAATTCGGCCGGATAATGAACGCGATTCCAAGGATCACCAACAATAACTTGCAAATCCAAACGTTTACTCAAATAATCGGCCAAATTTAAAAATAAAGCGCCACCGCCTGAAAGAATTATCTTCTCTACACTGCCGTTATTCTGAGAATTAAAGAATTCCAACATATACTGCATCTCGGTCACGATTGGCTCTAAAGCTTTAGCGATTAGTTGCGGCAACTCTTCTTTACTGCCGGGGCTAAGACTGACGCTAAGATCAAATTTGAATTGTTCGGCTTGAGCAAAAGTAAAACCAAGTTTATCAGCCAAAACACGGGTAACAGTAGAAGAACAAATTGCCAGGCTACGATTAAGAACAGGGATACTTTCTTTAACTATAAATAAATCAGTACTATTGGCGCCAATTTCCACAATCATCACCGTAGTCTTATCATCACCAAGCAAGGAACGAACTAGAGAAAATGTTTCCGTTTCTAGACTGACTAAATCTAGTTTAGCCTCTTTAAAAATATCAACATATTTACGAACTAATTTCTTCGGACTACCCGTTAAGAAAACCCTTGAGCTACCTTTAGTCGGCGTCTTACCATTAGCATCAGGGACAACTTTCCAATCTAGAGTCATCTCTTCTAAAGGTAGGGGGATGACTTTTTTTGCCTCCTCATTAACGGCGGCGGCCATCACTTTTTTGTCTACATTATTAATATTGATAATAGAAGAAAAAACAGAAAAAGTAGGGAGCGAAGCCGTTACACGTCGCGCCATGATACCCGCCTCATCTTTTACTTTCGTAATAGCGCGAGCGAGGTATTTAACATCGTCCACTTTCATAAAATTAATTTCACTGACATTCTCACTGAAAGCGTAATTGGACAAAAAAATCTGATGATTCTTCTTTTTTAGTTCCACCATTTTCAAGGAAGAGTCACCGATGTCAATTCCTAAAAAAAGATTGTCCCCACCGAAAGAAAAAGGGCTCATAAATTATGCGGGAGAAACCCCGATATAAATTGAATTATCTTAACCATTGATATATAATGAAATTATATAATATTTAGAAACATTAAACAAGTAATATGAATTTTTTCGCGCGCTATAAAAAGTTATTTCTAATCTTCGGTTTTGTGGTGCTAGTCTGTATTCTCGCTTATCTAATTTGGCAAGTTTTTTTTAGTGTTAATGTTCTTGGCCCGGTAGCGACTTCTACTCCGACTAATATCGGCGGATTACCGACAGCCGAGCCAGGCGATAATACCGGTGGACCAAGCGACCAGCCCGGCTCTCTCCCCGGCAGTACTAATAATAGCGGTGCTCCTGGCGCTAACACCCCCAGCGCAGTAGCAACCGGTGGATTGACTAAAACTGCAACTATTGTGAAGACACCAAGCTTAGACCCGACTTTATCGTCTAATGGCGGTATCCAATATTACAATCAAAACGACGGTATTTTTTATATGGTAGATAAAAACGGCAATATCATTAAACTGAGCGACAAAGTATTTTTTAATGTTGAAAATGTTGTTTGGGCTCCGGATAAAAATCAAGCTATTTTAGAATATCCGGACGGCAATAAAATATTGTACAATTTTGAGAAAGAGCAACAAGTGACTTTACCGGCTCATTGGGAAGATTTTTCGTTTTCGCCTGCCAGCGATCAAATTGTTGCTAAAAGTATTGGTCTAGATCCGGAAAATCGCTGGCTGAGCATTGCTCAAGCCGACGGCTCTCAAGCACAAAATTTAGAAAATATCGGAAATAATGGTGATACTGTTTATGATAATTGGTCACCTAATCAGCAAATTGTCGCCATGTACACTAAAGGCTTGGACTTTGATCGTCAAGAAGTTTATTTTGTCGGTTTAAACAATGAAAATTTTAAGTCCACTATTATTGAAGGGCGCGGCTTTCAGCCACAATGGTCCACGACCGGCGATCGTTTACTATATAGTGTTTATAATAGTAGCGACAATCTTAATCCTAAATTATGGATTGTTGACTCTAGCGGTGATACTATCAGTCAAAATAGAACTAGCTTGGGTCTAGCCACTTGGGCCGACAAATGTACTTTTGCTTCTAACACTGAAGTTTATTGCGCCGTCCCGGAAAATCTGCCGCGCGGAGCCGGTCTTTTCCCGGAACTGGCCGACCAAACCAAAGATAATTTATATAAAATTAATTTAACGACCGGCGCTCAAGAATTAATTGCCGTGCCCGATGGCGCCTATAACGTTTCCCAGATCATGGTTCCGACTGACGGTAATTATTTATACTTTAGCGACAAACAAAGTAAACAAATTTATCAGATAAGGTTGCATTAATTGGAGCGGTAACGTTATAGCGGAAGAAATAATAAAGTACAAATAAAAAACGACCTAAGCGAAAAAATACAGGCCACACTCGCCCACTCACGGCGGGTGTTCTGTTTTTAAAGAGTGTAATTTAGATTCCCCTTATAATTAATTTATGAAAAATTTATTTAAAGTCTTAGGCCATCTTTTATTAACACTACTTTTTCCGGCTGAGTGTATTAACTGCCAGCGCGAAGGAGCTTGGCTCTGTGCTAAATGCTTTAATAAATTATTAAGCAACAACGCCAATAAAGATAATAAAAAAGATAAGTTAATTATCACTCATCTAAATGAAATATTTATCGCCGGCGACTATGATAATCAATTACTAGCAGAATTAATAAAAAAATTTAAATATAATTTTTTTACTGCGCTCGGCGATGTGCTCGGTGACTTTTTGATTATGTTCTGGGAAAAACAATTAATTGAAAGAGGGGAATTGCTTACGCCTCTAGCGAGCACAAGCACTTTCTCGCCTCTGCTAATCCCCGTGCCGCTGACAAAAAAACGAGAAAGGTGGCGTGGTTTTAACCAAGCGAAAATACTAGCGCAAAAACTGGAGGCACATTTCTCTTACGAAATTAGTTATGGGCTCCAACGCCTGGCCGGAGCCAAACCACAGGCGACTTTAAAGGAGGCGGAGCGTTTACATAACATAAAAAACGTTTTTGCTTGGCAGGGCGAATCCTTAAAAGGTCAAACTATTATTTTAATTGATGACGTGGTAACTACTGGTGCGACCTTGAACGAAGCGGCTAGAATTTTACGCCAAGCCGGCGCCATTAAAATTTATGGACTAGTATTAGCTAAAGGGTAGCAAGTAATGTACAAGTCCATGAACATCGTTGACACTTTTTATTTATAAGATCCAGCCAGTTTTAAGTCAATTTGAGTCATCATTTTAGCGATTTTTTCCCGGTTATTTATCTTCCGAGAGCTAGCCAATCGGTGACTCTGTTTCCGAAGATAGGCCTGCCATTTATCTCTAATCTTGTAAGCCGCCTCGGGATTGATTTTATAGAGTTCATAGAACGCCATCGGCGTTAGATTCCCCAAGGCCTGATGAGGTCTGATGTTATTATATAAATATTCCCATTCCGCTAATTTCTTTTTTGTTCCTCAACTGTTTTACAGACTCCGCCTTGCTGGTAGAATTCCACTTCATCAGTGAGATGTGACCGTTCTACCCTAGGGTTATCCGTCGGTGTACCGGAGCGAGAATAGAAATGAATAATATTTCTGTCTTTCAGATATTCATCGAAATCTTTTTCATTCTCGGAACCATTATCCGTATTTGCACAAGCGATGGCAAAAGGCAGTCGACTGACGCACTCCTCTTGCGTAGCCACGGCACTCTGACTACTACCATCTTCCGCGAGTCCCAAAGTTCTAATTCTCGTAAATGAATCAATGACCGTATGCTGATTCCAGAAATTTTCTTTCGCTTTGTATTTTGCAAAATTAACGAACTGCCCCAATTTTAATATGAATTTCATGTCCTTTTCTATTAATGCTCCCGGTTTGTAGTCCTTGATTTCTTTCGGTGGACGGTATTTCTGTCGGCGCTCCACTTTATTTTTGTGAGCCAGTTTAATTCGATTAGATATTTTTACATTAATTAACCCCTTCTTATTTAAATGGCGATTAATAGTTGAGGCACCGACCGATATTTTATATTCCGTCTCTAGAACAGTTATTAGTTTATCTTTACCCCAATGATATTGTTCTCGAGCCTCAACTATTTTATCTTTAACTTCAGCACTAATTCTTTTCCGATTATCAGTATTATTTGGAGCTCTTGATTCTGGCTCTAAAGAGCATGGGTCTCGATCAGACTTTTTCCAAATACTATGTATTTTGGATAGCCACTGTCTTGATATCCCGATCTTTCTAGCCGCTGCCGCTACTTTATTATTGCATTCAAATTGAACAATATACATCCACTTTAATCTCTTTTTTGCCTCATCGGACAAATGACATCTCTGAGGATTGAGTTCATTCTCAGCTTTATTTTGCATAATATCGACAGACTTATTAATTAATTCCTTAAATCTGTCTATATTAGCATCTTTATTAGCATCTTTACTGGATATTTTCTTCCCAATATCTATTATCCACATTCTTCTTCTAGGTTTTTTCATATTTGGCACTTTATAGTGTCAACTGTAACATGGACGAGTGCAAGCCATTTACAAAACCACCATCTTAGCTTATAATAAATTTACATCAATTATTCGGTCCACCAAACCGAATTAAGAGGCTAAACTATCTTAAAAAAATATTGATGTCAGTTTTAAAGAGTTTCCGTTATTATAGACGGAAAAAGCTAGGTGGAACCGCGAGACTAAAAGCTAATAAGCTCCTAAAGTCCCGTCCTGGCAAAAGCAGTCATTCTGTTTTTGCGAGGAGGGGACTTTTTAAATTAATAAATAATTTACAATAATAAATAAATTAGAAATATATGTCTCAAGAAAAAAATAATAAAGCAGAAATAAGTTTAGAATATAAACGCCATTCCTTGGCGCATCTTTTGGCAGCAGCAGTCAAAGAGTTATGGCCGAGTGCGCAACTATCAATCGGCCCGGCAATTGATAATGGTTTTTATTATGATGTTGATTTCGGCGAGATAAAAATTAGCGACACTAATCTGAAGGAAATTGAAAAAAAGATGTCTCATTTGGCTAAACAGAATCTAAAATTTGAACGAACGGAACAGGATATTGATTCGGCCTTAAAAGAAGCAAAAGCGACCGGCGACGTTTATAAAACGGAATTAATTAGCGATCTTAAAATTAAAGGAGAAAAAATCGTGAGTTTTTACAAAGTGGGGCAATTTACTGATCTTTGTCGTGGCGGTCACGTCACAAACACCAACCAAATTAAGCCCGGCAGCTTTAAATTAAATAAGCTAGCCGGCGCTTATTGGCGCGGCGATGAAAAAAATAAAATGCTCACCCGTATTTATGGTCTAGCCTTCGATACTAAAGCAGATTTAGATGATTATCTAAAAATGATGATAGAGGCAGAAAAACGCGATCATCGTAAAATTGCTAAGGAACAAAACCTAACCATGATGCATGAATATGCTCCCGGTATTCCTTTCTTTTTACCTAAAGGCATGATTCTCTTTCAAGAACTTCTTAAATTTGCACGTAAGTATTCCTACGGCGAAGGCTACCAAGAGGTAAAAACCCCACAACTTCTAAACGCTGAACTTTGGAAAACTTCCGGTCATTGGGATAATTACCAGGAGGATATGTTTATTCTTCATCACGCCGACGATGATTGTGATTTAGGTATTAAACCGATGAATTGCCCGGCTCATATGTTAATTTTCAAGCGTGATATTCATTCCTACCGCGACCTACCCTTACGCCTGGCCGAAACAACCACCCTCTACCGTAACGAAAAGTCCGGCACCCTACATGGTTTAACTCGTGTCCGCTCGTTATCACAGGATGATTCTCATATTTTTGTGAGCCCCGATCAAATCTTACCGGAAATTGCCGAATTGTTAAAAAAAATTAAAACTATTTATCAAGTTTTTAATTTACAAATAGACGAGATTCATTTATCTACTCGCCCGGAAAAATTTCTCGGCGAAAAAGAAGTCTGGGATAAAGCGGAAAATAATTTAAAGACCGCCTTAGAGAAAGCTCATCTTGACTACATAATCAATGAAGGCGACGGTGCTTTCTATGGACCTAAAATTGACGTAAAAGTTAAAGACGCTATCGGCCGGCAATGGCAATTAGCCACTATTCAGCTAGACTTCCAGTTGCCACAACGCTTTGATTTGCATTACAGCGCCGCCGACGGTAGTCAGCAAACTCCGGTAGTTATTCACCGTGCTATTTTAGGTTCACTGGAAAGATTTATGGGAGTAATAATTGAGCATTATGCCGGAGCCTTTCCTGTCTGGTTATCACCAACACAAGTAAAAATAGTAACCGTCGCGGAAGCTCATACTCCCGCCGCTCAGAAAATAGCTCAAGCTTTTAAAGATGCGGACATTCGGGTAGAAGTAGATGAAAACAATGAAACTGTCGGCAATAAAATAAGAAAAGCTGTCGCGGAAAAAGTTCCTTATATGTTAGTTATTGGCGACAAAGAAATGAACGCCTCTATTCTTTCTGTGCGCGACCGTGGTTCGGATCAAACCAGAGAAATTTCTACCGATAATTTAATCTTGGAGATTATAAAAAAAATAGAAAAACACAGTTAAATATGTTATCATTAATCATTATAAATTAAAATAAATAAATTAAAATAAACTATGAAAAATATCAATAAATACTGGCCTCTCTGGCTAATTATGGCAGTTATCGTAATCGTGGTCGTCTTTATATTTAACAAAAATAAAGCCAATAGCGAAGATATGATCCTTTTCTACGGCGATACTTGTCCACATTGCAAAATTGTCAATGATTATATCGCGGAAAATAACGTTAAAGAGCGTTTTAAGTTTCGCGAACTGGAAGTCTATAACAACCAAGCTAACTCCCGGCTCATGGGTAAATACGCCACACAGTGTAAACTAGACACTCAAAATGGTTTAGGCGTCCCCTTTCTCTTTACCGGCACAGAATGTTTAATGGGTGATCAAGATATAATTAATTACTTCTCAAAATAAATGAAAAAAATATATTATTTTTTATTACCAATTCTCGCTCTCAGCGCTCTTCCGGCTCAAGCTATTTGTCCGATTTGTGTCGTAGCCGTCGGGGCGGGTCTGGGTCTCAGCGAATACCTAGGGATTGATAATACTATCGCCGGACTTTGGATAGGCGGATTATTAATCTCTGTCTCCGTTTGGACTATAACTTGGTTTAATCAAAAAAATTGGAGTTTGGGCAGTAAATTCTGGCGTAATATTCTAACCTTTATTCTTTTCTACGCTCTCACACTCTGGCCTTTATGGGCACAAGGTTTAATCGGCTATCCTAATGAAACTCTCTGGGGCTGGGACAAGTTACTCCTAGGAACCACTATTGGTACCATCTCTTTTGTGGCTGCCACTATGTGGTACAACAACATTAAAAAAACTCGCGGTCGCGCTCATTTTCCTTTTCAGAAAGTGGTCATGCCTGTCTCTACTCTACTGATCCTAAGTGGCCTCTTCTATTTCATCACTAAATAAATTTCTAAACTTAAAAAATATGTCAGACAATTTAATGAATTTAAACGAGATGATCGAGAAGGTGGATAAGATGAAAAAAGACCATGCTTTAGATCTTTCTTCCGACCAAGATTTAAGCATCGCTATTATGAATCTAGTTAGTATTGAAGAACATTTCTTCTTTACCGGTGCTAAAACTGGTAATCCAAAATATTACGACCTTCTAGCAGAAGTGCGCGAAATGCGTAAGTCGCTACTGAAAAAAATAATCAAAGAATATGAGGGTGAAGTCTGGTGCATCTCTAAACATTTACTGGCCGCCTCCTACCGCTTAATGGAAGTTGGCACCAAGGCCCAAGGAAATAACAATAAAGAAGAGGCCCAGGAGATGTTTAAAAAATCATATGACCTCTATTCCTTGTTCTGGGGTCTGAATATGAAATTAGTTGACTTGGGCGAAGTAAAGAAAATAGATGACGACGCTATTAGCACTAAGACAAGTAGCGTGGCCGATAAGCTCGGCGCTCTAGTAAAAAAAGTAGTGAACTGCTGCTTAGAATAAATATCTCAAATAATAAAAGCGACTCAATTAAAAAGACAGCCGTCAAAAGCTGTCTTTTTTAGTGCTTAGATTGTTTGTTGCTAGTAGAATTTAGGTCCGCGGCTTAGCGATAAAGACAAGACTAAAAATAAAAAGCATTACTAAGACAATAGTTCCGCCGGTTGCTAAATCAAAATAAAAAGATAGCAGTAAGCCCGCCAGCACTGCCAATAAAGAAAAGATTTCTGCATAGATAATAGTCGGAATGAGGCTCTGACGCAGTTGTAAGGCAGTGACAGCCGGAATAACTATCATGGCGGCAATAAGTAAGACGCCAATAATGGGAATTGCTAAAGAAATTGTTAAAGCCGCCAAGATTATAAAAACGGTATTAACCAGGCGAACCGGCAGACCGGCGACTTGGGCCGCTTCTTCGTCAAAAGTTATGAAAACGATTTCTTTAAAAAATAAAAAGAAAGACGCCACGACAACGAGTGCCAAGACTAACATGATATATATATCATAAATCGTAACTGTAACAATACTGCCAAAGAGATAATTAAATAGGCTAGCGTTAAAACCCTTGGCTAAGCTTAATAACACCACCGCTAAGGCTAAACTGCCAGAGAGATACATAGCTAGAGCCGCATCATTATATATTTTTTTAGAAATACGTAATTTTTCCAAACCAAGCGCGGCAATAACAGTTGTGCCGAGAGCGGCGATAGCCGGATTCCAGCCAAAAATAAGTCCCAGAGCAATGCCCGCTAAAGAAACATGACTTAAAGTATCGGCAATTAAAGAATAGCGTCGCAAAACTAAAAAAACGCCAATCAGAGGAGCAATCAGACCAACAATTACTCCGGCGATTAAGCCGCGCACAATAAAATCGTATTGAAAAATTTCTAAAAACATAAAGTAATTTTACTAATCATGGTGATGAGAAATTATTTTAATATCTTGTCCGAGAATATGTAAAGATTTGCTGTCTTGTAAAAACTCAGCCGGCGAATCATGACAAACTAGGTTACGGTCCAGGCAAGCAATGTGCATCGCTTCTTTAGTAATCCTCTCAATATCATGAGTTACTAAAACTAAAGTTAAATTTAAGCTTTTATTAAACTCACGTAAGAGGGCATAAAAATCATCACGCGATTTAGCATCAATACCGGTTGTCGGTTCATCTAAAAACATAATTTCCGGTTGACCGGCTAAAGCGCGAGCAATAAAGACTCTCTGCTTCTGCCCGCCCGATAAATCACCTATAAGGGCGTGCTCTTTTCCTCTCATCCCTACTCGTTCTAATGATTGATAGATGATTTCACGATCCGCATCCTGTAAGCGATGTCCCAACCCGCGATGACTATAACGCCCCATCGCCACTACCTCATACACCGTGGCGGGGAAATTAACATCAACATTAGTGGCTTGCTGAGGAACATAAGCTAAGCGTCGATATTCTTTAAAGTCTTGGCGACTAGTACCAAATAATTTAATGCTACCATGCGTCGGCTGTAACAAGCCTAACATTATTTTTAATAAAGTTGTTTTACCGGCCCCGTTAGGGCCAACTAAACCCAAATAATCACCTTGATGTACATTTAAGTTCACATTAGATAAAACCTCATTCCGACCATAAGCGAAAGAAAGATTTTCAATTTCAATTATATTTTTTTGATGATTTACGTTTGACATTCTAGAGCAATTTGTAAGTTAATTAAATTATTTTTCATTTCTGTAAAATAGTTTTTTCCGGCACTTAGTTCTTCCGGCGTGAGACCTTCTATCGGATTAAGAACTAAGGTCTCAGCGCCAGTTTCAGCCGCAATAGTATCAGCCAATTTCGGACTGACTAAACTCTCAAAAAAAATATATTTAATTTGACGGTCACGAACCAGTTTAACAATATTAATCATCTGACTGGGTGAAGGCTCAACTTCCGGTGAAAGACCAGCGATTGAAATTTGTTGAAAATTATAAGCGTCCGCTAAATAAGCAAAAGCAGCGTGAGCGGTAACAATGTCTTGCTTCTGACAATTACTAAGACCACTTAAATAATCCTGATTTAAATCTAATAATTTTTTCCTTAGCTCTAAAGCTCGTGCTTGATAATAATTTTTATTTTCAAAATCCACCGCCACAAAACCGTCTGTAATCTTATCAAGCATCTGCGTTATTAAAATTGGGCTTAACCAAATATGGGGATCCACTGAATCGATATTATTATTTTTTAATTCCGCGGAGGAAAGTTCATCTCCCATCACGATAATTTTTGTCTGAGCAGAATTAATATTACTTTTAATACTGTTCTCCCATGGTTCTAAGCCTAAACCATTTAAAATCAGCAAGCGACTATCCGTAATAGTGGCAATATCTCGAGGGGTTGGTTCATAGTCATGCGGCTCGGCTCCGGCCGGCGTCACATTTATGACCACGGCCTGCTCACCGCCGATTTCTTGCGCCAAAAAATATAAAGGATAAAAACTAGTCGCTACGCGCAATTTTGCTGTTTGCTCGGGGCTAGCAGTAGTATCGCTAGCCTGAGGTTTTAAAAAAATAAATAGCAAAACAAATCCGGCTACTAACAGAATCAATAAGCTCAATCTAATTATAAACGCTTTTTTAAACATTAGCCTTAGTCGTAAAATAATTATTTCTTAACACAATGTCGGCACAGACCGTAAAATTCCAAAGAGTGATTTAATACTTTAAAGCCACGAGAACGAGTAATTGCTTTTTCTTGTTTATCTAAATCATTATCCAGAGCCACTCTCTCTATCTTTTGACACTGCAGACAAATCAAATGATGGCCATGTTCCGACGCCTGCAATTCATAGCGTTTTAAACCGTCTTTTAAAATGACCGCGGCAATCACTTTCTTGCTCAATAAAAAATCTAACTCTCTATAAACCGTAGTTTTATTAACCACGACATTATTTTCTTTTAAACGCGCTAGGATTTCCGGAGCAGCCAAGGGCTGACTATTTTCTAGTACTAACAAAACGCCACGACGAGTCTTAGTCTGGCGACAGTCGGCTAATTTATTATCTATCAGCTTATTTGAGCTCTTTATTTTATTTGTCATAACAAAAGAATAACGCAACTTAGTTGCGTTGTCAAGAAGGCGAAGTCAAAGAAATAGATAAATATTAAAAACACCACCCAAATAGTGGTGACCTTAATCCGCTAAACGAATGGAGTACAATTAAAACATTTATTCTTTAATATTTTGCACTATTGTTTAATTTTTAATTTTTTAGCTGTTTCTACAATTAACTTATCGTCACTTTTTAATTTTCTTTGTAATTTTTTTACATCTTCTTCAGCTGGTAAATTTTCTGGGACAATTCCTTTTTGTAATAATAATTTTCTGATATCACGGTTATTTTGTTCATGATCAAGACTCGCGCCAGCTAAACTTTTAGATGCTCCATCTTTTTTAAGATTAAATATTGTTATTTCATTAGCAAAATCTTTAGCTTTAATAGTGATAGTCGGTAAAAAATCTGCCAAAGGCCTGGAATTTGGGATTTCTAATCTTTTTTTCATATCACTAGTATTATAGCCCCCAAATAAAGCTTTATCGCCTTTACTTTTAATCATTGCAAAACCTTGACTATCAATTCCTTTTTCATAAATCATTCCAGAAAGCATTTTTTCTGAATAACTTAATTTTTCTCGAATCTGGAGTCTTTCTAATCCTGCGATCCTCTTTTCTAATAATTCTTGCTTCCTGGTTTGAATAGCAAAATAGCTCATTGCAAAAGCCACCTGTTCTTTGTTAGAATCACCATTTTGAGCAATTAAATAACAGGCGTAGCGAGTCAAAAACATATCTTCAGCTACTTTTACTCCACCATTAGGCATATCTACCGCCCTGGCAGTATAAGCGAAATGATCGTCTACTTTTACATCCGAGTTTGAACAAGCAATTTTAGCTTTTTCAATAATATTTAAAAAATTTTCCCATTTTAAATACCCTAATAAATTTTGTAAATCTCTTGCAAACCAAAATTCTAGCCCATCAACTTCATAAACGAATTTATTAAAATCATTAAAATAGCTGTTAATAACTTCCGATTTCATATGTTTTTATTGGTGTTTTATGTCTTCCTGATGTCAGGAAGACATCTGTGGATAAACCTATAATAATTATTTTTTATATCTACAACAATCCATTAACCCGGATTCTTTACCACGGCCACCACTTTACCACTAATATTAAAATCGTCATCGGGATGGAGATATATTGGGTCATAATCAAATGACGAGTCAGCCTTAAGAACAATCTGCTTATGTAAGCGATCATCTATAAAGCGTTTAATAGTGGCCTTACTATCAATAATAGCCAAAACTATATCATTATTAGAAATATCTTTATCTACACCATTTACAATAACATAATCACCATCTTCAATCTTCTTTCCCTTTACTTCTGCTTTATTCATAGACGATCCTTCTGTCTTCACAGCATAAAGATCATCAGGAAAATCTATACCGACCAACTTATTAGATATTCTCAAGATTCCTTGAAAATTAGCTTCAGCAAATATCGTCGCAATACCACAATCTGCTGTCCCTATTATGGGAATAGAGAATATGGTAGACGATTTAACCGGCAAACCTTTAGCCCAATCCGGTTTAGCAGAGGCTCGTTGCATAACACCGCGCGCTCGGTTTATTGCAAGAAAACCTTTCTTTTCCAATTGAGTAAGATGATGCTTAATCTTCTGTGGCGAAGCTTCCGGCAGGCCAATACGATTAGCCATATCCCGAAGGCTCAATTTCGCCAGATTATGTTTTTTGGAGAGCTTGAGCAGCTGCTCTTGTATAGGATGTATCATATGACTTTATTATATACAACTGTAAATAATATGTCAATAAGTCCTGAATAGCTTTAGTAACTTAATACTTGACGGATAGTTAGAACAGACTAAATAAATTTCATATTCAATCATAGCTTCGAACGGAAAAATCAGGCGTGCAATAAAAAACAGTTTCGTAATCAATCGCGGACTGGTCTTCGGCACTTATCCAGGGAACGTCTCGAATTCCAGCGCCTTCGGCGCAAAATTAAAATCACCACTCAAAAGAGTGGTGATTTTAATTTGCTGCGGGACCAGGATTCGAACCTGGATTACGCTGCTCCAAAGGCAGGCGTCCGACCATTAGACGATCCCGCAATTATCATAAATACCTTCTACCCATCCTGATATTTTTCTATTTAAATTCGTACTCTTTTTAACAATAATTTTTAATAATCCAAAATAATCTTTCCCTATATTTTTTCTATTAGTGTTCACCTTATGTCTTTTTAAAAAAATCTGTTTGAATTTAAAAATAGAAAAACCAGTCACTTGAGACCAATACTGTTGAATTTTCTGTTTCTCATGTAGGGCAGACTCATGAAAATAAATTGAAAACAATATATCCTCAGAATTTACATGACAACATTCTTGCAACCAAACCAAAAATACCTTTATCATAAACGGATCAGAGTTACTAAAAATAACTCTAGTAGACACACAGTGTTCCTTTTGCTTAGAACCTTCAGCCCAATACAAGGCGGCTCCCAATAGCCACAATTCTCGTTTATTAACTTTACCAATTTCTAAATGGGCCTTATTTTTAATTCTTGCTGTTAACAGAATCCTTGTCTGACGACGCTTTTCCCACCCTCGTCTCATAGCGGCCATTTTTTTGTCGGTTAAACGTTGCCGTTGTGCACGGCTTAACCCAATCTTACGTAGCCACAACGATAAAGTAGATTTAGTAACATGAACTTCTCGTAAAATTTCCGAGTAAGAATGCCCCTCTTTGCGAAGTTTTATCGCTTTTAGCTTATCAGCTGCTTTCATACGAACCATAATTAATATTATTATAATAATATCATAATGGTTCAATAATTCCAAACTATTTTAATTAACAAGTCAAAAAGACTTCCCTCAGATAATATTAGAAAAGCCTAAACCTGTCAAGAAAATAAGATAATTGCCTAAACTCTAGCGTATTTACGAACTGCGAAGAGGCTGGCCAGAGCCGTGATGAATAAGACTACCAAGAATTGCCCGCCAAAAATAAACCAGAAATTATCCAAGAAATAAGTAACAATGTTAATGTTATAACCAACAAAAAAGGCTTCCAAATAAGGCTGGAGTAATGTCAAAAAGGGATAGAAAATACCTATAATTATTAAAACACTAAACAAGGCATACATAAAAGCGGAGAATAAATAAGGCATGTAGATAAAGAAATTGGAGGCCCCCACCAGTCGCATAATTTCTATTTCCTGACGATGCGTATAAATTGCGACCCGAATCGCATTATAAACTACCAATAAACTGGTCAAGATAAAAATAGAAATAATAAATAAACCAACTTCATTAACCCGCTTAGTAATATTATTGATTTTACTTAAAATAATACTATTATCGGAAAAATCACGTGACTCAATAATAGAGCTATCTAATACTCTCAACTCGCTAATAACTAAATTGGACTCATTAAAATCTTTCGGAATAATTGTTAGGCTCGGCGACAAAGGATTGCGACCCAACTCTTTTAAGGCCCCTAGTATCGCCTGATCGTTAGCATAACGCTCGCGAAAAGAGGTAATCGCCTCATCCTTGGAAATATAGTCCACGCTCTTCACACGCGGTGAAGCAATAATCTTGTCCTGTAAGGCTAAAATAGAGCTTTCGGGAGCATCAGTCTGCAAATACAAACTAATATCAATTTTTTCTTTAATCGCCGCTACCGCCGTATCACTCACCAAACGAACCGTGACTAAAGTATTAATTGCAAAAAGAGCCAACAAAAGAATCGTAATAGTTACCAAGGTCAACCAAATATTACGAAAAATATCTTGCAAGCTAAATTTAATTATACGATAAAGAAAAAGCATAAGATCTTAAAGCAAATATTTACCATGCGCCAAGTCACTAATCACTACTCCATGGTCCATAGTCACCACTCTCTTATTTAAACGATTAACAATTTCTTTGTTATGCGTCACTAAAATTACAGTCGTACCGAAACGGTTAATACGTAGCAGTAAATTAATAATATCATCAGCATTAATGGCATCCAAATTACCAGTTGGTTCATCGGCTAATAAAACTTTCGGCTGATGTACTAAAGCGCGCGCAATAGCCGCCCGTTGTTGTTCACCACCGGATACTTCATGAGGATAACGCTTTCCTTTATCTTCCAAGCCGACAATTTTTAATACACTAGGAACAATCTTTTTAATTTTCGCCGGCTTACCGCCGCAAACCTGCAAGGCAAAAGCAATATTTTCTTCTAAAGTTTTTTTCGGCAAAAGTTTAAAGTCCTGAAAAATTACACCAATCTGACGTCGTAAATAAGAGACTTCACGACGACTAATTCTAGTAATATCCCAGTCGCCAATTAAAAGACGCCCCGAATCAGGATGTTCTTCACCAATTAAAAGACGGACGATGGTAGTCTTACCAGCACCGCTTTGTCCGACAATAGAAACAAACTCACCCGGCTCTACCGCTAAGCTAACATCATTAACGACATTATTTTTATGGTCGTAAGATTTAGAAATGTTTTCTAAGTGAATCATTGGAGACTGTTACTTATTAGCTAAAAGAGCTAAACCGTATTTTATTAATAATTCATTATCACGAAAACTCGCTGCTTTACTAGTTGAACCAAAATTAATGGAAATTAAATTTCCCTGGGCGGTTGCGACTCTTGTCATCAAACAATGACCCGCCTCATTTAGGAAACCGGTCTTAGAGCCGGAAATATCATAGGTACCAGCGCGCAAAAGTTGGTTAGTGTTGTTAAGAGTATGCGCCTTTTTAGTGTTAATAGTTTTAAAACTATAACGCAAAGTTGTGGAAACTTTTTTTATAATCGGATTATCCAAAACCTCTTTAGTTATTATAGCATAGTCACGAGGAGAACTCATATTTTCAATTGATAATCCGGTCGGCTCCACAAAATGAGTGTTAGTAGCGCCCCAAGCAGTGGCGTTAGCATTCATCTTAGCCATAAATTGAATACGACTTAAGCCGCTAACACGAACTAAACTCTCTACGGCGTTGTTAGCCGAACCCACCAAAGCGCTATACAAAAGATCGCCGATAGTTAAGGTATCTCCCTCTTTGACGGTTAAACGCGCCGACTCCCAAGGCTTAACATATTCATAATTATATTTTTCATCCTGATATTCATAAGTAACAACTTTATTTAAATCCGGTTTTGTATCTAAAAATACTTTTACAGCCACTAATTTTGTTAAACTCGCTAAAGGCGCGACCCTAGTTTCATCCTTGCCCCATAACATTTCGCCAGTTTTTTCCCAAACAATGATAGAGGAAGAGGCGGTGACATTTGGCGTAGCGGTATTTTGTGGCGTGGCCTTGACTGTGTCTGACTCCACCACTGTCACCGGTTCTACTTTAACGTAAATAACACCGGCCCCGGGAGAGGCGAGCCGACTAAAGGCAACATAATCTAAATCAATAACACGATCGGGAAAGATAGAGCGATCGGGGCCATAGTCATTAACTGTAACATCTACCGACTTATTATTATCTAGATTATAAACTCGCAGGACTGAGCCTTTAGCAAAATCAGGAGAGGCGGCAAATAAACCATTTTTATATTTATACCAACTAGCCTTACCGACCGTCATAACGCCCTCATCAGCTAAGACTATCAGGCGACCCTGTTTACTACGCGTTACCGCACTCACATATTTACCCTCGGGAGAATCAACGGTTACCAAAGGACTCCAGTTCCCGCTTAAAGAGTCCTGAACATAAATCTGCTTGTGATTATTATTGTCACCGTCGTAATAAACTTTAAGATTAAAAGAATAAATCGGGTCATGTAATCCCTTACTGATTAAAGAATACTGATACACCGGAGTAATGGCCGTTTTTTGCCAAGGCAAATTAGCGGCCGTTAAATCATTAGAAATGTTAAGAGTCGCCGGTGCCGTAAAAGCAGCCGGGTTATAATCTATTTCCAAACCACTCGCAGCTTGCACGCCGGTGGCACTCATCAACAACAATACGGCGATAACGCCCAAACGGAATATAAAGTTCCGAGAAAAAGTTTTGATTTTATTCTTGATAAACATAATAATATCTTAAACGGATTGACTAAAGTGTGCAGATAACCTTATAATACGATTATTGCCTAAGCAGGCTTCACTATAAGGCGGGTGTCGTATAATGGTTATTACGTCAGCTTCCCAAGCTGAAGAAGGCGGTCCGATTCCGCTTACCCGCTCCAAGCAAAACGCCAATTAACAAGCCGAGATAGCTCAGCTGGTAGAGCGACGGTATCGTAAACCGTAGGTCAGGGGTTCGATCCCCCTTCTCGGCTCCCTTTTTAAAATTCTTTTTAATAAAAATTGAATTACTCATCTAATTAAAAAAATAGTTCCACCACTTAGTCCTATTATTAATAGTTTCGGTGGAGTTGCCTGGCATACTATCGGTAATAACATTCTTGTCGCCTTCAATTACAATTACGCCCTCACCGGGCTTTTTTAAATTTAGATTCAAACGCGCCGCCTCCTCTGCCGCTTGCTCAGAATTTAAATAAGTCAGTAAGCCGCTTAAATCTTGATTCTTTTTTTCATAATCATCAATCTGTTTTTGCAACTCGGAAATTTCATTTTCCACTAAAAGTCTCTGACTATAAATGCGAGCTAAAGGGAACATAATCAAGACGAGAAAAACCAAACCGATAATAGCCAAAAAACGTTGACTGGAAACCAAGCGATAAAAAAAATTACTCGGTCGGTCAGGACTTAAGGGATTTAATAGACGAGGATGAGGTTTATTTTTAGCCATGTAAAATATTATAGCATAAAAATGCTAACGAGACTTGGGCGTTACCCAGAATCCCATATATTTTCCGAACATCAGGCGAATTTGCGCCTCCAAACAAGGAACAGCGCCAAAAATTACAATAGTAATCGGGACAGCAATCCATTCTAAAGTCATTAAAATCTTTTTCCAAAATTTATATTGGGCCGGCTTAGGCGGTAAGAGAAGAGCTGATACCACGGCTGATAAAACTAAACCCACCATAGCTACACTCATTAAAGTTTGCGTCACGGCCGGCAAATTACCAGACAAAACCGTGGAGTTAAAACGATCGCCCCCTAAGAATAAAGGTAACCAACCAATAACGGCAATAATCAAAGCATTAGTTGCCCAAGCATGAAAGCCATAAATCTGAATCATAATATGTCCGATAATACGCCCCTTATCTAAATTTGGATGTTGCCATCTTTTTCCGGCATTAAATAACAAATAAGGAATATTTTCTCCACCCCAGGCCCAACGTCGTTGCTGTTTATATAAACTGCGTGCGGTTTTAAGATAACTTTCATCATGAGTAACGTCCATGGAAACATCATAATGAATAGGTTCCACCTGATAATGTCCATTATAATACATCAGACAATGCCAAAAAATACGGGAATCTTCCGAAACATTTTTTGTCCCCCAGAACCCTATTTCATTTAAAGCAAACCAAGTCATGGAGTGAGAAGAATAAGTTACCAGACTCTCCTGACGAATCTGCATAATCATCTGCCAGAAAGTATTAGAAGTAGCGGCGACACGCGAGAAAAAAGGTGCCCGCCAAATATTATTATGATAAACCGGCACCGGCTGATAACTAGTATGGTAAGGATCACTAACGGTTAAAAATTTATAAGTCAAAGCAAAAAAATATCCAGCTCGAACTACAGTATCTATATCAAAAACGCTAACTAATATTTTTTTATAATCTAATTTTTCCTTATCAATGATTTCTTTCTTTACTATATTAGCTGCCCACGCTTGATTAGCCCCCTTACCTTTTATCTCTCCCGTCAAAGCATCCGGATGCCAGGTAATCAGAAAACGTCCAAAACGTCCGGCAAATTCTTGCTCCATTCTGGCCGCTTTTATTTTAGCTTCTTCCCCCGCTCTTTCCTCCATAGCTAACACCACTATCATCTGTTGGGTGGGAAAACCGTCTGTCACTAAAGAAGCCAGAGCGGTGCGCAGGATATCTTCGCTTTCGTTATAATTCGGTAAAACAATTAATTGCCATATCTCGTTATAGTCCACACCCTGTCGCGCTAAAGAATCAGCGGCTATATTGTCTGGCAAAATACCACCTTTTAATTCTTCACATTTCTGATGCCAGTCAACCTTTAAACCAATCTGTAATTGACGATAAGAAGTAATTAAAAAAATTGCCATATAAATAACCAAAAGCAACCAGTAAACATCAAAGGCAATAACAAAATAAGCGACCCAAATCGGTTGGAAATAAGAGAGAACAGCTAAAAGAATAAGGGAGCCAATAGATAAAAACCCCGGCAGTATTTCCAAAAGGCGATAAATTTTATAATCTCTACCTGTTAAGTCAGAGGCCTTGCCAATTTTCAGATACTCAATATTTTCACTCATAGCGCTTACAATTTGAGATCGACCCTACTAGGGTCGGCATTACAATATTCCTTTTCTTTTTAAAGCAAAAAAACATTCCGCACAAGCTTTCACGTCAACCACGGCATCATGCGCGTCCGGAAAATTTGTCTGAAAAAGAGTTTGATAAAGCTCAGTTAAGTTTGGCCATTTATAACCACCGCGGACACTAGGTATTTTACAGAATTTTACACTAGACTTCATCGTACAAATTTTATCGGCCGCCGGGACGGGATTTTCCATTTTAGCGCGTAATAATTCCGAACCGACTATTTTTTCATCAAAATCAATATTATGAGCGACTAAATGCCCGGAACTTTTTACATCACGCACAAAATGTTCTAAGGCGCCAAGAAGGGGCACACCTTCCGCCATAGCCCGTTCTTGCGTAATACGATGAATCTTGGCCACTTCCGGAGGAATAACAAAACCATCCGGTTTAATAATATAATTATTACTCTCCCAGTGATGACCATCAGCATCATACAAACTCCAAGACAACTGCACAATACGAGGCCAATTAAAAAAATCATTAAGGGGGGCTTGATAATTTCGGGGCAACCCCGTTGTCTCGGTGTCAAAAAATAAATACATAACACGGGGCGACAAAACTAATCGTCTAATTATTACTTAAATAAATATCTTCACCTTCCTTAATAACTTTTTCTTTGTAAGTGTGTTTAGACTGTGAAGACGAAGATGACTTCATTTCTCGGCCCTTAAAATCAACGGGATTAATTTTTTTCAAACTATTTAAAGAAATTTCCGCCGCTTTAGGTACACTCGGACTATTTAAAGTGCCCCGCTCTACTATTTTAGCGGCCCGACGTGCTTCCAGTTCTAAACGTTTTTCTTCTTTTTTCTTGCCTAAACATTCTCGGCAATATACCGGTCTTACACCGTCCGGTTCAAAAACTGTTGCGGTCGTCTGACCACAATTATTACAAACCGTATCATAAGTCGGGCGATTATTTTTAGTTGCATTCATAACTGGGACTTTCGGAGTAGCGGGTGTGTTGTCTTGAGGACTACTAGACGGATTAATAGCTTCTGTAACAGGTTTACTGACATTAGGTCGCGAGACTGACGACACAGCCGTTGAAGACTGAGCTGGGCTGACAGGGGTGGATGTAACATGAGTAATCGGAGGAATAACGGTCTTATTATTAATACCAGTTACGGGAGTTGTTGTCGTTTTAGCTCCCGTTGTCCGAGCCGGCGTAGTATTAGTAGCTGTACCGGTCACTCCGCTACCAGGACCTTCACCCAAATGCCAATTCATAATTTTTTCCTCTACTTCTTCGCGCTCAGAGGCGTATTTTTCTCGAGAATAATCAATAACTTTTTGGGCATTACCGGTTTTTTCTTCTTCCGCTAAGGGCGGCAAACCGCGAGCAGAAAAAGGTGAGGAAGCGAGACCGTCAATCATCAGTTTTAAATACATTTCATACTTAGGCAGGTTAACAATATCTTCTTCCGTAAAAGTCGGGGTAAATTCTTTCACTAATTCCTCGGCGTCAGTCGCTCCCACCCGAAAAACCACCATCGTCCCCACGTTACCAAATACTGCTGGTTTAACTTTTTCGCTCAATTGTTCAATGTACTGATGCGCTAAAATTAAATTAAGACGATATTTACGAGCTTCCGATAAAATATTGGCAAAACTATCCGTAGAAAAATTTTGGAATTCATCAATATACAAATAAAAATCACGTCGTTCATTTTCCGGCACATCCACACGACTCATGGCCGCTAATTGAATTTTAGTAATCATCATCGCTCCCAGTAGCGCCGAATTATCTTCACCAATCCGGCCTTTAGACAAATTCATAATCAGAATCTTGCCGTTATCCATAATATCTCTGATATCTATGGACGAACGGACTTGTCCGATAACATTACGCATTAAAGAGCTAGACAAAAATTGTCCAACTTTATTCTGAATAGGAGACACCGCCTCTGAAGCAAATTTATCAGCGTAGCCGGAAAATTCTTTTTCCCAAAAAGCTTTCACCACCGGATCTTTAATATTGGCCACCACTCGTTTCCGATAATTTTTATCGGATAGCATTCGAACGACACCCAACAAAGTAGAGCCGGGAAAATCTAAAATAGCTAAAATCGCGTTACGCAAAATATATTCCAAACGCGGCCCCCAAGAATCGGCCCATAATTTTTGAAAAACTCCGATTAAACCCGAAGCGACTAAATGCCTTAAATGTGGTTCAACTTGCTCCACCACATTAAAAGCAATGGGGAAATTTATATCGGAAGGATTAAAATAAACAACGTCTTTAATACGTGATGCAGGAATAAACTGAATTATTTTCTCCGCTAAATCACCGTGTGGATCAACTACCGCCACGCCATGACCAGCCCGAATATCATCCACAATCATATTCTCTAAGATCGTAGATTTACCCATACCGGTTTTTCCAATCAAATACATATGTCGACGACGATCGTCGACTTTAATGCCGAATTTCTTGAATTCGTTTCGAAAAGTTGTTTGAGCAAAAACTGCTATTTCTCTCATAATGTTATATATCAAAATAGCTTGTTCCCTAACAGATTATTCACCACGAACCTCACATAAATCAACATATTCTTTGCCAATAGCCGCAAATTCTATCATATCTTGGGCGGTATAGGCTTGATGTCCGCGATAAGTAGCGTCTACTAAGTCGGTATCAGATTTAAAGTTTTGTAAATACCACTTAGTTGCACCCTTAATCAGTTCTCCCATCGGCCTAAAATCTTCTTTAGTTAAAAGGCCGGGAACCACTGTAGTGCGAAATTCATAAGGTAAACCACTATCTATAATGATTTTAACACTTTTTTGCACTTTATTACAATCAAGCTTGGTATTCACAACTTCCTCATAACGATCCAGAGGCGCCTTAATATCCATCGCAATATAATCAATCAATTTTTCTTTGATCAAACGATTCAACATCTCCGGATTAGTGCCATTAGAATCTAACTTAACCAGGTAACCTAATTTTTTTATATCAGAAATAAACTCCGGTAAATCAGGATGTAAGGTCGGCTCACCGCCGGTAATAACGACTCCCTCCAAGCGACCCACTCGCTCCCGTAAAAAAAGAAAAAGGTTCTGGGGAGAAAATTCAGACATACCTTTTTCTTTTTCATCCGACCCGTTCCGGGGCAGGACAAGCAATGGGTTATAACAAAAATGACAGCGAAAGTTGCATCCTTGGGTAAATATTATCGCCGCCAAGTGCTCGGGGTAGTCTAAGAGAGTTAATTTCTCTAAACCACCAATAATCATAAAATAAATTAATTTTTTATTTCGTAGGTCTGGCGCTGGGCGTATTCACTTTGTTTGCCGAGATTCCAGTTCTTAGTCGGCGTTAACCAGCCAACCACTCGACTATAAACTATACACTCCTGTCTTTCGATTTTAATAGGACTCATAATATTAAAAAATAAAAAAATAAATAAATTAAGTATTAGCGACAGTCTCAGCTACTTCTTCTAAATCTTCCTTCGCTACCGAAACATCCGGTACTTCCTCATGATAACCAATCTCCGCATCACATTTCGGACAATATTTATGCTCACCGGATAAATAACCGTGTTTAGGGCAAATGGAAAAAGTCGGAGTAACGGTAAAGTAAGGCAAACGATAATTTTCTACAATTGATTTCACTAACTTCTTCGCCGCGTCACCATTAGGCAATCGTTCACCTATAAAACCATGCAAAACAGTACCGCCGGTATATTTAGTCTGTAAATTATCCTGTAAATCCAAAGCGGAAAAAATATCTTCGGTAAAACCGACATGGAGGTGAGTGGAATTAGTATAATAAGGGGGCACACCTTTTTCTTTAACCGCTTCCGTATTAGCACAGATTATTCCGGGATACATTTCCTGATCTTTCTTGGCAAAACGATAAGTAGTTCCTTCGGCCGGCGTCGCTTCTAAGTTATAAAGACTATTAGTATCATTTTGGAAGTCCATTAACTTCTCGCGCATGAAATCCAATATTTCTTCGGCAAAAGCTCGCCCTTCCGGCGTCGCCATATCTTTACCCATTAAATTCAAGACCGCCTCATTCATGCCATTAATACCAATCGTGGAAAAATGATTCTGCCAATATGAACCGAAACGCTCTTTAATATCACTTAAATAAAACATGGAATAAGGATAGAGACGATCATCGGTAAATTTCTCAATAACTTTACGTTTAATTTCCAAACTATCTTTAGACAAAATCATTAAAGCTTCTAAGCGCTTTTTGAATTCTTCCTTATTTTTAGAAAGATAACCGAGGCGAGGCAGATTAATAGTTACTACACCAATAGAGCCGGTTAAAGGATTAGCACCGAAAAGTCCACCGCCACGCTTACGCAATTCACGATTATCTAAACGCAAACGACAGCACATAGAACGAGCATCATCACGGTTCATGTCAGAATTAACAAAGTTGGAAAAATAAGGAATACCATATTTAGCCGTCATCTCCCAGGCCGGTTGCATAGATTCCTTATTCCAGTCAAAATCTTTATCAATACAATAGGTGGGGATAGGAAAACCAAAAACTCGTCCGGTAGAATCACCGGCAATCATTACTTCGGCAAAAGCGCGATTAAAGATATCCATTTCCTCTTGAAAATCTTTATATTTTTCCGGCATTATTTCGCCACCGATAATCACATTTTCTTCGCCAATCATCGGCGAAGGGGTAACGTCCAAAGTAACGTTAGTAAAAGGGGTTTGAAAGCCGACTCTAGTTGGAACATTAATATTAAACATGAACTCCTGTAAACCCTGTTTTACTTCTTTAAAAGTTAAATTGTCATAACGAATAAAGGGCGCTAAATAAGTGTCAAAATTAGCAAAGGCCTGAGCCCCGGCCGCTTCACCCTGCATGGTATAAAAGAAATTAATAATTTGACCGAGAGCGCTACGAAAATGCTTCGGAGGTTTACTCTGAACTTTTTCGCTCACACCTTTAAAACCACGAATGAGTAAATCTTTAAGATCCCAACCGCAACAATAAGGCGCAAGCAAACCAAGATCATGAATATGAAAATCACCATTAATATGAGCAGCCCGAATATTTTCCGGATACATTTTATCTAGCCAATAACGAGCGGAAATAGAAGAAGCAATATAATTATTTAAACCCTGTACGGAAAAACTCATGTTGCTATTCTCCTTCAAACGCCAATCGGCTCGCCCTAAATAATCTTCCATTAATTTATCATCCGAAGCGGTGGCATTAATATCACGAATCTGACGATGTTGGTCGCGATAGAGGATGTAAGCTTTAGCAACTTTTATTAATTTACTTTCAATTAAAACTTCCTCAACGATATCTTGAACTTCTTCAACGGCCGGGATACTGTTCTGATGAAATTTTTGATTCAAACGAATCGTGACCTGGTCGGTTAATTTCTTAGCCAATTGATGGTCATCAAAACCGGCCGAAACCGCTGCCTTATAAATAGCCCGCGTAATTTTAGACTGGTCAAAATCTGCAATTTCACCGGCGCGCTTAATAATTTTAGTAATGGTAGCGGACATACTATTTTTTTTCTTTAATTAATTTATTAAGTTCTTTACGAAATTCGTGAGCGTCTTTAAACGATTCATAAACCGAGGCATAACGAATATAAGCAATCTGATCTACTTTTTTTAAATTTTTCATTACCATCTGACCAATCTGACGTGAAGTAATTTCCGTACTTTTTAAACGCTGTAAATCCCTTTCAATAGAATTAATCAATTTCTTAAAACGATCTTCGGTAATCGGCCGTTTAGCGCAACATTTTTTTAAACCATCGGTCATTTTATCGCGACTATAGGCTTCTCTCCGTCCATCACGCTTCATAATAACTAAATCCAGTAATTCTACTTCTTCATAAGTAGAAAAACGGAAAGCACATTTTAAACATTCCCGACGGCGACGAATAGACATCGCATCCGGGGCGATGCGTGAATCAATGACCTTAGTGTCGGGAAAATAACAGATAGGGCATTTCATATTTAAAAATCCTATATTTAGTGGCTTTTTTAATTAACATCCACTAAATGTTGTGTATAGCTATATTTTAGCAAAACTTGGGGGCTGGGTCAATTTAGCTAATCTTTAAAAAAATATTAAAAAAAACTAAAGTTATGCACAGAGTTTTACAAAATCATTAAAAAGTTTTATTAAAATTTATCTGAAGATATTAGGGAAATAGCCTTTTCTTATTTAGCTCGTTTAGCCCACCGAGGCGGTAGCAGACTAGTGTTGCACTTACTTATTGAACTGGGGCTGCATCAGCTTGCTCAGTTTACGCACATTTCGGACAAATGACAAGAGGCTTTAGACGTAGATTCGGTAATAATAGTAGCCTGCTCAATATTTTTAATAATTTCTTGCCAAGCGGCTACTTGGCCACGATGTTTTCTCAGTAATTTAATCTTAAGCCGCTGCTGAGTTAGAATCGAGGTTTGTCCAGTCGCTATTTCTCGCGGTGTTCGTTTAAGCGGATCTGAGTCTAATGGTTTTTTGGTATTATAGTATTCCATGTAATCTTCTAGAATTTTTTG
>MNUT01000007.1 GCA_001871165.1 Candidatus Falkowbacteria bacterium CG1_02_37_21 | reverse complement strand
TGGCTTAATCCAGCGATACTTCTCGTCTCTAGTTGATTTGGGCATAGTTTTTGACATATGCTCCTAGATTACCACTAAAAGTGCAATATGTGTGTGCACATTACCGATGCCCCTTGACTTTTTTTAGCTAATTTGTTATTGTTCTAAGTTAGTTTAAATAAAAAATGTCTAATTATTATGAATAAGAAAAGATTATATAAAATTTTCTTGGTGATTATTGCGGTTCTAGCTATTTCTCCTTGGATTTTTACCGACCAAAGCGCTGCTAAAGTCCAGGCTTATTATTCCGGTGATGCTATTTACTACAATAATCAATTATTAGTAGCAACAACCAATACGGGCTATTTAGAAATTTTTAAATTACAAGGTCAAGATTTATTGACTCTCGTTAAAGTTAAAGTTTATAACCCTCGTTTTAATAATTATGATGATTATTCTGATGTTAAAATGACTATTGAGGGCGGACAATTATATATTTATACTGCCTCTAAATATACTCTCTTGAAATACAACTTTTCTGATTTAAGAAATCTAAGCTTGATTGCTGAAAAGAAAAATAACTCTTGGAACTGGTATTACCGAGTTGATCGTTTTGGTAATAATATGGGTATTGTTGGAACGCATGGAGTAGATATCTTAAACTCAGATTCAGAAATCATCAATTCTTACGCCTTCAGTCCGGAAGAACCTTTTGGTTTGCGCTCTAATGGCAGTAATAATTTATTATTCGCGATTAACGACGACAAAATTCAAATTTATAACCGTGAGACCAGAAAAATTGATACGGAAATTCCTTTAAATTTTTCCAGTCAAGAAGTTAATCATAAAATTTATTTTGACGCCATCACTGATAATATTTACGCTATTGACGATTACTACGCTAAGAAATTTTCTTTAGACGGAAAACTTTTAGCTTCTTTCCGTCACTTAGACTACCCCGGCTATGAAATGGAGAGCAGTACCGGTAACCCATATGTATATTTTTCTAACGGAACTGGAGTGGTAAAGATGAATAAAGAATCATTTACCGTTAACGATTTTGCGTACACCTCTAATTTGGATGGATCGGGTGGCTGGGCGATGGGCTTAAAACTGGTAAATACTGATAAAGGCGATCGTCTGGTTGTCTTTAATTCGGCTAGTATAATCGTTCTGAACGATCAACTAGATAAGCTTGCCTCTGTTCCCGCCACGGAAGAAGCTCGTCAGTAAGGCTAACACTTATTATTTAAACGATAAAACGCCGGCTAGTCCGGCGTTTTTTTATTGCTAGATTTTATCCTTTAACAAAATACTAGAAATCTGCCAATAAGTTTCATTGTCTTACTTAACCGTAAAAGTTTTATCTGTCTTTAAATCGCTAGCCCAAACTTGCTCCGGTTTGTTATAGTCTTGAAAATTTATATTTAAGCTTTCAATTCTATTACCCGCTTGATTCTGTACTAATAACTGATAAGGGGTAGTTAATTTATAAATATTATCCGGCAGTTGATAATCTAAAACTATTTCCCTATCCGTACCCGGCTCCACAGTTAAGAAAAATCCAAAAACGGTTTTATTCAAACCCTTATCATCAACAACTTTTAAATCCCTAGTGGATTCATCCAAGCCCTGTAGGGATACAAATTTGCTGCCCAAGGGGGCATAAACTCTAGTGTAACTACGATAACGAGTCGTCCGCCAGTCAAAAGCGCCCTCATGTCTATAACTTAGACGCAAAGAAGCTTGCAGACTATTACTATTTTTTGTTACAAAATAATATATATTTTTTTTCACGGCAACATCACTTTTAAAAGCGCCGAGATTAGCGTCAACTACTAATAGATAGTCGCCATCACTATTTTTTACTTCCCCGCCCGCCCCCAAACGTTTTACTAAATTTTCTCGGTCTTCTTGAGAAAAATATACTTGAATATTTTTAGCATCAATATTATTACTGACAAGACTAAAAAGATCACGCCAGCGACTACTGGATAAAGCCGATAACTTCTTCTGTAATTCTGAAATTAACTCATTGATAACCGCCTTACGGTCCCAACTAGAAATATTGTCTTCCTTGTAAGCAACCTCCACATTATATTGCAAAAGTGGCTGAAGATTGTCGGCCGTATAAGTGGTATCACCAACCGTAATCGGTCCAGTTAAACGAATTAAATCAGATACCAGGTCGGGAGTAATGGCAATAATAGCAGTAAAAGGCGGAACCGAATTACCTAAAGCTAAATTCTCACCCCGATAAATTTTTTCTATTTGCTGGGCGGAACTTGGCCAATCCGGAGACCAATTTGCATCACGTAAATACCATTTTTTTACGTCTAAATATTTTTTTAATTCTACTGGTGGCTCCAAATTCCAATTATCATTAATAGAAGCGGGGGCATCTAAGTGATAGCTATCGGAAGTGCTGAGCTCTTTTATAGACCCATTTTTTAAATCTAGCAGTCCATAAACACCGATAAAACCACCGCTAGGACGTAGCTCATCATTGTTTTGTAAAATTAATAGGAAGTGACTGGTGTCGGGATAGCCAGTTAAAGCCGGCAACATCTTTAACAAAGGAGAAAACTTATTAAATAAAACGGCGATTTGTTTCATTTCATTTTTAATACTGCTAATTCGCTCATAAGCTGGCCAAAGTATCCCGAGTTTGTGAATCTTATCAAGATTAAGGATTGCTAAATCTAAATTAGCCTGAAGACCATTTAGTTCTGGTTCCGATTCATAGATTAATTGAAGAATCTCGCGTTTATTAGATTCCGGTAAATCATTAAAATTTGCAACGCCCACGCTCGCTCTAACGTTATCTAGCTTGGCAATAATAGGACTTAAATGAGTTAAAGAGGAACTTAATATTTCACCCACTTTTAATAAGTAAGCTAAATCATTAATCTGAGTTTTTATCAGTCCAATATTCTTAATAAACCTGGCATCTTGCGTTCTCGCCAAGTTATCTATACCAGCTGTAAAATATTCATCGGCTAGTTGTGATTGTTCCGATACTAATTCCCAGTTTTGAGTGGAAATCGCCGCTGCCGCCGCACTAATAGCCGTTTTTCCGTTCCAACCGTTTAAAGCAGCTTCTTTTAAGTCGTTGTAAGCGCCGAATAATAAAACGGCTAGTATTATAACAAAAGCCGCTATCGCTAAGCCGATATATTTTAAAAGTGATCCAATAAAGCGAAAAAAGGAAGAATAATGCATATTTTATTTTTAATCCGAACTCTTTTTATCTAAATTATCAATTAAAACTAACTTCTTTCCCTCCATGATATTATATAAAAATATATCCATAACTTCTCGACGATAATAAAATTCTCCCTCATTCAGGATAGTAAAATTTATTTCCCGGCCAAGATCTTTTTCCAGATTTTTAATTAATTGTAAAAAAGCCGAATGACGTAAATTTCCCACAAGAAGCAAATCAGTTTGCGCTTCCGGATAATTAGTGAAGAGACCGGTTAAAGCTAAAAATTTTGGTCGACAAATTTTTTGTAAAGAATCTAAAAATTTTTGACTAAAAAGTATCTGCGCCTTGACAAATAAAGCTCTAATTTCCGGATACAGAATAAAATTATTATTAGCGCTAAAATAATTACCCTTAGATTTTGTTTTTGTATCACCGGAATTCTCTAGAGCCTTTTCCTCTGTAATTAAACCCAACTTCAGTAAGTTATCTAACTCACGACGAATAGCGGGAGTTGTTAGTCCTAACTCCTTTGTCAAATCAGCGACAAGATATTGTTTTTCGGGATACAGGAAAAAGAGGTTTAAAAGTTTTACTCGTGCTGCCGATCCAAAAATGTCATTAAGCATATTTATTTATTTATGAATTTATAGTATAATATTCACTAAGAACAGTCAAACCATCTAAAGTCGATATTTGGCCTTTTTTCTATGTATAATAAAATTGCTTCCTTGATTTTAAATGCCGCCAAAGCTAATGGCTTAAGCGATGTTTTTGTTGCTCAACCTGACTCACTTAAAGAAAGTCTAGCTGGGAAGATATTTGTATTAGCGGAAATAAGCGGTAAAAAAAATGACGGAAGAAAAATTTTTGATTTTTTAACCATGTCACTCAATGACAATTACTATAATGATGAAAAAATTCTTTTTCGCGGTAAGATTGAGGGTTTAAAAATTGAAAACATTTTTGAGGTAGCAGTCACAAAAACCAATAAAGATTTGGAAGATTTCTTAGTGGCTCAAAAAATAAAGATTAATTCGGCTGCTACTAATATTACTATTGGAGTTATTTATGAAAATAAATTACATTTTGCCAATTTCGGCCGTAATCGTGCGCTATTAGTTTATCGCCATGATGATGATTATGAAATTATTAATGTAGAAACGACAGCAACCGATGCTCCCCTGCCCAGCAATGAAGCTGAAGAGGGGGGGACGGCTAAAACGCCAAAATTATTTTCTTCGGTTGTAAGCGGTGAGGTACCAGTTGGATCTTATTTTATTTTTACCAGCGAAGCTCTACCCGAATATCTGTCCGGTAAAGATTTAATTGATATTGTTACTAAATTACCGCCAATGACTGCCGCCGAACAAATTAAAAGTATCCTCACTAAAATTAATACTTATATTCCCTTTCTTGGTATTATTATTAAAAATACCGCCGGGGTTATAACTTCTGAAATAAAAGAAGAGGCCGAAGAAGAGGCCTCAGTCCAAAGATCTATATCCTCTTTAAATTATACTGAACAAAAGACCGAACAAATGCTGGCCCCAACCAACCTATTTAATTTTTCTAAAATTTTTAACATTGTTAAACAATTAATTAAAAATTGGCAACCACTTCCCCCAACTCCACCAAAAAAATATTTAAATGCAATTGAGAAAAAGAGTCCAGAACCTTTAGACTTGGGGACAATAAAAAGTATGAATGTGGCGCGTTCCGATTCTTTTTTGATTAAAGAAAAAATATTTTTTAAAAAGAAAAGTGGCCATATTTTATTTGGCATCAAAGAGTCTCTAGCTTTTATTGGTGGACTATTTAACTTTAGATCTTGGCCTAAGATTATTAGTAGTTTAAAAGCTTGGATTCAGTCTTTATCTTCTAAAAATCGTTTATTGTTCTGGGCTCTCGGCGCATTAATTTTTATTTTCGTAATTAGCGTTTCCTTTACTAACTGGAGTCATAAACGTCAATTAGCTATAGAAGATTTTAATAACCGTGTTGTAGCCATAGAAACACAAACTTCCGATATTGACGCTCATCTTCTTTATAACGATAGCATCGGCGCCGGTAAGATTTTATTAGAAGCCCAAGCGGCTCTGGCAGCTCTACCGCAAGATACTAAAGAGCAGCAGGCTACTTACCAACGTTTAAAAGAACTCTTAAGCGCTAATGCTGATAAAGTTGAAAAAATAGTTCATGTTAATGATCTGAAGTCCGTTAATGATTTGAGTGGTTTAGGAATTAATAATTTAGTATTTGTTGAACCTAAAATTTATGGTGCCGGAAATGATTTTGTTTATGAATTAAATCCAAACGCTAGTAGCTCAGTCAAAACTACTATTGAGGGTGCTAAGAATTTAAGCCAGCCGATCTTTAATGAAAAGGATAGTATTTATTATTGGGATAACAATAAAATTTCCATATTTAACATTAAAACTAAAGCTAGTAATTCCCTATCCATTAACGATGTAGACACATTAGGAGATATCGCGAGCTTTAAAATTTTTACTAACCAAAATAATATTTACTTATTATCTCCCGAAAATAACCAAGTATATCGCTATGCTCGCTCCGGTAGCACTTATGGACAAAAAACTAACTGGTTAAATACCGGCGTTGATATCAGTCAAGCTAAAGATTTAGCTATTGATGGTGATATCTACATTTTAGATAACAGCGCTAATGTACAAAAATTCTTTAAAGGAGAAAAACAAGATTATCAGTCAGCCAAAATATTACCAATCATGAATAACGCTTCCAGACTAACAATCGGAGAAAAGTATCTTTATTTTTGGGAAGCTGATTCTAAACGTTTAGTGGTTCTGAATAAAAAGGATGGACTACTTATTAATCAGTACCAAGTAGACAGTTTGAATGATCTAAAAGACTTCAGTATTGATGAAACTAACAAAACCGCTTATATTTTAAGTGGTGAAAAAATTTACAAAGTAACGCTTAACTAGTAAACAAATCTAAGATATAAAAAACCGCCCCCCTTTACGGGAGGGCGGTTTTTTGCAATAAGTAATTATTTCAAAGTTACTTTAGCACCAGCTTCTTCCAATCTTTTTTTCATTTTTTCAGCGTCTTCTTTCTTAACGCCTTCCTTTAAGACTTTCGGAGCGGCATCAACTAAATCTTTAGCTTCTTTTAAGCCCATTTCAGTTAATTCGCGAACGGCCTTAATGACGTTAATCTTATTAGCACCAGAGTCTGTAATTTCTACGTCAAAGCTAGTCTTTTCTTCTACGGCGACGGCACCAGCGGCTGGAGCCATCATCATGGCCGGGGCGGCGGCACTGACACCGAACTTCTCTTCTAAGATTTTAACGAGTTCCGCTAAATCTAAAACACTCATCTTTTCAATTTCGCCAACTAATTTTTCAAACTTAGCGGGCACGGCAGTTACTTCTTCTTTCTTTTCTTCTGTTTTTTCTTCAGACATAAATTTATAATGACTTAATTAATTATTTAAATTTAAATTATTTTGTTTCTCCGATAGCCTTCAAAACTCCCACGAAGTTACGTAGATTACCGGCCAACACATTGACAAATCCGGACACAGGAGCATTCAAAGAACCAACAATGCTGGCATAAAGTTCTTGCTTGCTTGGTAATTGAGAAAGAGCTTCAACCTGGTCTTTAGATAATATCTTACCCTCTAAAATTCCACCCAAGAAAAATACTTTTTCTACTTTTTCCTTATCTTTACGGAAAGCGCCAATAATTTTAGCCGGAGCAATCTCATCTTCATAAGAAAAAATAGCCGCCACTTTACCCTCAAAATCACGTACATTAATATCTATTTTACTTTCTTTTAAGGCTAAATTGATTAAAGTCTTTTTAGCAACATAGTATTCACTGTTTTCCGCCTTCAGTTTAGCGCGTAATTCTTCATTATCTTTAACACCGAAAGCATTAAAACCAGCAAAGACCAAAGACTTGGAATTCTTTATTTTTTCGCTCAAAGTACGAAAAATTTCTTGTTTTTGTAGTTTATTTTTAGGCATAGGACTTATTAATAAGATGCTTGTCTTTTTTTAATAAAAAAATCTGTGTTACCACAGAGATATAAACGCTAACATTAGCGTAATTTACCTCGGCAAGACTTACGGTGTATTTAGCACCAGCTGGCTGTCTGTGGCAATCTATTTATTTGTTATAGTTATAATAGCAAATTATAATAATTTGTCAAACATTGGTAAGTTCACGCACATTTCGGACAAATCAAACTAGGGGCTAAAATAGAAAAGAGCGGTATAATAGTAACGTTAGTCTAATAACAAAACTATTAAAACCACTCAATTCTATGAGAAATTATAACATTTTGACGGATTATGAAAAGCAGAAGAAGTTAAGAGAGATAGAAGAAGAATGCCAGCGAATTAAAAGAAGCAAATATTGGG